>CAYTKV010000044.1:0-5498 GCA_964438545.1 Candidatus Woesearchaeota archaeon | reverse complement strand
TGGTTTCTCTTTATGTATCTTCTTGATGGCGTATTGGCTTATTAATCTCCGACCTTTTTATCTTGCCTTTTTGGATTAAAACAATCACAATTCCAACGGCAATTAAGACAATAATTAATATCATGAATGTAACTATCAGAGCCCCGCTTGCCTTGCCTTCTTCTGTTTCTTCTTGTGCAATTTCTTGCAGTGGTTCTTCACCTTCTCCAACCAAAACTGAAAATGATTTTCCTATTACTCCACCAAATTGAACTGTATCGCCTTCTGTGAGAGCAATCTCTTTGAATTTAACACTTACTGCGTACTCTTTTCCAGTTTCTGCATTCGTTGGAATGGTTATTCTCATGCGGGCATTAACATTTTCTGTTCCAAAAGGAAGAAAATACTCTAAGCTCAAATCGGTAAAACTAGCAACTTCGCTTCCATTAACAACTTCTGCATTTAGTCTTACATCATTCCCTCCAACATTATTTTGCAAAACAAAAATCAAATCTCTGCTTTCTCCTGCAGATAATACCAAAGGCCTGCCTTCCCAATAACAATTTTTTGTGTCGCAAGGAGATCCAACTGCAAATGCTTTAACTGAACTTGCGAGAGAAACTAAAGTTAAGACTAAGAGACTAACTAAAATAATCTTTTTTTTCCTTATATTTATTTTATATTCATTTTTCATTTTTTAAGTTAAAGCTAGATTCCATGAGCTAGAATTTAAGGTTGAATATATTTGTGGTGACAAATCTTCATTAATAGCTGTGATGCAGAAATATAATTTTTCTTTTCCTGTTGATTCATCATTAATGGAATGATTTCCTCTTGGCAAAGTAGCTGAAGGAACCGTAACTGCGGTATTGTTTTGAGGTATTGCGCCGTTACATTCCGCAGGCGGAGAACCTCCGGTGTCTATATCAACTGTGAAGTTTCCAGCAAAAATAGTCTTAGTCGTGTCTTCTTGTCCTAATAAATTGATTGCGGTTATGCTTATTGTGCCATATGCGTTGTTTCCTGTGTTGTTGATTGACATTGGTTCTGTTGCTGTTATATTCTTATCTGCAACAGCCAACGTTTGCCATTGCAATCCTTTTGGAGAAAAGTCATTCCCGCTTAACGAGTTATAAGTAAATGTTGTCGTTGAATTTTCTGTCTTTGCTCCGTTATTGTCTTGAATTGTTGCATTTATTGTCCAGTCTCCATTTATGTCAAAATACCACATGTCTATTGTACAGGAATAATTTTGCGTTGTTGAAGTGCTTTCGCCTACGATAGGAATGCAAGTTAGATTTTCTCTTAACGCCTCTCCTGTGTAATTAAATCTTGCTTGAGCTGTGTTGTCATTTAAATTAGTTTCTCCGTCTTGGTCAAATGCAGTGAAGTTGAAAGAAACGCTAACAAAAGTATCTTGCAATGGTTGTACTATTCCTATGCTGCTCACAAAAATTATTTGCGGAATATTATTACCAACTTGAACGCTAACATTAAAAGGCGCAAGTTTTGGCTCTTTGCCAAAAATCTTTCCGAACCACTCACCAATGCCGGCAGATACGAAAGATGAGATAAATATAACTACGGTCATAATAATGATAAAATATATTGTTTGTGACTTCATTGTTTTCCTTCTCTTTTTATGATAATACTTAAGATACAATCTTTTTAAATATTTTTGTTTTATTTTTGGTATAATACACAGTCCCTATAAATCCTTAATTAATTTTTAGTGGTTTTCCCGAGTATGTCCAAGCAAAGGGTTTTGAATTCTTGTTGTATTCTTCTATAAACTTTAGAACTTGTTTTGTCAAATCTTTTATTGACTTAAAATCTTTTTTTGAAAGTAATTGCCTTGTAAGGATACTGAACCATAATTCAATTTGGTTCAACCAAGAGGCGTGAGTTGGTGTAAAATGAAAATGAACTCTCTTATGACTTTCAAGCCATTTATTTACCTCATCAGTTTTGTGAGCAGAGAAATTGTCTATAACAAAATGTAGTTCTTTTTTTCTTCCCCATTTTCTATAAATCTCTCTTACAAAAGATAAAAATCCTACATGTGTGTGTTTCTTTTTAGTTTTCCCAAATATTTTTCCTTCATGAACTTTTAGTGCCGCGTAAAGTGCGAGCACGCCATGTCTCTTATACCCAAATTCTCTTCTCTCTACTCTTCCAATAACCATGGGTAGTTTTTTATGGAGTGCGGAAGTAGCTTGCAATCCTGTTTTCTCGTCGAGACAGACGACGAAAGCATTTTTAGGCGGGTTGATATATAAGCCCACAATATCTGCTTGTTTTTCTTCAAATTTTGGGTCATTACTAAAAAGCCACATTCTAAACTGGTGTGGCTTTAAGTCCAATTCATGCATTATTCTATGTAAATGAGATTTACTAATTTTTGTTTTCTTTGATAACTCTCTTACTGTCCATCTTGTTTTAAGAGAAGGCGGTTTGCATGCAACATTTATGATTTTTAATCTGTCATCGTGCCCATATATGCAAGGTTTTCCTGAGCGGGGTAAATCATTTAATCCTTCAATTCCTTTCTTTGCATATCTTGTTCTCCAATGAGAAACTGCAACAACAGATAAGCCTACTTTACTTGCTATTTTTTTATTGTTTAATTCTTTTTCTGCAAGCAGGATAACATTCACTCTCTGAATGAATCTGTATTGTGTCGTAGGTTTGAGATTTTCTTTTAGCTTATCTCTTTGTTCCCTAGTAAGGATTATTTGAGTAAATGGCCTCATACTCAAATAAGGTAAATAGTTAATAAAGCTTTTTATGGGACATCATAATAGCTATAGTAAGCGACCGTAATTTTTAACCATCAATAACGATTTGATAGGTCATTGTTAACCAATGATATTATATGGCAAGTATAAGTCTTTCGCTATAACTAAGAAATTTACCAAGCTTTTTAAATTAGCCTTTTATAAATTTAATATGGAAAACAAGGATAAGAAAATAAGACAGCCAATTGTTACTGTGGCCGGGCATGTAGACCACGGCAAAACAAGCATTTTGGATTGTTTTAGTTCTACTTCTATTCAAGAGCAGGAGGCCGGGGGCATTACACAAAAAATTTCATTCACAAAATTTCCATACGCTCAAATAAAAAATGCTTGTCCCATAATTGAAAAAAAGGGAATTAAAATTGAAATTCCCGGATTTTTATTCATTGACACTCCGGGTCATGCAGCTTTCACCAATTTAAGAAAAAGAGGGGGAAGTTTAGCAGATTTGGTTATCTTAGTTGTCAGCATTAAAGAAGGAATAAAACCGCAAACTGCAGAAGTTTTACAGATCTTAAAAATGCACAAAACGCCTTTCTTAGTTGCATTGAATAAAATAGACTCCATCTCAGGATGGCAAACTAACTTAGATAACACATTAAAGGAGTCTATAGAAATCCAACCAATCAATGTAAGACAGCAATTTGAAGAATTGTTGCTGACTTTTCAAGGCGCTTTATTATCACACGGCTTCGAGTCAGATCTTTATTTTAATGTTTCTGATTTCGCAAAAAAAGTTGCGATAGTACCTTGCTCAGCAAAAACAAAGGAGGGCATATCAGATCTCTTACTTGTTTTATGTGGTCTCTCGCAAAAATTCTTGAAAGATAAATTGGTTATAGGAAAAAGTGCGAAGGGAGTGATATTAGAAATTAAAAAAGAAAAAACTTTAGAGTACACTGAGGCAATTCTTTATGATGGTATTTTGGAAGAAGGCGATGAAATAGCCATTGCGAGTTTTGATGATGTTGTAATTTCTAAAATTAGAGCAATAGAAGAGATCGAGCCTTTGTCGCGCAAATACAAAAACGTCAAAAAAGTAGTTGCAGCAACAGGAATTAGAATGCATTTGGCTGATAAAGAGAATATATTGCCGGGAATGCCTTTCCAGAAGATAAATAATGATTTAGAAAAAATTAAAAAGGATTTTAAAAAGGAAATTTCTCAAACAATCAAACTTGATCAAGAAGGCATCATAATAAAAGCCGATTCCCTAGGAAGCTTAGAGGCTTTGTTTATTTTACTTAAACAAGAGAACATGAGGATTGTTAAGGCAGGCATCGGAAAAATAAATAAAGCAGATATAATAACAGCAAAAGCAAATCTAGAGTTAAGCCCTTTAAATGCTGTTGTGTTGGGTTTTAATGTTGGTGTTGAAGAAGAAATCAGTATAGGAAATGTCAAATTAATAACAAACGATGTAATTTATAAATTAATCGAAGAATTGGAAGAATGGAGAAATCAGAGACAAAAGAATATCGAAAGAGAAAGACTGATGGAACTTGCTACAGTCTGTAAACTAGAAATTTTGTCGCAATTTTTGTTCAGAAACTCTAATCCTGCTATTTTTGGAGTGAGAGTTTTTGGGGGCAAGCTGAAATTAGGCATGGAATTGATTAATGAAAACAATGAGAAAATTTCTTCGGTGAGGTCTATGCAACATGAGAAAGAGTCTATAAAAGAGGCGCTAGAGGGGCAAGAAATCGCAATTTCTCTCCCTAGAGTTAATTTTGAAAGAAAATTAAAAGATACTAAGTTCTTGTATAGTGAAATAATGCCCAATAACTTTAAAAAATTCAAGCAAAATAAAGATTTGCTTTCTTTTAATGAATTAAGGATCCTAGAAGAAATAGCGGAAATAAAAAGGAAAAAGAACTATAATTGGGGAAAATGAGGACAAGAGAACAAACTTTTAAAAACTCTATTTTTCAACTAGTGAGATGGTGTTAAAATTAAACATCTCAAACAAAGGAAAAAGCTGGAAACTTGAACTAGAAACAGAAATTTTATCAGGAAAATCAATTGGCGATAGATTCGACGGAAAAGAAATAAGGCATGAGCTAGAAGGTTATGAATTAGAAATTACTGGAGGAAGCGATTTCGCTGGCTTTCCGATGTCAAAGGATGTTGAAGGTATTGGCTTAAAAAGAGTTTTATTGGTAAAGGGGTGGGGCATGCATAAGCGCCCAAAAGGAAACAAAAAAAGAATTCCTAAATCCAAAGGCCTGAGACTAAGAAAAACAGTGAGAGGAAAAACAATTTTCGAAAAAACAGTTCAACTTAATTTAAATGTTTTAAAGGAAGGTAAAAAATCTTTGGCTGAAATATTTTCAGAGCAAGACAAGCCAAAAGAGAAAGTGCAAAGGAAGAAAGAAGAATTAAAAGCTTAAATTAAAGGTGCTCTCAGGCAATAGGCAATTAATTCAAGAATGATATATTAAAACAAATCAAGGAATTTTGAAAAATTATTGAATAAAGTTTACGATATTTCGATAGGGTGTAATATGTAATATGTCTTGCGAGGTTTAGAGTGGCGTTTTATATTGTTTATAGAAATTATAGAAAATCTGATAGACAAACTGAAGATAACATTGCCGTACCTGAGTTTCTATATTAAATGTATTTAATTGGATAGAATTTTCGTTCTCATTATTTTTTTAAAACGTAATAGCTTAGATGATATGAGAATTCTAAAAGAAAAATAGTTCAAAGCCAGAGGCT
>CAYTKV010000043.1:0-8743 GCA_964438545.1 Candidatus Woesearchaeota archaeon | reverse complement strand
ATCAGAGGAAAAAGCCAGATCAAGTAGTGTGAGACTAATTCTTAATTACCAAGAAAAAGCAAATCTCACTTTTGGCGGAAAAGATGAAACAAAGAAATTTAATCCTTCTTCTACGCCCTATAGTATTTCCATAGAAAACAGAGGGCGCATTGATAACAATAAATTGGTTATAAACATAGAGCAGGCTTAATAAAAAGTTTCGAAATCTTCTAAATCCAAAGAACATTATTTTAAGCTGAATAAGATAACTTTAAATAAATATTTATTCTAAATCTTTTATGGTTGTGCAAATTAATCTAAATCCAATAGTTCCCCAACTTCCTAAGTTGCTTGACAAGAGGCACATTAATATTAGATACATGTTGATTCCGCCATATGCCTCTGCGCATATTTACTGGGATGAAAATTTAGGAGAGCTAGTTTATGAAGTGGAAGAGCCAATTCTAGAAGATTATGAGAAAGAAGCTCTAGTAAAAATTGAAAGCGCGATGCTCGAGATAGTTAATGTTAATGTGGCAGTAGAAAAAACTCAGGAAGCTACCTCCAGTTACATCGACAAAACAGCAAAACTCTTAATCAATGAATTAAACATTAAAATATCTTCCTACAGCTACAAAAAAATGTTTTATTACCTTTTTAGAAACTTTATCGGTTTGAATGAAATTGATCCTTTGTTAAGAGATTATTTTATAGAAGACATAGAATGTAATGGCCTAAATACTCCATTATTCGTTATTCACAGAATTTACAGAAATTTAAGAACCAATATCATCTTTAATGACATAGAAAAATTAGCTAGCTTTATTGAAAAACTCGCTCAGAGATCTGGGAGATATGTTTCTTACGCTCAGCCTTTGCTTGACGGGACTTTACCCGACGGCAGCCGTGTAAACGCAACATATACGAAAGATGTTTCTTCTCGCGGACCAACTTTTACCATCAGAAAATTCACAAAAGTTCCTTGGACCCCTGTCCAATTAATTGCTATGAACACATTAAGCCCAGAAATGCTGGCTTATTTTTGGGTTTTATTAGAAAACAAAGCCAATATTCTCGTTAGCGGAGGCACTGCCAGCGGCAAAACGACTTTGCTCAACGCTCTTGCATTTTTCATACCGCCAGAAGCAAGAGTCGTGAGCATCGAGGACACGCGCGAGATTAATTTGCCGAGAGAAAACTGGTTGCCTTCTGTTGCAAGAACATCCATAGGAATTGGGAAGATTGGCGAGGTAGATTTGTTCCAAATTCTAAAAAGTTCTTTCAGACAAAATCCAGATTATTTAATTGTCGGAGAAGTCAGAGGAAAAGAAGCCTTTGTATTGTTTCAAGGAATGGCCTCTGGGCACAGCTCATTGAGCACCATTCATGCGGACTCTGTCGATACTTTAATCAGAAGATTACAAACTCCGCCTATTAATTTATCTCCAACTTTAGTTAATTCCTTGGATTGTGTAGCGATTGCAACTCATGCTGTAGTAAAAAAACGCGAGACAAGAAAAATTAGAGAAATTGTTGAAATAGTCAGGGTAAACAAAGATGGTACTGCTCTGATAAACACGCCTTTTGTGTGGGACCCAAGAAGAGATGTTTTTTTTTATAAGAAGCAAAGCAAGGTTTTTGAAAAAATATCGGCCAGAACAGGGATTACGCTAATACAACTACAAAGGGACATGCAGATTAGAGCGAGGTTGCTATATGGATTATATAAAAAAGGAATTGTTGAATTTGATGATGTCGGAAGAGTAATTAATCAGTATTATAAGAATCCAGAGGCCGTCTTAAGAAAATATAAGGTCGCTGGATAACGGAATAAAAACAACGTTGATCAAATCTTTTAATTTCTAGGAAATATTAAGACAACCAATAACAAATCCAGGTACTTAAGATTTATTGATATTGCTCACCAAATCTCTATGAAGTTACCAAATCATTCTGGCAAAATTTCACCATGAAAAGAGCAATTGGATACTGTTAAATCTTCGGCATATGTGAAGTTATCTTTTACTTTACTGCAATAAATAACACCAAAAGAGCGCACTTTGATTCATCATTAAATAGTTTTTATGTCACAGATTGTTATTGTTATCGACGGCAATTATCAAAATTAATTATACTAATTCTTATTTCATCTAACTGCTAATTTTTTGTGTATTGCATTTCTATCGCTACAAAAACTTTGTAAATCGAGTATCTGCCGATAACTGAAGAGTATTGAGCAATTGAAAGATATTTAAATCTGTTTTAGTTTTTAAGTAAATGGAAGAGGACAAGATTACAATTCTGGCTCAGCTTTTGATTGCTATTAAGGAAAGCACAAACAAATTAGAAAAAGCAGTTATGAAAGGAAATGCAGAAGAAATAGCAATTGCTAAGAGCGAGATTCTAACTTTACAAAGGGAGATAGATAATACCCTATGATAGAAGAATTGCAAAAGAACATAGACGCAGAAATAGGAATGCTAAGAGAAATAGTTAACTATTTTAGAAGAATTTATTATGCCGACGAAGTCGAAAGAAGATTGTTGGGCGGTGCGATAACTTCTCTATTGCAGAGCATAAAGATAATAAACAGTTCGGTACCAGCGCTTTTGAGAAATATAACCTTGGCGCAGCTTCTTCCAGCTCAAGCAGAAATTCCGGCAGAAAAAAAAATAGTAAAAAATTTAGAGAAAATTAAAACAAAAAGAATTGACACACATTTAGAAGTTGTTCTTAAAAGCGGGGACAAGAAAAGATTTTTAAGAGAGTTGGCAATAAACGAAAAGTTCATTAAAAAATTAAAGAAGAGAGAAGCTGAAAAAAAAGAAAAGTATGAAGAGTACAAAGGGGCAAGGGGCTATTTAAAGCTAGCAAACAAACTTTTTTTAGAATCTGCTACCAATCTTATAAAAAAAGGACATTTCAAATCGCTTTCTGTGTCGCTAAGAAAAGCAAATATTGATATCCTTTTCGAGTCTTATGTTGCAATGATTCTATTCTCTTTATTCATTTCAATAATATTTTCAATATTATTGGCTGTGTTTCTTTTATTTTTTGATGTTTCTTTTGTGTTGCCCTTTGTCTCTTTTTATGCAGGAAGCTATTTAGCCAGAATGCTAAAAATTGTTTGGATTCCTGTGGCGTTACCAGCTCTAATATTTTTAGCTACTTATTACTATCCTGCGACTGAAAAAAAATCGATAAAGAATAAAATAGACCAAGAACTGCCATTTGCGGTAATACACATGAGCGCTATAGCTGGCTCTGGCATAGAACCTAGCGAGATATTTAAGATAGTAGGATTAGGTAAAGAATATCCTTACTTAAGAAAAGAAGTAAGAAAGGTTCTAAATCAGATTAATCTTTATGGTTATGATCTCGTTACTGCTCTGAATAACGCCGCAAAAACTGCTCCAAGCGAGAAATTATCAGAATTGTTCTCAGGAGTTTCTGTCAGCATGACTTCGGGGGCAAGTTTGAAAGACTTTTTTGAAAAGAGAGCCGAAAGTTTGTTGCTTAGCTACAAATTAGAAAGAGACAAATACACTAAACTAGTTGAGACTTTTCTTGACATTTATATAAGCCTTGTTATAGCTGCTCCCATGGTGTTCTTGCTTCTGATTATAATGATGCTAGTTTCAGGACTCTATGTTGGCTTTACCTCATTCCAATTGGGTTTATTATCAGTGCTAATCATAGCTGTCTTAAATGTGTTTTTTCTTTTGTTCCTTCAGGTGAGCCAGCCAGGATACTAGAGAAATGGTTGCAATAAAAAATTAACTTCCCAAATATAATAGGGTTTTTGGTTACATTTTTAAAAAGGATTGTATTAATAATCATGATGATTTTGTTATTAGAAGAGTTAGTTTAGGATGCTAGAAAAATGGGACTGAAAAAGATGCATTGGCTAGGAATGATTGCGGGAATCCTAATTATTTTAGGAGACGTTATTCTTTTCTTAGAGGAGGAAAGGATGTTCTTATTCTTGCTAGGGCTTGGAGTTGGAATAGCTCTTCTTCCTTTTGTTATGGGTGTGGCGTTTGAAAGTAAAAGAGAACAAAAAATTAATGATATGTTTCTTGAGTTTTCCAGAAGCTTGGCAGAGAGTGTTGCCACCGGAACACCTGTAAGCAAGGCTATCATCAACGCGAAAAATAAAAATTATGGTGAGTTAAGCGATTATATTAAGAAATTAGCAAACCAAATAGAACTGGGAATTCCTGTGTACGAGGCGATGCAAACATTTGCAACCGACATAAATGTCCCGATGATAAAAAGAGCAACAGCCTTAATAAGAGAAGCCGAAAGAGCCGGCGGCGAAATTGATTATATTTTAGAATCCACGGCAAAATCAATATCGGAAGTCGAAAAATTGAAGAAAGAAAAAAATTCTGCAATTTACAGTCTTGCCATCCAAGGATATATAATATTTTTTATTTTCATAGGAATAATTGTTGTGATGCAGTTCAAGATTTTGCCACTAACTACCGGAATAAGCGGTTTGCCAGGATTCGCATCAGGAAACTTGCAAAGTTTTGAGAGAGATATAGAAAGTCAGAAAAGCTCTTATTCTGCCGAAGATTTCACAAGGCCGTTTATTTATCTGCTCTTGGCTCAAGGTTTTTTTGTTGGTTTGATAATAGGAAAAATAAGCGAGGGCAGTATAAAGAAAGGCATAAAACACTCGTTTATTTTGATGATAACTGCATTTTTAACATCTACAGGAGCCAACTTGTTTATTACCCCTCCTGCGCCTGTTTAATAGCTTTTTTAAGATAATTCCTCTAGACAGAGACATCATAAATAAAATATTTTATTAATTAATTGCTTAACCTAAAAAAGATTTCCATACCGAATGGTTTAATTATTTGAGAGTTTGGAAAAACCCAGAAAATCTAATTTTTAGGCTTGTCAATAAAGATTGCTAATAAAAATAGCGAAGTTAGACAATTAATAACATCGTTGATAAAATATAAAAATAAAGATAATGATAAGACAGGCAATTTTCCTAAGGTGATTAAATTTCTTAAAAATATGGGTTAATCAAAGCCGTCATTTGTCTATCGCAACAATTGAATACTGTTTTTGATAATTAAAGACAAAACATATCATCTTTTTCATAAGAAATATTTTTCTTTATAATTCACTTCATTTTAAAAAAATAAAATACTTCATTTTCGCTGCTAAATTTATCAAACTTTAAATTAAGCTTATATAAGAGACTCTCAAACCAAATTCTTTTTGGAGAATTCATTCTTCTTCCGGATAATTTTTTTGTTGAAAAGCTTACGAGAAAGGATTTACATTTTATGTTTCTTATTATGCTTTCTGCTAGTTCGCTCCTATGCTTTTTTTCTGCTATAACATCAAGAACCTTAAAAATTAAACACAAGTCTGCTCTGGGCAAATCATTTTTTATTTTTCTTAAATCATAAAAAAAAGCTTTTCCATGTATATTGTTCTTTCTAAAAAAAGTCTCAATCAGGGACAATTCAAACTCGTTTACGTCTGAGGCGTAATACCTTAGGTTCGGCAAATGTGAAGATAGGGCGATAGGATTTAAACCGCATCCTAAATCAAGCAGTGATTTTATTTTTAGATTCTTAAGGAATTTAATTAACTCAGGATAAAAATCTAATCTTTCTGCTGTTGAAGAATGTGATTTTAATAATTTCATTAAGGAATTTTTTTCTAATAACTTTAACTTGTCCTTTTTTGACAAATTAAATCTTCCAACAAGTTTTCTTAATTCTGTTCTGATAGACTTAACAATTACTTTTGCCTGTTTTTTAGGAAACTCTTGCGCACTAATTCCATATTTTTTAATATACTTTTCTAATTCTTCCTTTACAACTTTGTCTGAAATTCCAGATAATTCTCTCTTTTCTTTTATTTTCTTTATTAATTCTTCTTTTGACTTATATTTTCTTTGTTTCATTATGAAGAATTAATAAAGCGTAATAATTTTTACTATTTAAATATTCTTTAATATGCAGTATGGGTTTGGTTGGAAATCTCTAATTGCCTATATTAAAAAACATTAATTACTCACTACATATGGATAACTGCATTGTTTAGGTGACATAATTTCGGCAGTTGTCCATTAGAGAACTGCGTACAAAATGTCATGCAATTAACGCAGTTCTCTATATCATCATTGATTAACCTGACTTCCGCAAAGTAACATTTTTCTATTTTTTTCATAAAAGATATTGACGATAAAAATTTAGCATAGTGACTAAAAAATAAGGTATTTTTATTAATCTAACGACGACAAATGTTATGATAATAATATGTAGTGATTAACTTTTTTATCAATTCTTATTCATTACCGACGATAAAACAACTTTGGAAAGTCAAAAAGTTCGTATTAATTGGCCAATTTGCGGAATTTGGGTGATTAGATGACCTGTCAAATCATTATTTCATATTATCAATGGAAAATGCCTTGCAATATGTCTCTTCTTCCCTAGGTTTATCAATTTAATCTGGGGAATTTTTCAACAGAACGATAATTAGAAAACTTATATAAATCTCTTAATTTAACTTTAATTATGAGAAAGAGAGGATTGAGCCATGTAGAAATGATATTGTCTTTTTTATTATTTGCTAGTGCGTTGGCTTTTGGGTTGTATTTTTTTAGTCCTGTAGACACCGAAAGATTTGTGGATGTTTCTTCAAGTTATGCCATAAGAGAAATTCTTGGGAATGCGAGTGCTAGAATTGATAGTTTTTCGGTTAGGATTAATAATGAAAACGGAGCCATAGAAAGAGACAATTCTCCTTGGGAGAAAACTGTTGCAATCAATCTTTCCGGAATTTGTGATATCGGCGATGTAAATCCTGTTGTTGAAGATATCGACGGCAATATCTTAAAGGCAAAAATCGGTGCCGGTTTCGAAGGCTGTAATTCAACAGAAAAAGATATCGTATATGTACTAAACAATGAGCAATGGCGAGACGGTGATTTTATTATTATAAGAATTAGTGAAGCATTTCAGCCTCTTGACTTAGGAGGAGTTAACACCATAGGCGATCCTAGGCTGAATGAAAGCTTTTACACAATTTCTTCTTACCGCAAAAAGAAAATAATTCTTGAAGAGAGAATTTTAGAATTGAACAAAACCTATCATGAAGATTACGATGGCCTAAAAGAAAGTTTCAATTTGCCGGGCAGAACAGACTTTGGCTTTTCATTGACTTTTTCTAGCGGAGAAATTATTGAAGCAAAGAAACAAATCAGAGAGAATACAGATGTTTTTACAGAAACATTGAAGGTTGAGGTCATGAGAAAAAATCAAAGGTTGGAGTTTGCTGATTTAACAATTTTAATATGGTAAACAAAAAAGGATTTATTAGGATAGTTGAAGCAAGTATTGCGATTATACTAATATTTAGCGTTTTGATAATCGTTAGAGCGCAAAGAGAAACTAGAACGGCAGGAAAAGATATAAGTTATCTTGTTTCTCCGCTTCTGGAAGAAATTGGAGAAAACAAAAATTTCAGACAAAAGATACTTGATTATAACACCAGTGAAGATTATAGTGATCCTGAAAATGCGCAGATTATACAAGAGCTAAGGAGTTTTGTAGAGCCAAGAATTGAAGTCTACAACCTAGAACACGCTGTTAGGATATGCGACTTAAATAAAATATGCTCTTTAGAGCCCTATCCGATTGATAAAGAGATTTTTGCTGGAGAAAGAGTCGTTGCCGCAACTTTAAATTCAATAGAATTCTCCCCAAGAAAAATAAAGATTTTTTTATGGAAGAAGAATTGAAGTAATAACAGTAAAACAAATAAATTTAATAATGTGTCAATAAAAATGGATTTGCTAAAGTTTGGGAAAGTTAAATCAGCCTTCGTTATACAATTTTTAGTCTGCTTACGCAGATACGAGAGTCAGTTATCTTTATATATTTGTTTAGTTTAGATGAATAAAATGGTTTTTGAGTCAATAAAAAAGAGTGCAATTACCGATTTATTAATTTTCATATTCTTTATTATTTTGTTTTCTTCTACTGCTCTTGCTAGTCATGGAGAATGCGATGACGGCATAGACAACGATAAGGATGGTTTTAGAGATTGCAATGATGATGGCTGTAAATCAGTCGATGTTGCATGCGACGGCGCAATAACTAGCGTAGAAGCAAATTGCGGAGATAATAAAATTAATCAACGAAGTGAAGATTGCGACTTAACAGACTTAAACAACAATGATTGCAGAACAATCGGATTGGGCTATGATGGCGGAACATTATATTGTTATCCGCCAGGAAATGCTAATGAATGCAAATTTAACACGACTTCTTGCACCTTCTCTGGAAACAATCTCTGTGATAGCATTATTGAAGATTCCAGCGGAAATCTTCTTGGCATTGAATCTTTTAATTGCTTGGATTTTGAGAGCGTTGCTGGCCAACTTCCTGATGAATATTCAGATATAGAAGAATTTAAAAAAGATTTATGTAATAAGTGCTGGGGCAGATTAGATTTAGACAGCAAAACTAGATTAAACACTTATAATCAACGTTGTCTTTGGAATAACGCGACTTCTTCATGCGAATTAGTTTATGATCTCTTAGAGGGATTTATATGCAGAATTACAACTGTTTTGGACCAAGGTTGTACAGAAAGCTCATTAAAAAGAGAGGTCTGGATTGCAGACACTTGTGATGAAAATTGCAATCTGCAAAATGGCTGTCTTATAGAAATGACCTGCCCCAGAGTAATACAATTGCCGTTTTTCAGCAAGATAAATTTT
>CAYTKV010000042.1:7570-8779 GCA_964438545.1 Candidatus Woesearchaeota archaeon | reverse complement strand
ATAAAGCTTAAAAACAATTTAAGCTTTTCGATTATAGAATTCTCATAGGAGGCTTCCTAACGATTCCAACGTCAACGGCAGCGACAGGAGCCTTGACTGCAACCTCAGGGCGCGTGGGGTGTTTGAGAACACCCTTAAAGAGGGTGCGCGCCCGAGAAAAGAAGGTAAAAGTTCTCAAATGAAATTGCCGTATACTTCCAAGCAATTAAGCTCTGAATTAAAAAGAATAAGCAGATTAGAATTAGAGTTAGCAAAATTTAAAGAGTTTCTTGAAGATTTAAGAAAAGAATAAAAACCAAGTTTACTGATTATTTAAGCCTCGGCCGCTCTCAATTTTAAGTTGAGAGACAGAGGCCACATGCAGATATATTCGTGCTTTCTTTGAAAGCCAGTAAAATTCAACTGCAACATTAAGTATGCCAAAAAGCAGAAATATGAAGCAGAGGTGGTAATTGGTATATCTGCTACTTTGGTTGGTTGCTTAGGCTTCCTGGCGATTCCAACGTCGGCGGCAGCTACAGGGACCTTTACTGCAACTACAGGGCGCGTGGAATGGTCTTAGGCCGAGGTTTAATCATGAAAACCTACAAAAACCTATATCCGAAAATCTACGATTTTAATAATCTGCTTTTAGCTTACCAAAAAGCAAGAAAAGGAAAGACAAAAAAACCATATGTTATAGAATTTGAAAAAGATTTAGAGCAAAACTTAACAGATTTAAGAATAGAATTACTAATGCTTACTTACAAACACTCGCCTTTGCAAACTTTTATTTTGAGAGATCCCAAAACGAGAAAAATCTCAAAATCTGATTTTAGAGACAGAATTATTCATCACGCGCTCGTTAATATTTTAGAACCAATTTTCGATAAAAGTTTTATTTATGATTCTTGTGCAAATAGAAAAGGCAAAGGAACGTCATTCACAATAAAAAGATTTGAAATTTTTAGAAGAAAAATCACAAAGAACTTTACAAAAGAGGCATATTGCCTAAAAGCAGACATAAGGAATTATTTTCAAGAAGTGAATCATGAAATTTTATTAAAAATAATTCGAAGAAAAATAGAAGATGAAAAAGTAAATTGGCTAGTAGGCCAAATAGTTAAAGCGAACTCTGAAGTGAAGAGAGAGAGAGAGAGCAATATCTGAAAAAGGAATGCCTTTAGGAAATTTAACATCCCAATTTTTCGCAAATGTCTATCTTAATGA
>CAYTKV010000042.1:641-7560 GCA_964438545.1 Candidatus Woesearchaeota archaeon | reverse complement strand
AGCTGGATTATTTTGTTAAACATGAATTAAAAGCAAAATATTATATAAGGTATGTTGATGACTTTGTTTTGTTGCATAGTTCAAAACAACAATTAGAAATTTGGAAAGAACAAATTAATAATTTTCTGAGAGAAAAGTTAAAATTAGAGTTGCATCCTGAAAAATCAAGAATTATTCAATTATCTCGCGGTGTTGACTTTATCGGTTTTAGGAATTTTCATTATTTCAAACTTCTAAGAAAAAGAAATATTAAAAATATGGAAAGAAAAATTAATCTTTTTGAGGAAGGAAAAATATGGTTTAAGGAACTAATAAAAAGTTTTGAAGGTTGGCAAGCCTACTCAAAATGTGCAAATACACATAAATTACATAAAAGATTGAAAGAAAGGGTTATTGATATTGTTTGAAGCAAAGCAGAATAATCGAAATATCTCATATTTCTTCCATCTAAATCCCCGCGCCCTGTAAAAACTCTACTTTGACAATAGGGTCTTCGCACTCTCTCACTCTTGAGTCTGTTAAAGAATAAACTCCCATATTCAATAAAGGAGGCGAATAAACATGCAAGGTTATTAGATTTTTACCACTTGCTTGCAAATTAGACATTTGATGAATATCCAGGTCTTGTGAGCCAAAAACCTCTTTTTCTCTTCTTGGCATAGAGTTATACGGATAAACTAATCCTTCTTCTGTTTGAGCGAATACTGTTTCCATTCCAACTCCTTCTATTACCCTAACTCCGCAACTCGAGCCTTTGTGATCATGGATAGGACTTCTTTGTCCTGGAAGCCAACACAACAACAAAGCATGATAAACATTTCCTTCCCTTATTAAATTGCGCTGATAATTTTCATCAGAAAAATATTTATACCTTTCTATTTCTTCTGGCTTAAGAGCCAAAGCCCTTAAATTGCTCTTTAACAGATTCAGAGGAATTCTTTCTTCATAACTATCTAAATAATCAAGCAAAGCCTCAAGGCTAAGAGTTTCAATAACCATTGTTTTATTAACAGATTATAATTTAAAAACATTGTTAATAATGCGTATTAACAGGATTAAGATACGCTATCTAAAAATATATCTTATTTCGTGTTAGACAACTTGTATTTATTGTGATTTTCAAAAATGTAGGTAACATCATGGGAGTATTAAAAGCTTGTTCAGTGTTGTCGTAAAAGAGATTATAAACCATAATGGCAGTTATGTCAATTATGTAAAGCAAAAACTACTTTTTTTGTATCGTCCCCTCACCTAGCCCAATCTCTAATAAGGGCATCATTAAAAAATCTTACTTCTACCTGCTCCCAATAATCTTTAGATGCAGTTCATGCATTCTTTTTAAAAATTCTGCTCTCGCTTCCATTTTTATTAAATCACTTCTTCCTTGAATCATTAAGTTTAAGCCAAATGGCGAGACAATTGGCAATCTAACAAATTTTATTTTAACTTTTTCTTCTTCAAGCCATTTTAAAACTTGTTGTGCGTTTTTTACATCCATTAAATCTTCCATGACCTCTCTTCTTGCTTCTCGCAAAATAGGAAACTCGCCACTTATTTTTTTTACAGCACTATACAAAAATTCAGAATGAACCTGTTGCTTGCCAGCTGATTTTTCTCTTCCTTTGTAGCTTCTCAAAATCATTAAACTTCTCGCGGCGCAATGCCTAAATCTTCTCTTCAAAACATCAGTTCTCTCAACCGCTTCTTTCAATATCTCTTTTAAATTACTGCTCTTTACGAATTTTATTATTTTATTCTCATCTAAGTTCTCTCCAGCAATGAAAAACCCGTTATCATTAACTCCTATTTCTATGTCTCTATGTTTGAGTCTTGCAGCAGCGAATGCATAAGCCCTGGACAAAGCATCATTAACGCGCCTTCCATAAAGCGCATGAAATAAAAGATATTCTTTTTCCTGTTTGAATTTCTCTATAACAATGGTTTTCTCGTCTGGAATTTCAGAAAAATCATTTTGTTCTTTGAAGTAATCATAAATAATCTTTGCAATATGCCTTTTGCAATATAAGTAAGATTCAATAAATTTCACACACTCTTCTTTATTTCTTAATCTTTCTTTCGCAAGCTTTCTAAATTTTCCTATATCTAAAGCAACATCAAAGCTCAAAGGCAACATTTCTGAAAACCAACTAGGGATTGTGGGGTTTTTTGTTATGCCTGCTTTTACAAAGGCAGTCATTCCTCGCGAATACAAATACTGATATTTCTGTCCGCCAAGAACAAATATATCACCTCTTTTCATTCTTTCTAAAAAACCCTCGTCAATATTCCCAACTTGATTCCCCTTTCTTTCTCTTGGATTAGAAATTACAACTTTCACATGGCTTTCGTCAGGAATTGTTCCTAAATTAGTCATATAAATAACTCTAGCTAATTTTCCCTTCTTCCCAATTTTCTTTTCCTTAGAGTCATACCAGATTTTCGCATAAACATTTCTATGCTCCAATGCATAATCCCCTGCCAAATAACTTATTATAGAAAAGAAATCTTCCTTAGTTAAATTAGCATAACAATAACTTCTTCTTATTAATTTTAACATTTCATCAACTTCCCAAACCTTATTTATCGCCATTCCGTAAACTTGCTGAGCCAAAACATCAAGAGCATTTTTCGGAATATCCGCCTTGTCAATTTTTCTTTCAACCACTCCTTTCATTAGTAAGCCGCATTCAACTAAGTCATCCCTATCAAGAACCATGAACATTCCTTTCGGATTTTCATGCAGTTTGTGCCCTGCTCTCCCGATTCTTTGCAAAGCTCTCGCAACTCCCTTAGGAGATCTCAACAGCACAACAAAATCGATGCTTCCGATATCAATTCCAAGCTCCAAGCTTGTGCTCGAAACAACAACCTTCAATTCCCCCCTCCTTAACCTATCTTCTATGCTAAATCTTCTTTCTTTGCTCATAGAACTATGATGCGCGCCTATTAATCCAAGATACTTTTTGGGAAAACGTTCGCTAAGATGATGCACGACCCTTTCAGTCGCATTTCTAGTATTTGTAAAAATTAAAGTTGTTTTATGCTTTTCTATTATCTTGTCTAAAATATTATAAAGCTCTCCCTGACTCTCTTGTGTTTCTGCTTCCAATATTTCCTTTCCTGGAAAATCTAAATCAATTTCTATATCTTTTTCTAATTTAACATCAGCAATTGAACAATCTCTGCCTTCTCCAACAAGAAATTTAGCAATTTCTTCAAGTGGAGAGATTGTAGCACTAAGCCCTATTCTAACTGGGTCTAGAAGATTCATTTCACATAATCTTTCCAGCGTGAGAGACAAATAAACACCTCTTTTATTTGTTAAAGCATGGATTTCATCAACTATAACAAACTCTAGATTTTTCAATTTTTCGACAAATTTTACGCTAGTTAAAACAATCGCTAATGTCTCAGGGGTACAAACAAGGATGTGTGGTGGCTTCTTAAGCATTTTCTGCCTTTCCTCTGTGCTCGTGTCTCCTGTTCGCAAGCCGACCCTTATTTCCTGCATTTCAAAACCCTTTGTCTTTGCCAATTCCTTTATTTCTTTCAAAGGCTCAATAAGATTGACGGTAATGTCGCTAGCCAATGCTTTCAAAGGACTCGTGTAAACAACATAAACCTTATCTTCTAGTTCATTCCTTAGACTAAGCTCAACCAAATAATTCAAAATGCTCAAAAATGCAGTAAGCGTTTTTGTCCCACCAGTTGGAGCAGATATTAGAATATTTTTCCTATCACGAATATGTTTAACACCATAAAGCTGTGTCAAGGAAAATTCTTTAAATTTGCTAAAGAACCATTCTTCGACTAAAGGATTTAAAATTCTTTCAGTTTCCTCGCTTCCTGATTGCTTCGCATATTCTATCTTTCCTTCCATAATCTCTTTCCAAGAAACTCATATTTAATTCTTTGTCCTGACTGAAGAATGTTATTTGAGGCACAATTACTTTTTTATCCGTAGTATTGAACTGAGCGAAAAAAACAATGCTTTGTAAAATCGATATGTTCTTCTCCTTCAACATAACCGCGCGCCCTTTCTGGAGCCCTTCTCAAAATTTTTCTTCGTAGTAGTATTTCTACTTCTTCGTTCGTAAGTACCATCTTGACTCTTCTATTTTTCTCTTGTTCTGGGAGTCGTTCTAACATCGCATCTTCTTCAGCAACGCTACCATACTTTATTAATTTCGGTCCTTTTAATGGTCTTACATTTTCAGGAAGAGTTTCAGCAGTCCATCTTTCTAAAGCACTCTTTTTTGTTCTTGTCATAAATCTTCTCAATGTTTTTTATTTTTAATAATTTTTATTTTTTAGTGATATATTCAGATAAATTGATAATACTGTACGGCATAGTGTGCTGTGTCAAAAGGATCAAATCCGCTTATACCCCTAGTTATCGAACCTTCTCCGAGAACATAAGCATTCGCTTCTCTATGGTGTCTCCCTTGAATTATTTTTTTACACTCTCTTTTTATCTCTTCTCTGTCAGATCCCATCATAAACATAAAGTCAAGAACTACTGGTTCTCCTAGAGGCCTAGCATTTTCTGGAATTGAATCAGCAGCCAATTCTTCAAGTTCAGTTTTTATAGCCATCCATAAGTCTAGGAATAAGAGTTTTTATTAATTATTGGTTTTTAGAATATAATTAGATGACAAAATAATTATTTAATCAAAACCCTCAATCTTTAAATAAACTTCTTTCTTTACATAAAAATGCCAAGAATATCTCAAGAAAAGAAAATAAAGATTCAAGAGCAAATACTGCATTATCTTTTTAGTATTTCACCGGCATCGACATTCACAAATAAAATTGCCCAAGAGATAGCCAGAGACGAAGAGTTTACAAAATTTCTGCTTTTAGAATTAAAATCAAGGGATTTAGTAGTAGAGATAAATATGAATCCCAAAGGAAACGAGTATCTAAAAAGACAACGCTGGCGTCTTTCAAATCAAGCCTTTGAAGTATACAAAAAGCATCAAGACAATCCCAAATTTTCACTTTAAAACACATAACTTTTTATAATTCAGCAATTTATCATTATCTATGAAAAATAAAAGAATAAAAGAAGCTTTTTTTAAGGTAAAAGAAGATATTGCAGAGTTGAAATCTCAGTTAGAAAAAATATCAAACGAAATTAAAAAATTAAAGAGAACTTTTAAACAGACAGAAAAAATTAAAAATAAGACAAATGAACAAAAAATTCCGACAGATATATATGCCTCCCAAGCCTTAAAGAACCAGAATTTAGTGTTTTCCACAGGAAACCAAGGGGTTCAGACAGACAGACAGACAGACAGACAGACAGACAGACAAATCAAAAAGTTCGCACAAGATAAGATATCCAAAATAGAAAAGGTGTCAGAAGTTTTAGAGTCATTAGACAACATAAAAAAAGAACTAAGAGCAAAATTCAAGAAGCTCACCGAAAAAGAAATGCTGGTTTTTTCGACCATTTATCAGCTAGAAGAAGAAGGAAAAATTGTTGATTATCCGCTCATGGCAAATAAACTAGGACTCTCAGAGTCTTCCATGAGAGATCATATACAAAAAATAACTAGAAAAGGAATTCCCATAAACAAAGAAAAAGTCGGGAATAAGAAAGTCATACTTTCCATTTCTCCCGATATAAAAAGGATAGCCTCGTTGCAAACACTTTTGCAATTAAGAGAACTTTAGATGAGTTTTATATAGTTTTCTCTTTAAACGAATAACTTCTGGAGAAATTCTTCTTAACCTTCTATTTTCCTTTTATTGGCCTTTACACCCTTAAATATTCGCTTTAATAATTATAAACTTCGTTTAATTTTAATATTTTTCTCTTTGCTAGGCTATCTAACTCTCATTTTTCTACATTTCTCGTTCTTTTTTTCTCCTCACTTTTTCATCTTCCTTTCATTTTCTGTTCTTCTCAGTCCTTTTTTCTTTCTTGCTAACCCTCACTTTCGCATATTTCTGCAGTTTTTGTTTGAGTTTTTCAGGTATGTAAACTCTCTTTTTTCCGTTTTTCTCTGTGATTTCTTCTATCAAATCAGCACTTTTTTGTTTTATCGAATTTATTTGCCCACGAATCGTAGATCTCTCTTTTCCTAAAAGTAACGCCAAATCTTCATAACTTAATTTCATTTCACTATTCAAAAGAGTAAACACGAGCAACCTCTCATTACTTGTTAATTTTTTCAAAATATCAAAAAAATTACCTGTTTGAACAGCTGTTTGAACAGCTGTTTGAACAGCCCCAACAGCTGTTTGTTTGCCAAAAACAGGCAATTTCTTGAACAGCTGTTTGTTTTTTTCGCCTTCGTTGATAACATTAAGACCCTCTCTCAAAGAATTTATCTCGTCTTTCATCGTCGATAATTCCTGTTTCAAAGACAAAAAAACATCAGCAAGCTGTTTATCTTGGCGGTCAAGGTGTTTTATCCACCTCGTGATTTTGCCCATGTCACTTCTCACAGTAGAAAAGCCATCTTGAGCTTTTTTCTCAAGCTCATTTATCCTTTTTCTCGAAAACCAGCCAAACATAAATTAACATAAATTCTTAACTATTTAAATATTTCCCTCGACAAAAGTTAAATCAGTCATAAAAAAAGGAAAGGAAAAGCAATAAAAAATTAAGTTTAAAATTACTGTCAAAGGCTGTTTAAACACCCCAGTTCAATTTTTAAACAGCTGTTTAAGCAACTTAAACACCGCTTTGTCGTTAATGATGCAGTTAGCTGTTTAAACACCCTAAAAATCATAAGTTTTAAATAAAATTCTTTAAATAAAATTCAAAACTAAAAAATTCGAGAGGGAAACCTATATAAACCCCAAAAGCTTATGTTCTATAATGCCAAAGGAGATGTGAAAGGAGGTTCATAAGAAAATGCAAAATATAAACGGATGGCTATTTTTAGTGGTTGCATTAATGTGGCTT
>CAYTKV010000042.1:0-631 GCA_964438545.1 Candidatus Woesearchaeota archaeon | reverse complement strand
ACTCTGCCTGGAGGCATAGCAAACTGGATCGCCGTCATAGCCATAGGCGCAATTGGAGTAATGGAACTAAAGAAATAGCAACGCCCTATTTTTTTCTTTATTAATTTTATTTTTCTCATGTTCTTGGCTGCAATGACCTTTTCTTTTTTAGAGAAATAAAGAATCTCAATATCAAAATGGCGGCAATATCAATTACCATTTCTGCAATATTAGCAATAATACTTGGCTTAGTCATATTAATATGGCCCAAACTATTACGCTGGGCGATTGGTTTTTATCTCCTAGTTTTCGGCCTCTTGCAACTTGCCTCAGAATATCTCCAATTTTCTCCGTCCCTTAGCTAAAATTTTCAAGCACCAATAAAAACTTTAAGCATAAGTTCAAACGAACTAACGAAAGGTTTTTACAGTTTCAAAAAAACAGTCGTCTACGGGAATTAGAGAGTCAGATTCAGTTATAGAAAAAATAAATCCTCAGATACTTATCGGATGTTCTCTAAAAATGGGAGATCTAGAACGGATATTAACCACATGTAAAAATTTGGTTGCTTTGCCTTGCCCGATAAAAGACGCTCCAGCAACAGCTTACGTTGCAGAAATCAATGTATACAGTCCGAGCATCTATCGGATTT
>CAYTKV010000041.1:4098-8791 GCA_964438545.1 Candidatus Woesearchaeota archaeon | reverse complement strand
CCAATAGCAGTAAGTGAAGAAGAATTTTTAGTGCCTTCACAAAGCTCTGATAAGAAGTATAAAGTAACAAATATTTCTGGATGGAAATGCGAATGTCAAGATTTTCAAAATAGATATAGCGATTGTAAAAGCGAAGGACATCCTTACGTATTCGACGATATAGATTGGGATGGAAGGAATCAGAGTTTAATCTGGGGCAGAAAAGTATTTGAAACTTTGAGGAGGTATGAATGATAAATAACTTAAAGTAGTAAATTCATTAATTAAAATGGTATTAAAAATATATCTCATAAGGCATGGGGAAACTGATTTTAATAAGCAAGGCAAGGAATTGGGACAGCCAAATGAAACTGCTTTAAATGATTTAGGATTTAAACAGAGTGAAAAGCTAGCTCAAGAACTAAAAGAAATTAAATTTGCTAAGTTATTCTCAAGCGATCTTAAAAGAGCATTGCAAACAGCAGAAATTTTAAGTAATACTATAGGAATTCCAATAATCAAAGACCAAAGACTAAGAGAATATGATTCTGGCGAGGCAGATCCCTCTTCAGAAAAGTGGATTGAAGAATATAAAAGGCTATTGAATTTAGGAATGTCAAAATATGAAATAAGGCCATTTGGAGGGGAAAATATCTGGGATTTGGTTAAGAGAGTAAAATCTTTCTTAGAAGACTTGGAAAAGGAAAAAGGAACAATAGCAATAATAACCCATTCCGGCGTCAATTCTATATTGATTAATTTATCTCAACGAAGAGAAAAAGATAATTTTCTTAGTATTAAACAAGATAACGTCTGCATTAATATTTTAGAGTTTTCTAAAGGAAAATGGGAGATTAAGACAATAAATGATTCTAATCATATAACATACATTAAACCAAAAAGGCATATTTATGAAAATCAGGATGAAATCAAGAATATCGCCAAGAAACATGTGCTTGAAAAATTAGATAGTGCAAGTAAAGAAATTTATTTTGCTGGCGACATAGTAATCCGACGGTTTGGTTTGTATGACAGACCTTACAAACGATACAAAGGCTCAACTATTGAAACATATGCTGTATTAAAAAAAGAGTTTGAAATACCTCAAAAATGGAAAATATCTATAATTACCCAAAAAATCAGGAAATACGAGATTGGTGAAATAAAAGTTAATGATATAAAACATAAAGTTAACGTGACGGTGATACGTAGCATAAATGATATCAAAGAGAATTTTGAGAAAATAAAATGAACCGTTTTTTAATTATATCTCTAAATTCAGGAGGAACAATGGGGCATGGAAAGATAATTACTTCGCTGGCTAATTTCTTATCACAAAAAAATAAGCAAGTAATTATCCTATCAGATATGCCATTTTCAAAGAATTTTGACGTAAATCATAAAGTAAAGGTAAAAAATCTTAGGAAAATCCCTCATGCTAATTATACAATTGGCGGAATGTGTCGGTGTAATAAAAGGGATCAAATTTATGAATTTGTAAGAAAGAATAATATTGGATGCGCCATATTTTCAACATTTTTCGATTTAGATCTCGTTAAGAAGTTCAAAAATAATAACATCAAAACCATTCTTCTTAGTTATCCAATTAGGGATACTTATAGATTAGCTCTTAAACAAAATGGAGCATATAATACATTTGACAAAGTCATTACTCTCTATGATCCTTCATTTCATGACAAAGCGATGTCAAATGAAAGCTTAGTGAATCCTCTTAAAATTGCAAGAAAAGAAATAACAAGTACCGAGAAAAGTGATGTTTTAGTTGCTTGTGGTGGTGGAGGTAGACCTTCTTCAAAACTATTTTTGAAAAAAACTTTTTCAGCATTAAAAAAAGTAATTAGTAAAAATAAAGATATTAAAATTACAATAATAAAAGGAAATTCAAAGTGGAATATAATTCATGAAAATATTAAAACCATTACATGGACAAAAAATTTTGGCAGTATGATGTCTTCCTCTAAAGTAATAATTTCTGAAGCAGGCTATTTCACAATGTTAGATTTAATTAATTACAAAAAGGAAGTCATTCTAATTCCAGGAGAGAGAGTTATCGATAACCAAGAAATTCGCGCATTAAAATTAGAAGAATTAGGAATAGGAAAAGTATTTTTTCCTTTTGAGAAAGCATCAAAACTTTCTAATTTAATAAATGAAAAATTGCAAGAGGCAGATTTAGATTATAGCGCATTTAAACAAGTTTTAGATAAGTTCAACAGTTATCCTGATTTAAGCGAAGTAGTCTTGGAGGAATTAAAATGAGAATAATGTATATTTGTGGAATGTATCTCCCGTCCCATGGGGGGGCTGAAATAAGCATGTATAGCCTTCTTAAACAACTTAATGAGAAGCTTGACTGGAAAATTATTGTTATAACTGATTCCAGATATGAAAAAACAAAAAAGAACAATTTATTTAATAAAATAAAGATTCAAACTGTAAAACACAACACAAGAATTAAGGAAATAGAAAGCTATATTTTGGATTTTAAACCAAATGTAATTCTTACTCAACTAATGTGGAGCGATGTTACCTTAAAATTAGCAAAAAAACATAATATTCCTTCAATAATGAGAGTTTGTAAAATACCTTTAGAGTTAGATTTAAGTAAAAGTTCAGACCATTCACCAACCGCCCTTATTGCGACATCTAAATATATTAAAAATTACATTAAAGAAAAGTGGAACAGGAAAGCACACATCATACAACCATTAGTGGAAACAAAAAAATATATAATTTCAGATAAAGAATTTAATCCAATAAATAATGAATATATTTTTATGTTTAATCCTCTAGTAAGAAAAGGCGGAGAAGTCTTCCGGAAGGTAGCAAAACAATTACCCAATAAAAAATTTGGAGCGGCGCTTGGTTGGTCATCTCTAAAAGAAGATTCTTATCCTAATAATTTTTCAAAAAAATATGTAAAAAGAGTAAGTGAATCGGAGGGCTCAAAATTTGATGGTTCTTTACCTGATTACGTTGATTTTAAAGATTGCCATAATGTTGAAATTTTAAAACCAGAAGACGATGTAAAAGTTATTTATAAGAGAGTTCGGCTTTTACTTATGCCTTCTCAATGGGAAGAGGCATTTGGAAGAGTTGCTATGGAAGCAATGATAAATGGAATTCCTGTTGTTGGAAGCAATGTAGGCGGATTAAAAGAAACTATTGATGAAGGAGGAATTTTATTGGATAAAGGTGATGTTAATAAATGGGTTAAAGAAATTTTAAAATTTGATGACACAGAATATTACAAAAAAATGTCTGAGAAAGCTGAAAAGTGGGTTAAAAGGAATTACTCTGAAGAGAAGATTTTCAAAGAAAGTATAAAGTTAATTAGGAATACAATCAAAGAATCTATTTCTCAATAAGAAATTCTCCTTTAATTCCCAACTCTAAAATCTCTTAAATGACTACACAAATATTATGACTGCTGTGTTGTATGATTAGGCCATAATCCTATATATTTTATACGTTGCCTCGTAAGCCTTTAGATGATTAATGAGTTCTTTTGGCATTTTATCTACTAGACCAATTCCTAAAACTACTTTTACACTAAAAAAACATTTATAAACAGTTTTCTCTCTCTAAACTAAGTTTAATTATAAAAGAGAGAATATGAGAAACGAGATATTTATAATCATATTTGTGTTTTTGTTGTTTATTTTAATAGGAAATTTTGCTTCAAAGGGCATTTTAGATTTGTTTGGAAAAGTCACAGGAAAAGCAACTCAACAAGACACAAATGTTACTGTAACTGTGACAGGGACAAATGCTATTACAGTTACTGTTTTTAATAGCACTATCGCTGGAACAGTCGTTGATCCAACAGAAGATAGCTTTGTTTTAATAAATTTTACAGTTAATATCAATGACGCAGACGGCTCTAGCGATATAAACACAACAAGCGTTAGAGCAAACTTCTCAAGAATTGGAGAAGTTTTAAGAGAAAATCTAACTTGTTTAGACTTAAACCAAAATACGGCGACATCAAAAAACTTTTCCTGCACGATAGACATGTGGTATTTCGATCAAAATGCTGTTTGGAATATTACCGCAGGAGGCACAGACTTAGGAAACAAGACATTTATTTTTAATACTTCAACAACTTTTAGATTCAATCAATTACAAGGAATTAAAATATCACCAAATCAAATAACTTTCAACGAATCTGCTCCGGGGGCAACAAACAAAACTTCAGATAATGACCCAACATTGCTCAACAACACAGGAAATTATAACTTTACTAATATAACTGTAAACGCTATTAATCTTTATTCTGGCAGTAATTTTATAGATGTTAGAAACATGACAGTTGGAAATAATACAGGAAGCAATGCGGAATGTGGTCCTCCCTCAACTGCGACACTTTTAACAAATGGAACTGACACGCAAATTATAAA
Organism: Candidatus Woesearchaeota archaeon; assembly: GCA_964438545.1. GTDB lineage: Archaea > Nanobdellota > Nanobdellia > Pacearchaeales > GW2011-AR1 > UBA73. Next base: position 4,391 of record CAYTKV010000041.1, on the reverse strand, counting down.
TACTATTCTCACCAGAGGAAATCATACAGCGAACAATGGGCAAACAGGACAAGAGCAAACTTATTACTGCTTCCAAACAATACCCTCAAACATACCTTCAGGAACATATGCAACTAACTACTCAACAACAAGAGCATGGAGAATAATTGGAACAACATAAAATGAAAAATAAAATAATACTTGTTGTTTTGAATTGCTTTATTTTTGTTTTTTTAATTGGAAATGTGAATGCATTTGCTGTCGCCTCTGATTACTGGAAAGGCAATCCTCTGGCAATATCTCCATGTGAAAAA
>CAYTKV010000041.1:0-4088 GCA_964438545.1 Candidatus Woesearchaeota archaeon | reverse complement strand
AACGACTGTTAATCTGAGATTACAAAATATGGTTGGCGAGCAAGATGAAACAGTCAGGGCTTTTTTGAAAGATGGGAACGGAATAGCAACAATGAAAGATAAAAACTACTTTTTAGAGTTTGGAGTGAAGGGTGTAGAAGTTCCTGTAAATATAGAAATTCCTTGCGATGTTCCCTTAGACACAAAGTATAGAGTAACAGTTACTTTTGAGTCAGTAACTAGCGGCGCTGGCGGGGGAGTTGCCTTAGGCACAGGATTTGATACTATTTTTGATGTTGTTGTTGTTCCAGAAGCAGAAGTTCAAACTTCTCCAGTTTTTACTGGGCAAGTAATTTTATGGGTAATTTCTGCAGTGCTTATTGTTATTGTAATTGTCTTGTTCCTTCTTAAAAAGAAGAAAATATTTGGAGAAGAAAACTCTTTTGAAGAGGAAAATAAAATCCTGAGTTGAAAATAAATTGTCAAAAACCTGGATAATAGAAAGTATGTAAAAAACATTAATGATTAAACACGCAATATTCAAATATGTTTATTTTTTCTTAGAGATGATGCATAATATAAGAACCATAACATGATAACATTGTTTCCTGTTTGTAAAGTAAACCTTAATAGGAAAGTTTAAAAGAGAATTTTTCTAAAACTCTTTATGCCCCTGTAGTCTAGTGGCCAAGGACACGGCCCTTTCGCGGCCGGAACCCGGGTTCAAATCCCGGCAGGGGCATCCCATTCTTTACGTCCACATAGAAAAATTTATAAAGACTGTGCCCGTATAAAATCTATGACGTATACCGAAGTTAAGAAAAGAATTGGAAGAAGATACTTTTATAGAGTTAGAAGTACGAGAAATGGAAAGAAATTTAAGAAAATCAGGATTTATCTTGGGAAAGACTTATCAAAGGCACAATTATCAATAAAAGAGATAGAAGCCGATAGCAGATTAAACCCTGAAAAAAAATTAAAAGTGTTGAATAAGATAATACTGAAAATTAGAGAAATATTAAAGAAAAATAAGATAAAAAGAGCGGGTATATTTGGAAGTTATGCCAGAGGGGGGGCAAAAAAGAATAGTGATATAGACATTCTCATTGAACCTACAAAAAATATGGGATTTAAATTTGCGGGATTAGAAATTCAGTTAAGAAAGGCGTTAAAGAAAAGGGTTGATTTAGTGAGTTATAATGGGATAAGCCCTTACTTAAAGGATAAAATTTTAAGTCGAGAGGTAAGAATAATATGAATGAAAAAGATGATTTGGCTTTTATTAAGCATATTTTAGAGAGCATTAATGCAATAGAAAATTTCTCTAAGAATCTCTCCAAAGAAGAATTAATCTCGAATAGATTAAAACAAAGTGCGATAGTAAGAGAAATAGAAATTATTGGGGAAGCTGTAAAGAATATATCTAAAATTCTTAAGAATAAACATGGTGAAATTGAATGGAAAAACATCGCGGGTACAAGAGACAAAATAATTCATCATTATTTTGGTGTTGATTTAAATATTGTTTGGGCTATAATAAAAAGGGATATTCCTACATTGAAGAAAAAAATAGAAAAAATAAAGAAAAAAATAGGATGATTAATTTATATACGAAAAAAATATTTTCATAATATCCTAATTCTCTCCCTAAATAGATGTACTAAAATGATCTAAGCTCTGCAGGGGCATTTACACATAAAAACGCCAACCCCCATGCGGGGCAGTGAGTTGAGGAATGTGAAAATCCCCAACGCGGATTTGAGGTTAGGAAAGAAATAAATATGCCCTCATAATCATTCTATAAATGACAACTACAAAAATACCAATAAATATCTCTGAAACAGTAGAAAAAACTCATAATTATTATAAAAAAGGCAAATCCATTAAGCAAATAGCAGAAATAAGAAACTTAAAGGAAACGACTATCTATACACATTTTGAAACATTGATACTTAAAAGATTAGTCGATTTAGATAACATAGTTGATCAGATAAAGAAAGAAAAAATACTTGATGTTCTTAAGGAGAAGGATTTAGGAAGCTTAAGTGAAATAAAATGCCAGCTAGATGAATCGGTTAGTTATGGTGAAATAAAATGCGTTTTAGCATTTGTAAAATTACAAAACAATAATAATCTAACTCAATTAGCAAATCAAGACACTAAATCAAAGCAAACGCTATTTGAAAAGCTAAGAGATTGGCGAAGGCATCTTTCAATAGAAAAAAATACTCCTGCTTATACTATCCTTCACGATAGAGCTTTATCCGAAATTTCAACCAACAAGCCAGCAACAGAAGAGGAATTATTAACTGTCAAGGGAATCGGGAAAAAGAAAGTTAGCTTCTACGGAAAAGAAATACTTGAAATAGTTAACAATTTTGACTATAATTATTCCTCTCAAGAGCAGAGCGATGCCGAACTAATCACAAACCATAAGGACTTTCCAATGGATATCTTAACAGTTAAAGAACTTACAAGACATATAAAAAAAATTCTAGAAGAAGATAGAAAATTGAACAATCTGTTTGTAAGAGGCGAAGTGTCAAATCTAAAAAATAACTCTTCGGGTCACGTATTTTTTAGTCTGAAGGATGAAGAGACTCAGATAAAATGTGTTTTGTTCAGGAGAACAAAAGAAAATATTGATTTTGAACTAGAGGATGGAATGAATGTAATCTTAAAGGGTTATGTAGAAGTCTATGGGCCAAGAGGGGAGTATAGCATAATTGTTGAAGAAGCTCAACCAGATGGACTCGGAGCGTTGCATTTAGCTTTTGTTCAATTAAAGAATAAGCTGGAGAAAGAGGGTTTATTTTCTATTCAACATAAGAAGCCAATCCCTGAATTTCCTAAAACTATCGGGATTATTACATCTTCCTCGGGAGCTGTATTGCAAGATATTCTAAATGTAATAAAGAAACGTTGGCCATTAGTCAAAGTTGTTATTGTTCCTACAGCTGTGCAAGGCAAGGATGCCTCTTTCTCAATCATAGAGTCTATAGAACTAATCAACGAATCTAAAGACGTTGATGTGTTGATACTAGCAAGGGGCGGAGGTTCTCTGGAAGATTTGTGGTGCTTTAATGAAGAAAAAGTAGCGAGAGCGATTTTTAACTCAAGAATTCCAATTATTTCAGCCATAGGACATGAAACAGACTTCACAATAGCGGATTTTGTAGCTGATTATAGAGCACCGACTCCATCGACCGCTGCAGAAAGAGCAGTTCCAGACATAAAAGAAGTTTACGGACAGATTAATCATTTGAGTATTAGAAGCACAAAATCAATTTCTCACGTTCTAGAACTGTTTAAGAGAGAGTTAAAACAAATTGTAAGCCGACCAATGTTTAAGAGGCCATTCGAGGTTGTCCATGCAAACTATAGGGAATTAGACCAAGTCGGATATAAATTACAAATCATCGTAGAGAGAATTACAAGTTTGAAGAGAAAGAACCTTGAAATGACAGAAACAAAGATAATTGCCTTAAATCCAAAATCGGTTTTAGAAAGAGGGTATAGCATTGTCATGAAAAAAGGCGAAGTCTTAAAAAGTTCTTCAGATGTAAAAGATGAGGAAGATATAAATATAATATTGCATAGAGGTAAAGTGGATGCCAAAGTCAAAAAAACATACGAAGGATAGAACATTGAAAGAAATCTCATTCGAAGATAAATTAGATAAAATTAAAGAGATTGTTGGAAAATTGGAAAGAGGTGATGTTCCATTAAAAGAATCTATGGAAAATTATCAAACAAGCCTTGATTTGATAAAACAATGTTATGAAGAGCTGGAAAATGCTGAACTCAAGATTGAAAAGATTATGAGGAAGGAAGGCGAGATAATAGCTGAAGCCGGAGGAAATTAAAATCGATCATGCTCAATCGGAGGAAAAAAGAAAAAATTGAATTGGGAAAAACCTCGCGAAAGTTTTATAAACTTCTAAGAATAGGATATATTAATACTTGCGAGGTGCCATCTTCGGATGGCACTGACGCTTCCTTATTTTTGTCTGTTATTTAGTTTTCTAATTACTTTATTAAGGTTAAAACCCACTTCCAACTTTTTTCTTGAATCTTTTTCTTAATGTGTTTATTACCGGAATAAAATC
>CAYTKV010000040.1:0-9021 GCA_964438545.1 Candidatus Woesearchaeota archaeon | reverse complement strand
TGGTCTTCGCAATCTAGCGTTATTGGAGTCATAGTCGTAACTTCCCAGCATTCTAGTTGATTCTCTTGGCCATTCCAACAAAGCTCATTTGCTTCAGGATAGAAATTACTTTCAGGATCGCCATTTTCTCCAGGCGTCCACCTGTCGCTTGGTTTACCAACTGTCTTGTTTGTTAATGGAGCTGTGTTATCTACAAAGACGCATTGCTTGTGCGTTGATGTTTTATTAACATTATCTGTTGCCCTGATTTCAATTAAGTGGCATGATTCTTCATCTACTTCAAAATGTGCTTCATTACCTTCTGCACTATTCCATTCGCCAGAGCCTTTTGTTTCTTGGCAAAGGTCAATGCTTCTACAGTTTCCGTCATCTACTCTTGTTATTCTCCATGATACTGAATCCATGCCAGATGGATGCTGTCCTTGATCAGATGCAGAAACCCAGATTGGCGTGCTGGAATTTATCCATTGTGGGAACCATTCTCCTGTTTCTTCATTAAATTCACACATTTGTAAACATTCTTCTTCATTAAGTCCTTCAGCTTCACACCAAGCTACACAACTAAATTTAGGCTCACCAATTTCTTTCTTAATTTCAGGAGGCGTCTTGTCTACTATGAATACTTCTTCATCATGCACCCTATTCCCAAGCGCATCCCTACATTCTATTATTAAGTTATGTCTTGATTCCTCTGGGAACGGGAACTTAACAACAAAGCTATTTCCTAATCCTTGACCTCCAAATATTGGTTGACCGCCATCGACTGTATAAGCCCATCTACATGTTACATCACCAACAGGATGTGGCTCTGGGTCTGTTACATTAACGTGTATCTCTGTTACACCATCAATTATACAAACATCGTCTTCATCTTCTGGTGGACAATTTCCAAATGAAGGGCCCACTATTGTCTTATTTATAATAGGAGCTTGAGTGTCGACTATAATCTCCTCTATATCAACTTCATTAGCATTTCCAAGAGCATCAACACAGAATGCTTCTAAGATATGTCTTGAGTCTTCTTCCTTGTAAATTGTTGCTTCTCCATCTTCATCAATAGTCCATTCTGGAACAGGCTGTCCTACTAAGTAATCTCTCCAATATAATACTTCATGATCAACTGGATGCGGCTCAGGATCATTACAGCTTAGATGTATTGGTGTTTGTTGTGTTATGAAGATTTCTTCTTCGCATACAGATGGCTCTGAAGGCTGTCCGCCGATTCCGCAGCTTCCAAATGGTATCTCGAATGCATGCGCACGTCTAGGTTCAAATGCTTCTACAGACCACATTACATGTAATCCTTGACCTGCAAATGTGTTTGTGTCGCATTCTTCATCTTCAGCGTGGAAGTTTGGATCACCTGGAACAGCCGTTGAGAAATTAAATTGAACTACTTTGGTTGTCTTATCAACTACGACAGCTCTATTGTTGAACAAATCAACTTCATATAGGAGTTGCCCGCCTATGGCTAGACCACTATTATGAGCACCGAAACCTGCAGGTACAGGAATAGATTCAACACTATTTCCGCTCATGTTATAAACCCCGATAACAGTAGTAAAGCAATCATCGCTATAATAAAATACATCGTCGCTTGGATCTGCAACATTTCTTGCGTCAAAGGCTAAACCATCAATAATACTGCATGAGTCTGCAACGCTTGTTAAAAGGCTAGTGCCAACGACATCTTTGTTTGAATCTAAATCAATTCTATAAATATTATTGCTCGGAACAGCAGCCCATATGACATTACGCGTGGCGTCATATGACAAGGCATCTAATGCAGATACAGGAATGTTATAAGAAGCTGTAACAGTTCCAGACAAGGGATTAGCTCTATAAAGATTAGTTCCTGAAGTGTGGCACGAATACCACAAATTCTGACCATCAAACGCTATTCCAACCCCCAATCCTCCAGGGCAGGCAGTGCTGAAATTGACGCTGTGTATTAGATCTCCCGTAGAATTATGTCCATTTCCATTATCACCATTCTCACCATTCTCTGGCTCCTCACACTGTACTTCTCGTATTACTTTCGGCTCCTTAATTGTTTTGTTAAATTCAGGAGGAGTATTGTCAACAAAGAAGCAATTAAGATTTGTATCTTCAACATTTCCTAAATGGTCAACGCTGAACCACTGCAAAACATGACAAGATTCTTCGTCTTTTGTTATCGGTGTTCCACGATAGAGCTTCCAGTTTTTATCAGCACCGCAGCCTTCATCATCGTCATGAACAATTTCCTCTACACAATCAAACCAGCCGCCTGTTCCTCTATCAAATTTTTCATCACATATAGCTTGAGCTTTTTCGATACATGCTGCACTATCAGGAGCGTCATAAGGTGTGTCTGGAAGTTGAATATATTCAGAATTACAGAATATTTGAGGATTTTGACATATATCATCTGGAGTTTGTGTCTGTGATGGCAAATCGTCTGCAAGATCATTTCTATACCATATTTTGTCTACGCCAACTTTTTCATCAACAGCAGAAAAATTAATAGGAGTGCTTGAGTTTATCCATTCTGGCTGTCTGCAGATGATCTCATGATCGTATTCGCCGTTGCCGTTTTCATATTCATTGTATTCATATGCGCAGTCCCAATTTCCTGAAAAGCAGGAGTTTGCAAGGCATGCTTCAAATTCATCTCCTGGACCTTCATAACCAACTTCTGCTCTGCACCAATCTTCACATGTGAAAAGAGGTTCGCCTATCTTTTTTTCAGTTTCAGGTGGCGTTGAATCTACTAGGAATTCTTCTTCATCATGAACCGGATTTTCTAGTGCATCAGCACACCATATTATTAATGTGTGTGTCGAATCTCTGAAGAACGTTATATTTTTGTGTTCGCTAAATCCGCCTGAATCAATTATTTGGCCATCTAACCAAACTTGATATTCACATGAAACATCATTTACAGGATGAGGTTCTGGGTCTTTAACCCAAATAGTCACACCACTTGAACCATCATCAGCAACATAACATCTATCTCCTTCCTCTGTTGGAGGACAGTCTCCTAACCAACTTCCAAACATTTCTTTTGTTATTTCTGGAGGAGCAGAATCTACAATATATAATTGTCTATGAGGTTCTCCATTCATTAATTCTCTCTCGTCATTTCCTAGATGATCAACACAGTAAAATTCTAAATCATGCCAAGAGTCTTCTTTGAAATGTACTTCAACAGGAAATTCGGTATAAGGAGCAGAAAACCAATCAGTATAAGTTGGCTCACTTTCAAATCCATTTGGATAAAGACTAAATCTCCAGTATAATGTTTCCTGATCAACAGGATGCGGCTCTTGATCTTGACAACTTAACCATATTGGTGTTTCTTGAGTTACCCAACCAAACCCTTCACTTTCAAATAAATCAATAAAGGGCTCTCCATGCTCTTTTTTTGATATTGGGGGTGTATCATCAACAATTGCAATCTGACATTTTATTTCTTCTTGATTTTCTAGTTCATCGATAGAATAGAAGCATATTTTATGAATTGATTCTTGTGGAATTACAAATGGTTCTTTATATAGCGTCCAATCTGGAGTTAGTTCAGTCTTAACATTCCACCATGTTTCATAACAATTATCGTTGTTGTCTTCGCATGCATCCAAATCATGATATATTTCATAATCCTCTGAACCCACCCATTCTTCCTGATCGCATTCTTCTTCAGGATCTTCCGATAGACATAATTCTTTTACAATAAAGAATGTTTTAAATTCAGAAGGATGGCTTGTTGGAAAATCTTCTGCTGTTAAAGTAATAGGAGTATCTATTGCTATGAAATGTGCATTTACCGGAATTCTATCATATAAATAAAATACTACAGGCTTGTTTGGGTCCCCATATTCTTTTTTAGTTACAGGAGGCTCTCCATCAACACAAGCATCATCATATAATGGCCGCCAGAAATTGTTTATGTCTCTGGATTCAAAATGTAAGTTTCTACAGCTTGATGTTTCAGGCGACATGGCTGAAAATGTGAAATCTGTAGAATTGCCAGAAGTAATTCTGTCAGATGAAGTCTTTGCAACATATAAACAATAGGTCCCTTCAGAACCAGTAATCAGAAAGGGTCCGTTCCAACCAGATTTAGAATCACAATCATAATCTGTAAAATCATTTGGATTATCTATATCAACACTATCATGATAAATTCTAACTTCGCTTATCGGATCTCCACCTGTATTAGATATTGCTAGAGTAAAGTCAATTTCAGTGTTCGGCAATAAGTTGCCTGTCGGTGTCAATGAAACGGTTGAAGTATGAGCAGCCAACACAACATAAGCAAACCCTGCAACAGAAGCAATAATTGTAAACAAAACCAAGAAAAATATTAATTTAACTCTCGCATTTTTATCACGGATTATATCACGAATTTTTTTGATAATTAAATTATCCATGCCTAAATACAAAAACAATACGTATATAAACATTTTCGTTTTTTAGTGTTATGTTTTTAGTATTACTGAAAAAAAGTAAATCTGAAAAATCAATATGAAAAATTTAAAAATAAATTTAATTTTCCCGACGAGAAATTTTTATTTTTGGTTGTTTATTAAATAATTTTATGAAAACAGTGTAAAAATAGTTTTAATTATCTCTTGAATGGACTAATAACTCTAATCCAAGGAATTTTTTTAAAATCTTTTGTATTTTCCGTAATAATTATATTAATATTATTTTCTTGCATTGTTGCTGCGATTAGGGCATCCCAGTAATCTATATCGTATTTAATTGAGATATTTACTGCGCTATTTATAGAATCTTTTTTTATTTCCAAAATTTTAAAATAATCAAAAGAACAAATATCACTAATAATTAATTTTGCATAATCTGTAGATATCGGATTTTTTATGAATTTCGTCGCATTAACGTAAAATTCAGAAAGATTTTGTACAGAAAGGCAATATATTTTTTCCTTTTTCCAACATTTTTCAATAATTTCTCGTGCTATCTTTTGTTTTTGTTTTTCGTCATTATCTATTGCATAAATCAAAATATTTGTGTCTATCAAAGAAATTTCTTCATCGTCTATCATATAACTCACTTCTGTGTTTAATTATATTTTTGCCCATGTGGAATCCAGTTTTTAAGATGAGCAGTTGTCTTTCAACAATTTCCTCTTGCTCTTTTTCTTTCAGGTATTGTTTCGTAGCTTCACTAATTGTCTTGCCTAGAAATCCTTTCTTTCGTTTTTGAGCCTCTGCTAACTTTTTTAATTTTTGTAAAACTTCTGCATCAATATTTATTGTTATGGTATTAGTATTTGCCACCAAATATTTAATTTTTCATTATATTTAAATATTCCTATTTTATAAATATTTACCATATTAGAATAATTTTGTTCTGTTTGTGTTCATGAAATTGGTATGAAATTGGTTTAGCTTTTTTGTTGTTGATTGTATTTTTTCAAAAGCCAAATTTTTTGTAACAGTCTGCTCTCAAAACCCAATTTGAAATTCTTGTTTTTCATTCTTTAATCTCTTTTCTATTAAATCATGTCCTTAAATTTAACAAGCTCTGTGCTTGTTTTATAATCTTCATGATCTAAACATACTATCAAGAACTTCTCTTTATAGCTGTTGGTATTTATTCTTTTAGCTTTTTCTCTCAATGATTCTTCAATATGCTTAATATCCTTTCTAGAGATTTCAGAGAACTTTACTTCTCCTATAATAATTTTCTTCGCTGTTTTGTCCAGAGCAACTATATCGCACTCAAGCTCGTTATCCCACCATCTTCCAAAAAGATAAGACCTGTATTTTTTACTCTTTGCAATCTCAGACAAAACGATATCCTCAAATGTCCTGCCTGCAAAAGAATTCAATTCGGGCATTATTATTTCCTTTATTAAATTGTTTTGCCTTTCTTGTTCTACATACTCTATGTACGGGAAAACGAACCTAAACCAGAACCTGAAATAATTGTCTTTGATGAAATAAAGCCCCCTTCTTGACTTCATGAAATTTCTTTCAGTAATTGGAACCCTTCTCTCAACAAGTTGAAGGCTTGTTAAAACGCTCAGATATTTGCTGACAAAGGTTTTTTCTAAGCCGACATCGTTAACTATTCTGCTGATTTTTGTGTTTCCTTTGGATAAAGAAACAAGTATAGAAAAATAATTTCGTGGCTCTTTTAATTCTTCTCTCAATACAAACATGACATCTTGATATAAAAACTTATTTTTTCTTAGAATATTATCTCTTAAGTTATCTTCTAAGCTTCTCCTGAAGTCAATCTCTAAAAGGTATGCAGGAGTTCCTCCTATTATAGAATAATAGATTATTTTGTCTTTCAAAGGCATTTTTTTTGGGAAGAACAGGCAAGCATCGCTGAATGTCAGCGGTTCCAGCATTATTTGCTCGGTTCTTCTTCCGTAAATAGGGCTTTTGTGGCCTAATAAGCTTTCCATCATATTTATAGAGCTGCCGCACAGAACAATAAAAGACTTTTTTTTAGAAAATTCGTTATCCCAATAGTCCTGTAAAACTGAAGGAAGTTTTTTTGAGGTTTGTACAGTATAAGGAAATTCATCAAATATTATTAGCGTCTCTTTCTTTTTGGATAGGTATGTGAACAAAGCATCCCAGCTGACTAATGGATTAACTTTAAGCAAGTCATCATTGAAAAATTCGGCAATTTGAGCGCTAAATTTAACAAGTTGCTCTTTCTCCGGCTCTTGTCTTGCCAGTAAGTAAATTCCTTTATGTTTTTTCAAGAATTCTTTGAGCAACTCTGTTTTTCCAACTCTTCTTCTACCGTAGAAGACTATAAGCTTTGGCTTCCCTGATTCATAAATCTGCTCAAAAAGCTTAAGCTCTCTCTTCCTATTTTTAAAACTGTTTTTTTGCTCTTTAGTATACTTCATAGTAGTATACTCAAAAGTAGACTATATAAACATTTTTGTTTTGAATTGTTATGTTTTTAGTATTACTAAAAAAAGTAAATCTGAAAAATCAATATGAAAAATTTAAATCAACATACCCAGCCGCAGCAGAGCGGCGGGGTATAACGATTAAATTAACAACTCAGCCTTTAATCATTAATTTCCTATCAAGCATGGTAGAATTATTTTTCATTTTTATCGTCAAGAATTACTAAATAAGCTTCTTTTCCTAAATATTCTTTAGGGCTGTTTACTCTTGCGCTGGTTCCATTGGGGACTATCTTCCTTTTTACAAATCCTACAAAACTCTCTATAACTATCCTTTTTTTATGTTCTACTTCTAATTTCTTCATGGTTCTAATAGAACCACAATGCTTTTAAACTTTATGGAGTAATTCTTAAATACTAAACTTCATTCGGAGATACTTAAATCTTTTTCAGAACCACAAACACAAAAACCTACAAACTCAATCACAATAATATTTAAAAAGTGAAGGTTAGGTTATCATTACTAAATTACTACATACAAAATGGCGGCGAAAAAAGCGAAAAAAGCGCAAGTTGGTTTATTGATTTTTCTTTTAATTGTATTTGCTATATTGATGATGGCAGCAATTTTTGCAGTAGGCGACAATTCAATTCTAAATAAGAAAAAACAATCACAAATTAAAGAAACAAATAAAATAATCCATGAAAATCTGTTAAATGTTAATAAGAAAGTTTCTTTCAGGTCATTGGAGATGTTGGCTTTCCCTTGCGAGTTAGGCGGAAAAGATGATCTTGACGAAGATGATGTTCCAGACTTATGTGACAATTGCCCCTTGCATTACAATCCAGAGCAGCTTAATTATGATAATGACAGAAAGGGAAATGTTTGTGACTCTGATCCTACGGAATTTGATGAGGAAGACAGCGATTTCGATGACGATGAAGATTAATTACATGCTACCAAAACTTTCTTAATCCCTACTGTTATATTAATCATTAATTAAGGTTAATCTTCAGAAATGGGTCTTCCATAACGGTCTAATGCGATGTATTTCAAACCTTCTGCATCTTCTGTTATGTGCGCAAAATTTCCTGATAAAACTTCATGCACCAATTTATGTTGAGAAAATCTTTTCTCTTCTGTTAAAACATAATGAGGATTTTCTTTGCCTGTTTTTGAGGTAACGGAATAAATTCCTAACCTTCTCCTGTAATCATCATAATGGTACACTTCCCAAGAGCCCCAAGCGTTTAAGACTATTCTTTCTCCCAAATCCAATTCAGGAATTTTGCACCTAATTTCTTCCCCATCTAATTCTTCCTCTCCAAAAAAAGTATTTCTCATTGCATGCTTATCTTCAAATTCTATCACAGAAGGTTTTTGAATTACGTCTATTAATGTCATATTTTAAAGTATGGATGACCTCTTTAAATATTTTTAGGTGATTATAGTTTTTAGCGCCAAAAATAGCCTAATTATTACATTTACAATGACAATTAATAATATGTTAAGAGCTAGATGCGGGTAATTCAAAACGCCTTAGTTTAAATTCTAGACTAAAATTAAAAATACTATTTAATAATTTATCACGTCTTTTATTTCTAATTTCACTCAGCTAAAGCGCAACCGCTTCTTACACTCAACTCTCTCAAGGATAATTCTCCGCTTGCTCTGCTTCCGTCTGGAAAAATCCAAGTTGGATATCCGCTGATTCCTTCTCTCTGGCATAGTTCTGGATTTCCATTTTGCCCTCTGGCGTCACATTCAATATAATTCACATAATTCCAGCTGCTCCCAAAAAGTTTTTTTTGATTTGAGCAATGAGGGCACCAATATGCGCCGTACATTTTTGTTCCTGATGAAGCCAAACATTTTGCAAAGTCGTCGTATTTGCTAGGTTCCGCGGTCGCTTTTCCTGTTAATTTAAAAGCAAAAATCGCGACAAATGCTAAAACAACAACTCCGATTATTACTGTGACTCTTGATGCCATTTTATTTGTTGCAAATAATACTTTTTAAAGTTATCTGAAAAAATCTTTTGCTCATCCAGAAATAAGGTTCATTCGACAAATGAGAAAACTCCTATGAGAATTCTATAATCGAAAAGCTTAAATTGTTTTTAAGCTTTATTGTG
>CAYTKV010000039.1:2587-9199 GCA_964438545.1 Candidatus Woesearchaeota archaeon | reverse complement strand
AGCCTCTGGCTTTGAACTATTTTTCTTTTAGAATTCTCATATCATCTAAGCTATTTCTGATATTTTTTTATTTTAATATAATGACAAATTTTTGGTGATTATCTAGGAGCATTGGGCAGGCATCAAGCGAAGCTGTTCGTTTCCATATTGAACATAGCCAAGAAAAACATTGGGAGATTGTTGATTACGAATTTTATAAGCATAGCAACCAAACAACGCTTAAGCAGTTTTAATGGCGTGTAGTTTACTTTTTTGCATGAATCTACGTATTTTAAACATCAAAAATATTATTACTAAAAATAAAAAAAGAATTGATAAATATAAAAGTGTTTTGCTTTCAACTTCCGCCGGAGGAGCTAATTTCGGACATTCATTTGGGCATGCTCCTCCACAATCAACTCCTTCCTCTCCTTGATTCTTAATATTATCAGAACAAGTTGGGCAGGCATTGCAAGGCCCGCCGCAATCAACAAGAAATTCGCAAGAGCCAGAATGACAGTTTTTAATGCCGTCAAAACAAGTCGGATTTATTGTATAGTAACATTCCTGTATTTCATTTGGCTTATTTAATAAGCTATTGCAGTTGTTTACATCCTTGCATTCTCTTGTTTGAAATCCGCAAAATTCGTCATTCCAGTTGTTTTCTAAACACTGAGAGTTTATTGCTCTGTAATTTTCTCCTGAAAGCTCTCCTGAGGCTAAACCTTCATCAGCATTTTGACATTCGTTCCAATCAAGACAAGCCCATTTTACTAGACAAGCTCCTCCCGCGCCAATTCCTCCGCTTTCAATTCCGCTGCTTATTGCTGCTGTTTCCTCGCTGATGCTTAGAGTAAATCTCTTGCAATCAGAGCTATTCAAACCATTTTGCCCGCAAAGACTTATATTTTGATGCGGATTGTCTATGCCTGAATCAGTTGCGCAAACTTCTATATTATAACTGCCAATATGAGTAGAGTTTAAGGTCGTGTTTATAACTCCGTTGTTGCTTATGCCAAAGATAGCACTGCCTGACAAAAACGTTATATTAAATGAAATATTCCCAGAAGTTCTATTTCCGTCTTCTGTGTCGCTAACATTAAATTCTAAATATAAGTTTCCACTGCCGCCGCTTAATGTAATTGTCTGATTATTAACATTTGCCATCACAGGCTTATTGTTTATTTCGATTACAGTTATATTTGTTTGCTTTGAATCACTAAACGAGCCGTCATTAACGCTAACTGTTTCCTCATAGGTTTTATAGCCATTATTAACTCCTCCAGAATCATTTTTGTCTAAATTTCCAGAAAATATCTCAGAGCTAAAAAGAGTTGCATTCACTCTGGTTCCTGAAGTGACAAAAAAAGGATCTTTTGGAGAAATATCAAAGGTTAAGTTATCTCCGTCTGCATCGGTTGCGTTAAAGTTGTGAGATAAACTGTTGCCTTCGCAAACCAATATTTCATTGCTAATAGAGGAAAGTAAAGGAGCGGTATTTCCGCTGACAATAGTTATAGTAACATTTGTATCTTGTTGTATTGGTGCGCCAGTAACAGCATCTCCTGTAACCGCATTTATTGCTATAGAGTTTGCTATACCAATTAGCAAAAAAATCACTGACAAAAAAATAAAAATCCTCTTTTCCATAAGAACTTTATTCCAGCTAAATATTTAAAGATTGTTAAATTTGAAACCCTGAATTGATATTAGTCATTTTTCTAAGGAATTAAAAATTACTATAATTATAGTCAAGGACGCTGAAATTTAACCGTTTGCGCCTTGACTAACAAGGGAAAGACGTACACTTTTGGTAAATTATCCGCGTCTTCTTTTAGAATATTTCTTTCATTTACTATATTTTATAAATATGCTATTAAAATATAGAGAGTTTGGAAAAACCCAGAAAATCTAATTTTTAGGTTTGTCAATAAAGATTGCTAATAAAAATAGCAAAGTTAAATTATTAATAATATAATCGATAAAATATAAAAATAAAGATAATGATAAGACAGGCAATTTTTGCGAGTAATTGAATCTCTCAAAAATAAGTGGTTAATCAAAGCCCTCTATAAGCCTTTTATGTAATTGCTCAGCTTTATGAAGTAAAAATTGATATTTTCTTGCTGATTACCTGCGATAATGAGATTTATCATATTTTTTCTTTTCTTATTATCGCGTCTATAGATAAATTATGATAGCTATAATTGGATGCACAACGAAATTAAGAATGAAAAAACCTAAAGTTTATCTCAGGTTAAAGCTCTTAAGAAGTTCAATTTTCTTCCTAAATTTTTTACTTTTATTGTAAAGAATAAATAAGATAAATGCCATAATCGAAAAAATAATTATGAGAATAAGAAAAATAAAAAGCGCTAAAGACCTTTTTCTAATTTTAAAATTGTCAGAGCTGCTCCCTTTTTGTCCATCATAAATAGCGCTAACATAAAACACATAGCTTCCAGCTTCTACGTCTTCAGGCAGGACAAATTTCCTTAGGAAATTTGTTTGCGTTTCTACAGCAACAGTTTCGCTACTCTCTAAAATTTTCTTTCCATCAAAGTCTCTTATTTCATAATTCAACAAAACGTCAACCAAGCCGACCCTTTGCAAGTTAAACAAAGATATTTCAACTAAAAGCTCCTCGCCAGGATAAATTTTCAGATAGTCTTCTAATATTTTAGCTTTCACATCGAATAAAGGCTCTTTAGATTCAACTTCAATCAAAACAAGAATTTCTTTTTTCTCTCTCTGGCTTTCAACAACAATCTTTCCTGTATATAAATCAGGGAGAGTTGTTTCTGATGTAGCAAGCTCTAATAAAATTACAACTTTTTCTTTTGGAGCTAACACAAATTCATTTTTGCTAATTTTCAAAAAATCTTCTAGAGTTGAATTTATCTTTATTCTTAGCTCTTCTAAACCTAAATTCTCTATTGTAAATTGCTCAGTTTTTGTTTCTCCTTGCTTAATTGAGACGCTAATTATTCCTTTATCAACAAAAAATCTGCCACTAATAATTGGAATAGTTTCTTCTCTCTCTTCTCCAGGAGCTTCTCCAGGAGCTTCTTCTTGAGGAGTTTCTGCAGCAGAATAAATTGAAAACTGATTAACATTAAATACCAAATTTCCTGATGAATAACTAACCCTGGTGCAAACACCAGAAGAACATTCAATTCCATCTTTCAATATTCTTGGATTAGTAAAAGTTAAATTATACAGAGTCAAAGTTGAGGCAACATTAAAATTAGGCAAAACATTAGAATCTAACTCAATTCTGTTAAAAGAGATATTCGTGTGCAAGTCCAAGTTAGTCACATTGTCCGCTATATTAGCGTCGTTTGTTATGTTTATTGCTTGATTAAATTCAATTTTTCCATAGAGCGTATTTTCAAGAATAACATTACTTAAACTCTGTATCTCTCCGAAAGAAAATTCATCAAAATTTGTGGACTGGCCTTTAAAAGCTCCTTTGTACTCATCATAGATAACCCTAAATTTGTTCAAATCAATATTAAATGTAACATTAGTTTTTTTTATGCCGTGTGTATTATTAGCGAAAATATTAATTATATGCGCGCCTTCGGGTGCATTAAAAAATGGCGATTCATTCTTAAAGAAGCTTATATTGTTTCCATTATCAATATTAAACCATAAATTGTCTGCGTTGCTTGTTACTTCCAATATAAGAGAATTATTTGAAAAATAAGTCTCGTTTTTAGGCTTTATAATTATTAAACTTGGCAAGCCAGCAATACTTATGGTCACATTAAAAGGTCCAAGTTGAGGTTGTTCTACAGAAATAGCTAATGCGATTGAGAATTGTGCAATAAAAAATACAACAAAAAACGCAATCAAAAAAAAGTTAAATCTCGCCTTTTTCATAATCAGTCTACTCTTACAAATTATATAAAGATTGCCACTATCTGAAGTTCATGTTATCTAGAAATAATAACTCGCAAGAAATATAAAAAGTTAAACAAGAAATAGAGAACACCGCACCTATACATCAGCCATTTCGGACTTTATTTTTGATATTTTACTGAGACTATCGCTTATTTTTTCAATTTTTGTCTGCAAATTCTTTTTTTGCTGATTGAGTTCTGCTTCTTTTTCAACAAGATTTGCTATCTTGTGTTGTAACTGTTTTTCTAATTTTCTATCAATATTAATCGCGGAAGAAACTTTATTTAGAGATTTTTTTAATTCACCTCTCTCCTTAGATAAATTATTTATTTGATATTCTAAATCCTTGATGGCCTCAAAAAGAACAGATTTCGATTTTGTCCGATTAGTCATTTTCCTCTGTTCCCTATCTTTGATAGTTTTAACAGGCGCGGCCCAGATACTCCAGACTCCGAAGTTGAAATTTTATTTATTTTTTCCTCTTCCATCTTAATTTTAGAGTGATATTGTTTATAAACGTTTCTTTAAAAAATGGCTTTTAAATATCAGCTATTTCAGATTTTATTTTTGAGATTCTAGTTAGTTCTTCACTTATTTTTTCAATTTTTTTCTGGAAATTCCTTTTTTTCTGATTAAGTCTTGCTTCTTTTTGAACGAGCTTCGCTATCTTTTGCTCTTGTTGTTTTTCTAACTCTCTAATTTTACTCAAAGACTCCTTTAATTCAGATTTCTCTTTAGATAAAGTCTTGATTTCAACTTCTAAATCCTTAATAGCCTCAGAAAGTGCCGACTTAGACTTGGCTTGATTATGACTTTTTTTCCTCTTTTGCATATTACTCTATAAAATCCGTTGTTTATAAGTTTTTCTTTAAGCCTTTAATAACCATACTAATCTTTTTTAAACCTTCCTCATAGGATTTTCTTTTAATATACCCATTTTCATAAGCTTTTTTCAACAAATCTCTGCGATATTCCAATTCTCTTATTTTCTTTCTGATGTCGCCAAATTTAATTTTTTTGATGCCAATAAGTTTTTTACTTAATTTTTTAATATTGAACATAAACCTCTTACTCCAGTAATGATTAAATAATATAAACGCCATGGTCAGGGCTAATATAATAATGACAGCCATAATTTTATAGTAATTTTCGTATGCAGCAGCTTTACTTGTCTGATGGACATTGAAAAGCATAGAACTTACTCCGATAGAATTATTTTGTTTTGCATATACATAAAAAGCATAATCGCCAGGCTCTAAATCTTTCGGAATAGAGAAGGATTTAGTAAACTGAACCTGGGAATTAACATTTAAATTCTGAATTTCAGAAATAATGACGTTATTATCCAAATCCTCTACATAAAATTCTAAAACAACATCATTTTTTTCCGCTCTTAAATTGTATATGCTTACATCTGCCCTAAATTCCTCTCCAGGAGAAATTTCTGAAAAGGCAGGAAGAACTCTAATAGATGCGTCAAACAATGCTTTTTTGCTTTCTATTTCAAATATTAATGGAATTTCATAAGAGCGTTCCTTAGATGAAATATTTATTTTACCAACATAAACTCCCAGAGGATGGTTTGAACTGTTTAATGATACTTTAAAAGTTCCTGCTTCGTTTTTATCAAGTATTAATTCTTTTTTGTCAGTTGATATAAAGTCTTTTTTTGAAAAATAACTAATTTCTAACTTTTCTTTTTCTCCTGTGTTGAAAACATTTATAGGCATAATCAAAGTTTCGCCTTCTTTAACAGAAGTCTTAATAACACCCGGATTGATAGGGATATCCGAAATTTCATCCTCTTTCACAGACACCTTAATTACATCCGGATTAAAAAAATAATCAGCTTTAGCTAATGAAATAAATAAAATAGCAACTAATAAAAAGATGTATTTTCTCATTTTTTTCTCCATACTCTATATTTAAATATTGCATACATAATTGTAATAATAGTTATCATTGCAAGAATTATAAATGTAAGTGTGGTTTTTTCAGGTTCTTCTAAGATTGTAAAAAGAGCACTTGATGTTGCGAATCCTTCTGGATAAATAATTTCAATTCCGGCAATATAATCTCCAGGATGCAATCTTGCTGTTGAGAATTCTCTTGTATAACTTCTGGCTTCATAAACACTAAATGTTTCGCTTTCAGAGTAAAGTGCACTTCCTTCAAAATCTTTTATTAGGTAATTAGTTATAACATCTACTTCCATCGGAGCACCAACTTGGAACATAGAAATAAAGGCCCTAACATTTTCTCCCCGCGAGATAACTCTGTATCTATCAGGAATTATTAAAGAAAGGTCAAACAAAGCGTTTTTATCTTTGGTATTAACTAAAACAAGAACTTCTTTTTTTAATCCTCTAGATGTAAATATTACTTTTCCGGCATATGTTGTATTCCCATTTGGTATAATTGTTAAAAGTACACTCTTCTCCTCACTTTCTTCAAGAGTTATTTGATTGGTATTTAACCTCGCTATGTCAGAAATTCCTGTTATGTTTATGTCTATGGTTAAATTCGTTTTTCCTGTATTTTTAACTTTGATTTCCCTTTCTTCTTTTTCTCCTGGAATCAAAACAATGCTAATTTCTTTAGGCTCAACTGTAAATGTAATTCCCCCACCGCCTTCTGTGATTCCACCGCCTCCGCCGCCAGAAGGCGCCGGCGAAGATTGAACCGAGGTTTCTTCAGCTGAATAAATTGTGAAGCCAGTAACATTAA
>CAYTKV010000039.1:0-2577 GCA_964438545.1 Candidatus Woesearchaeota archaeon | reverse complement strand
ATATTCCATTAACATAACTATTCTGTTTGCATATAGAAGAGGAACAAACCTCGTTATTTCTTAATATTCTTGGATTTGTAAAAGAGAGGTTATATAATGCTAAGGTTGAATTAACATTGAAGTTTGGCAATGCTGTTGAATTTAATTCTATTCTGTTTGATGAAACATTAGTAAAAGAGTCTAAATCGAGAATATTGCTGCTTATATTTGTTAAATTGATTCCTACATCAAAAATAATTTTTCCGTATTGCATGCTTTCTAAAATAATACTGCTTAAATTTTGCATATCTTGATAAGAGTAAAATCTAAAGTCAGTTGAATTGCTCTTAAACGCTCCCTTGTACTCTTCAAACAACACTCTAAAAAAGGTTGTGTTGACGCTAAAAGTCACATTTTCTCTTACTAGGGTTCCGTTAGAACTGTTGGCAAATAAGTAAAGCATATGACTTCCTTCTGACGTATTAAAAAAAGTAAATGAAGTAATTGTTGTATTAGCTCCATTATCAAGATTAAACCATATAGTCTGTGGATTATTTGAAGTAAAGTTTAATAACAAAGACTCGTTAAACGGATAAGTATGATTCTTAGGACTATGGATAGTTAAATTTGGCACAGGAACAATTACGCTGATATTTATGCCTACGGTTTGAGTAGCCTTTCCTGTTATAACTCTTCCTGTTATTTGTGCAAGAGCTTCTACGTTAATAACTAAAAAGAAAATGAAAACAAAACAAATTATATACCACCTCATACTTTGTATAATAAAAGAGAATATTTAAAATTTCTTAGTTTTTAATACTATAATGTTTTATCAGTTTAGATACTGCCTATTTAAAGTCATTTGAATTAAATTTGATAATAAGTAAGATATTCAAAAAGCTACAACATAACGCAATTTTTAAAAAAATTTAATCACCGACAACAAAAGCCATTTTACTACCTTATTTATTTTTGAGAATTATTGATGATATTATTAATTATATAATTTTATTGCTGTTGCATGCATTTTTTATTAACAAGCAAGAAATCATATTTTGAGGGTCTTTCAAAACCATCTATCATTTAATTCGATATTTTGATTATTAATTACAAATGTTATTAGACATCAACTAAAAAAGAAACCATAGCAATTATTTTTGCCTAAATTACGATAAGTTTACAATATCATCAGTTTAATGCTCTCTTAACTACACCGCTTCTTAAATAATGCCATCTAATTGATTTTTACAACAATTTTCAATATTTTTATTTTATTATATAATCTATATTCGATAAAAAATCAATTCCTATTATTAGCTTTATAATAATTTTATAGTTAGCAGAAGAACGGGGCAAATAATAATTTTAGGATTATAGAGGACAATTGTCAAATCAGAAATAATGTAGCCACTAACTTATTAATGGGGAAGTGTTATGGTTCAGTGTACTTAAATCCAAAATCATTAAGATATAGAGAACTGCACGACTTATGTCTAGTTTATTCAGCAGTTCTCTAATGGACAACTGCAAAAGAAATGTGCTATAAACCATGCAGTTATCCATAAAGGGAATGTCTCATTAATATCAGTTATCAAAATTCTCGCTTTCAGTACTTTTAGCGCTTTTGGCGATTTCTTTATTCTTCTTTCTTGTCGCAAAAAAAACCACTAATACCACAAGTGCTATGACGAATGCTATTACTATCCAAAAGATATTTGGTTTTGTTGTTGCTTCTGGCTGCAATCCTGGCTGTTCTCCTGGAACTTCTGGAGGAGCTTCTTCTACTACTTCTCCGACAATTATTTTAAACTTTTGTTGTATCGCGCTTTGGAAAGTAAATGAGCCCGCAGCTCCTCCGCCTAAAGTCGCAAATCCAACAGCTATGTTATAGCTATCTCCAATCTGCGCATTTTCTGGAATACTAATTAAAGCATTTACATCTACTCTTTCTCCAGCAGGTATGTTGTATATATTTTCAGAGTCAGTTATTTCTATTACTTCAGAACCTTCTATCAAATCTGCTCTTACAGTTAGGGCTGATGTTGCGCCCCCTCCATTTTGCAACACAAATGTCATTCCTGTTGTTTCTCCAGGCGATAAAAGTATATAGGGATTGCCTTCACTGTCTTTTTCCATGTGCGGTCTAGAAACAGAAAATGCAAATACCACTTCACTAACTAAAATAATTAATAATAAAGTAAGCAGCATAATTCCTATTTCTTTGTTAAATTTTTTATTTCTCATTTTATTATATTTATATATTTTTATAAGCTATAAACTTTTCCTTAAGCCTCCTCCTAAACATTTCTCTTATAAAGAAAAATATAATTAATATTTGTACTGTCCATGGACCGTTTTGTCTTGTGGAATATGATTGTTGACTCAATTCCGCGCCAGCGAGTCTTAAGCAGAAGTACAATTGCTCTTGTCCTTCTCTCCCATTATTTATTGTATAGTTACTTGCATTCATAACAGCATTAGTAATATTGACAAAACTTCCTCCGGAAACAGTGTAATTCATTTGTGTTGAAAGTCCTGCGGCGCATTCTGCATTGCTTCCTGTTGTATTTCCGACAGAAAAGTTTCCGGTGTAAAGCG
>CAYTKV010000038.1:4770-9631 GCA_964438545.1 Candidatus Woesearchaeota archaeon | reverse complement strand
AATAAGATAGTAAAAGTTCGTAATTTAGTTGTCTTGCATCATTTTTCTTATTTTTGTCGAATATAAATCCGTAAATTCTTTGTTAAAGCCACAATCGCCAAATCAAAATACATATCAATCCATAAGTTATAGCAAAGAAGTTTTCAGATTTTAACTCTTCAAATCAGAAATGCCAAGCAAAATGAATAATACGCCGATCATAACAACAAACCAGAATAAACCTCCAAGAAAAAACATTCCTGCTGCTCTCCAAAAGTTCCAAACTCCCCATCCTTGAGAGTAAAAAGCAACGATTACTGGTACAATTACCATCAATAACCCAACCAATAGTTCGGCCCACTTATTCATATTTTTTCCTAACAACGTGGCTTTATAAATATTTTGCTTATTTTTTTGTTACTTTCTTAGATAACGAATTATTATTTGGCGATTGGCACAAATCCGGACAAAAAAATAGCTAAATTGTTATATAATTACAACGATAATTAATAATAAAAATAATCATACATTATTTGCAATTTGAAACCATCATTTATAGACATTTCAAAGCTTATAACCGCTAAAAACAATCACCTTTTATTTTTTTCAAATACAAAACAAGTGGCGAAGAAGTAAAAAAGTACAATTGGTTCAAACTGACTTGAACTCTTGCAATTATTTATAAATTAAATCTTCTCTAAGAGATTATGGCGAGCAACTCAATCATGATAGATTTAGAAGATCCTAGAAGTGAAAAAATAGCCGATGTTATCTCGAACAAAACGGCAAAAAAAATTTTAGCCTTGCTCGCGGAAAAAGAAATGAGCGGAAGCGAAATATCTGAAAAATTAAAAATTCCTTTGAATACCACTAGCTATAACATTAAGAAACTTGTTGAATCTGGGTTGGTGGAAAAATCAAAAAGATTTTTTTGGAGCACAAAAGGAAAAAGGATAGAGTTTTATAAAGTTTTGAATAAAAGAATTGTTATTTCTCCTCAGAGGATAATTAAAGGAGTTATACCTGCTCTAATTGTTTCAAGCGTACTCGCAATAGGAATAAAAATATGGACGAACAGCGTCATTAAATCATATTCTTTGATTTTAACTAAGCAAGATGCTGGCCAGAGAATTCTTGAAGAGGCTGCGCAAGTAAGCTCGGAAGCTGCAAAAGATATCGGCATTGCAGAAAATATTTTAACAATTGCTCAAAACTCTTGGATATGGTTTTTGTCTGGCGCCTTAATGACTTTGCTTGTTTATTTATTATGGAACTGGTGGAAAAATGAAAAATAAAGTTAAAAAGATTCAAACAAATTTGAAGTTAAAGAGTAATTTAAATACCATCGATATTTAAAAAAAATATGAAAACAGAAATAAGATATAGTTTGTTCATTGGATTTATTTTATTTGGAATAATTGGAATTTTTGTGTTATCAATTTACAATGATGGTAACATTTCTGAAGATGGCCAATTAAAGACTTTTAGTTCACTGAAAGAAATTCAAGAATTTTTAGAGCAGAATTCAGAATTGAGTAGAAACTTTTATAGTGCTGGTATTGCAGAAAGTGCAAAAATAATGGAGAGAGCTGCAGGAGAAGACAGTGACTTGCCCTCAACTGCGCGAGCAGGAGCAGAAGATTATTCTACGACAAACATTCAAGTTCAAGGTGTAGATGAGGCAGACATTGTAAAAAACGACGGGAAATATATTTATGCTGTTACAGAAAATAAAGTCGCTATTATAGATGCTTTCCCTCCTGAAAACATGAAAGTCTTAAGCGAAATAAAAATTGAAAATCCTAGAGAAATTTTTATTAATGGAGAAAAATTAATTATATTTTCGCAAGGTTATAATTATGTTATTTATGATGGTACTTTAGGAGAACCAAGAGAAGCTATAGCAGAATATAGCATATTGCCTAGGCCGGGCGGCTATCCGGACTATAAAACACAAATTCATGTTTATGACATCGGAGATAAAGAAAATCCTAAACTAGAGCAAAATATTTCCCTAGATGGCGACTATATAGAATCAAGAATGATAGATGATTATGTTTATGTCATCTCTTCTAAGTATGTATTGGCTCCAGATATTACAATGCCTACCTACCGAATAAATAATATTGAGAGAAAAGTTTTGCCAAGCGATATTTATTATTTTGATTATCCTGATACAAATTATGTTTTCACTTCAATAATTTCTTTAAATGTTGAGGATGGGACATTCAACAACAAGGTTTATCTAACTGGATACGCGTCTAATATTTATGTTTCTAAAGACAATGTCTACTTAACTTACACTAAAAGAGCCTCTTACAGAGATTATATAAAAAGATTTGCCGAAGAGGTTGCAATTCCTTTATTCTCTGATGGCGAAATAAGAAACATTATTGATTCTGAAAAAGATGATTATGGAAAATTAGACGAAATAACAACGCTAATCTATGAACATTCTAGTTCTTTGGAAGGCAAAGAAAAAGAAGAATTTGATGAGAAATTTAGAAAATTGACCGAAGAATTTTCCATAAAAATACAAAGAGAAAATGAAAAGACAGTTATCCATAAGATAAAAATTGATGAAGACAAAATAGAGTACGACACTGCTGGAGAAGTTAATGGCATAGTATTAAATCAGTTTTCGATGGACGAATATAAAGAATATTTTAGAATTGCTACTACGACTGAGCAATTTGGTAGAACTATTGGTCGAACTATTGACAGCACAACTTCAAACAATGTTGACACGAGTTCAAATCATCTTTATATTTTAGGCAATGACCTGAAAGTAGTCGGCAAATTAGAAGACTTGGCTAAGGGAGAAAGAATTTATTCTGCGAGATTTATTGGTGATAGAGCGTATCTTGTCACATTCAAGAAAATTGATCCATTTTATGTTATTGATGTCAGTGAGCCAGAGAATCCTGAGGTTTTGGGATATTTGAAAATACCAGGATATTCTGATTATCTGCAGCCTTATGATGAAAACCATGTCATAGGAATAGGAAAAGAAACAGCCGAAGCAGATGAGGACACGAGAGCGGATTTCGCATGGTATCGGGGCGTTAAGATTTCCTTGTTTGACGTGACAGACGTCGCAAATCCAAAAGAAAAAGCAAAGATTGAAATAGGCGATAGAGGAACAGATAGTTACGCTTTAAGAGACCATAAAGCTTTCTTATTTGACAGAGAAAGAAATTTGCTTGTGGTCCCTATAACATTAGCCGAAATTGATGAAGAAGAATATACAAAGCAGTATGGCAAAGTGCCGAGTTGGGCTTACGGAGAAATAGTGCGGCAAGGGGCTTATGTTCTAGACATTGATCTAAGCGAGATAAGCATTAAAGGAAAGATTTCACATCGCGGCGAAAATAACGGAGATAAAGCTGAATTCTATTATGACGGCAGAAAAGACGTACAAAGAGCCTTGTACATGGATGACATATTATACACCATTTCAATGAGCAAAATAAAGGCGAATAATCTGGAAACAATAGAGGAAATTAATGAGATAGATTTGATAGATGATTCGGAAAATGAGCCTATAGTATATCCTGAAGAGTTTGACGAGACTGACTCAAAAATAAACGTTTTTGTTACTTTTGAACAATCCTGAATTCTTGTTACATTAATAGCTCAATGTAAATAAGACTTTCTAGGTTTTCCAAGTTCTCAATACAATAGGTGGGTAAATTTAAATATCTGAATCTTCATCTGCTTTTATGCTTACAGAAAAGCAAATGCATGAGATCAGAGCTCATTTAGAAAAGGCCCAAAATCCTTTGTTTTATTATGACAATGATTCTGATGGCTTATGCAGTTTCGTAATTTTGCGCAGGTTTATAGGAAGAGGAAAAGGCGTTGCTATCAGAAGTTTTCCTGGATTAAATGGGAGCTATGCAAAAAAGGTTTATGAATTAAATTCTGACTATGTTTTTGTGCTAGACAAACCTATAATCGCAAAAGAATTTATTGAAGAAATTAGTAAACTAAACCTACCATTGGTTTGGATAGATCATCATGATCTGAATCCAGAGAAATTTGAAAAAGATTTTAACAATCTCTATGTTTATAATCCAGCCAGAAATAAAGGCAAAAACAAAAGTTACGAGCCAACAACTTATCTGTCCTATAAACTGACAAACAGAAAAGAAGATGTTTGGCTCGCATTCATAGGTTGTATAGCCGATCACTACCTGCCTGATTTTATTAAAGAGTTCGCGGAACATTATCCTGAATTCGTTGGCAATAAAAAGAATATTTCTAATCCCTTTGAAATATACTATGAAACAGAAATTGGCAGAGTGGCAATGATGCTAAACTTTGGGTTGAAAGATTCTGTGACCCATGTCGTCAAATTACAAAACTTCCTTATTTCTAGTAACAGCCCAAATGACGTTTTAGTTGAATCTTATTCAAATTATTCATTCAGAAAAAAATATAATGAAGTAAAAAATAAGTATGATGCGTTAATCGAAAAAGCAAAAAAAGAAATCAAGGGTAATTTGATATTTTTTGATTATGGTGGAGAACTTAGCATAAGCTCTGATATTTCAAATGAATTATCTTACAGATATCCTGACAAATATGTTGTGGTAGCGTATAAAAAAGGGGCTACCTCGAATTTGTCGCTAAGAGGAAAAAACGTAAAAAAGATTCTGGATAAGGTTTTGAAGGAAGTTGACGGCAATGGCGGAGGTCACGAAGATGCTGTAGGCGCTAGAATAAAAACAGAGGATTTAAATAAATTCAAGGAAATTTTGGAAAAAGAGATTTCAATATTGAGCAAAAAATGAAAAGAGAAATTAAAGAAACAAAACTAGAGGTTTATGGCAGAGTTCAAGGAGTCAATTTTAGAAACAATGTAAAAGAATTTTGTGAC
>CAYTKV010000038.1:0-4760 GCA_964438545.1 Candidatus Woesearchaeota archaeon | reverse complement strand
GCAGTGTGTTGATTGTTGCGCAAGCAGATGAAGAAAAATTAAATGAATTAATTTCTTGGGTTAAATCTAGCCCTGCTTTGTCAAAAGTTAATAATGTTAATATGCAAAAATACAAAGCCAAGAGCAAACATAAAGAGTTTAAAATAATCAGAGAAGGCTCTTTCATAGCAGACCAAAGGAAAAGTTTTTCCAATCTATTCAAGAATCTTTTTCCTTCGGGAGTCTCTCCTAAAAATTTAAAAATATGCTTGTCTGATTCTTTTCTATGAATCGAGAAAACACTCCGAAACATGTCGCGATAATCCCTGACGGGAACAGAAGGTGGGCTAAAGCAAGAGGGTTGAAAGGCATAAAGGGACACGTTGTAGCAACAAGTCCTGAAAGAATCATAGCCATTCTTGATGAAGCAATGCGTTTCGGAGTGAAGTATTTTTCACTTTGGGGTTTTTCAACAGAAAATTGGAATCGCTCCGAGTCTGAAAAAATTTTTCTTTTTAAGCTTATTTTTAAACTAGTTGAAAACTTGAGAGATTATGCTCATAAGAAACAAATAAGGTTTAGGCAAATAGGAAGAAAAGATAGATTACCAAAATATCTTGTTGATGTGATGAACAAATTTGAGAAAGAGACGAAAGAATATTCAAATTTAAACATTCAATTGTGCCTAGATTATGGCGGCAGAGACGATATAGTCAGAGCAATTAATAAACTGCTGAAAGAAGGTAAAAAAGAAATCGACGAAAAAGAATTTGCAAAATATCTTGACACAGCAGAAATTCCTGATCCAGAATTAATCATAAGAACAGGAGGAGAGTTTAGATTGTCGGGACTTTTTTCATTTCAATCAGCATATACAGAATTGTATTTCACCAAGACACATTTCCCAGATTTTACCCCAGAAGACTTTAGAGAAGCGATTATGGATTTTTCAAAAAGGACAAGAACATATGGAGGAGATTAAAGTTTTTTAAAAAATCTATAGCATGAACAAAACAAAAAAAGAAAAAATAGCAAGAAAAAATATTTTGAGAAAGAGCGAAGAAATTAAAGGAGTTGCGATTAAGGGCTACGATTTTGATATTGGTGTTAGTTACAAAAATATTATCAAAAGTTTTTCTAGCACAGGTTTTCAGGCATCACATTTGGCTAAAGCAATTGAGATTGTTAATAAAATGCTAGAAAATAAAGCGTTTATTTTTCTTGGTTTTACTTCAAATATGGTTTCTTCGGGGTTGAGAGATATATTTAGATATCTCGTAAAGCATAAATTTATTGATATTGTTGTCTCAACAGCTGGCGGCATCGAAGAAGATATTATTAAATGTTTTGGAAATTTTATTTTGGGCGATTTTAGGGCTCCCGGCGCTAGATTAAGAGAAAAAGGAATTAACAGAATCGGAAATATTTTTGTCCCTAATAATAGATATGTTGAATTTGAAAAATTTTTTCAACCTATTCTGGAAGAACTCTGGCAAGAACAAGAAAAAACAGGGAAGATTCTCAATGTTTCTGAGCTGATATGGAAACTTGGAGAGAAAATAAATGACGAAAAAAGTATATGTTATTGGGCTTGGAAAAATAAAATTAAGATATACTGCCCCGCCATTACCGATGGTGCAATAGGAGACAACATATATTTCTTTAAAAGCAAAAGAGAAGGATTTAAGATTGATGTTGCAGAAGACAATAAAGAATTTAATGACGCAACAGTTGGCTTAAAAAAATCAGGAATAATTTTGTTAGGCTCTGGGGTAATTAAACATTATATCCTAAATGCCAATATGTTAAGAAATGGAGCAGATTATGCCGTCTATATTAATAATGCTGTAGAGTTTGACGGAAGCGATTCTGGGGCCTTGCCGGAGGAAGCAATTTCTTGGGGAAAAATAATTCCCGACGGAAATTATGTAAAAGTTTTTGGAGATGCAACAATCTTATTTCCTATCTTGGTGGCTGAAACATTTGCAAGTAATGAATGGAAAAACTTATAAACTAAAGATTAGATTAATAAGTATTCAAATTTAAATAGAGGAAATGAAGCAAGAAGAACCAGACCCGTGGGGGCAATTGACTGCAATAGATTTACACGGTTTTGATAAGAACTTATTGTCTAATAAGAAGAAATTATCAGAATTTTCTTTAAAACTTTGTGAAAAAATAGGCATGAGGGCCCATGGTAAGCCTATAGTAAAAAAATTCGGGAAAGACAATTTGTATGGCTATTCGATGATGCAGTTTATTGAAACTTCTTCTATAACAGTTCATTTAGATGAACATGACAGCAGGGCCTTTGTTGATATTTTTAGCTGCAAGAAATTTGATGCTGATGCGGCAAAGGCTTTTTCTAGAGAATTTTTCAAGGCGGGAAAAGTTAATTGCACAACGATATTAAGAGGTTGAACAGCAATTTGTTGTTTATGTCCTAAAAATTTTTATGTCAAGAACCATCCATCACAGATGCTTCATGTGGTCGTCAAGAATCAAAGATTCTTGAGCGCACCCAAGAATTCAACTGTAAGAATTCTTGGTGTCTTGAGCACTGCCAGAATTCCACGAGTGTTTGAACCACTCGTCAATAGACGAGTGGAATTCTGGAGTTTAAAAATGCTGCGTGCGTAATTTGGTAAGTTATAAAAATACCCTTTCTTTTTAATTAAAATGCAAGAAGGTATGATAGGTCTAGAGATTCATGTTTATCTTATTACGAAAGAGAAATTATTTTGTAGATGCGAGGCAGTTAGAGTGAAAGGCACTAAACCAAATATTTATATTTGTCCAATTTGCACAGCGCAGCCAGGAGCAAAGCCAATGCTGCCGAATAAAACTGCTGTTGAAAAAGCTGTTCAAGTTGGTTTGATGTTAGGATGTAAAATTAATAATATTTTAAAATGGCAGAGAAAACATTATGATTGGCCTGATTTGCCTAAAGGTTTTCAGAACACTCTTTCTGGAACAAGAGCTTTTCCTATCGGAATTAATGGAAATTTTTATGGGGCCAGAATAAGAAGCATGCATCTTGAGGAAGATCCTGCCTCTTGGGAGCCAGATACAGGAAGAATTGATTATAATCGTTCTGGTTTGCCTTTAATTGAGATTATTACAGAGCCGGATTTTTCGACTTCAGAAGAAGTGGAAGATTGGCTTAAAAAATTACTTCATAATCTAGAGTATTTAAAGGCAGTTGCTTCCGATGCTGGCATAAAAGTAGACGTTAATGTTAATATTCCTAAAAAAAGTGAAAGAGTTGAGATAAAAAATGTGAATTCTATTGATAATATAAAAAAAGCAATTGATTATGAATTAGAAAGGCAGGAGAGAGAAGGCAGTCAGAGAGAAACAAGAAGATTTGACGAGATTGAGGGAATTACTGTTAAGATGAGGGAAAAAGAAATAGAAGAGGATTATAGGTTTATTGTTGACCCTGATTTGCAAGAGATTGTTTTAGATAAAAAATTTATTTCTAAAATGAGAGGATTAATTCCAGAATCGCCTGAAGAAAAGTTAGAAAAGTCAATTAAAAAGTATAAAATTAATAAAACAGATGCCGAAGTCTTGGCTAAAAATTTAGATGTTGTTGAATTTTTTGAGAAAATTGTTCAAAAAATAGAGCCAAAATTTGCGTTACACTGGGTTACAGTCGAACTATTGAGACATTTGAATTACAATAAGACGACTTTAGATAAAATTGATATAAAGGTAGAGCATTTTATTGAACTTTTAGAAATGATTAAAAAAGGAAAGATAACAGAGCTACAAGGCAAGCAGATTCTTAATAAGTTTTATCCTAAGAGCTTTTCTATAAAGGAAAAAGAAGTTGAAGGAAAGATTAGCGATAAAAAAGAATTAGAAAAAACCTGCGAAGAAGTTTTGTCTAAAGAAAAGGACATTGTTGTTAGATATAAGGCCGGTGAGAAAAAACTATTGAATTTTTTAGTCGGCGAGGTCATGAGGAAAACAGAAAAAAGAGCAGATTTTAAAGTTGCGAGAGAAATTCTTGAGAGATTGTTGAAATAAAATAAAGAGGTTTTCGTTATTAGAGCATTCGAGTTAATTTTTTTATTGTCGCGATATCTTCTATTTTTTGTTTGTTTTGGGTTTTAGGTTTGTGTCCAGCATTTTATATCTCCTTCAAAGAAAGCCTAAAGGCTTTCTCCAGTTTAGTTAAATCTGATATCTCTTTATCAATTTCACCTTTTATGATGGCCGGACTTAATTTCAAATAGTTAATTGACGAGAACTTATCATAAAGTCCTCTTTTCTTAATTAATTCAACAAAGAGGGTTTTATCTTCAGGATAGACTATTTTTGGATATTCTTTAATTGAGCATTTTTTATTTCTTCCAAATAAAATATCTGTATTCTTTTCCTGTGCAAGAGCTATAATTTTGTTTCTTAATTCTTCTTCTTTTGTTTCTATTTCTTTCTTTAAACCCTGAAGCTTTTCTAGTTCGTCAATAAGCCCGTTGTCGTTTGTCATGTTAATAGTTATTTTTATCAAAATCCTCCGGGATTTTATAATTATTGTTTATCAATTTAGCAGAAGCAATTCTATGTGTTCTGAATTTTCTTATGCCTTTTCTCAAGTGGCAATAGCCTATAACATATCTTCTTGATTTATAATAAATATCAAGCTTTCTTTTGCTGAACTCTGCACTTTCCATATTAAAGTATTTTATTTCAATGGTTTTTAACTGGTTGAAAGCTTTTCGATAACCCTATCAACTCGCTCATTAATTTCATTATTAAATGCCTGATATTTT
>CAYTKV010000037.1:5819-9758 GCA_964438545.1 Candidatus Woesearchaeota archaeon | reverse complement strand
TATTAATTTATTTTTAACATTGGGCATAAATTCTTCTTTCAAAAATCTCACATTTTCTAACAATAAAGCTTCTCCTTCTTGCAAATTTTTTATATAATTAATTGCTTTTCTTCCAATAATGTCATTAACAGATTTTATTTTTACAAATTTATTCAATAACAAAGAATGTTGACTTAAGCTTATAAAATCTTTTTCTCCCCTTCTGCCTTGATGGGCCAGAATCACAACTTTGGCTTTTTTATTTTTTAATTTTTTTATTGTTTTAACTGATTCAATTATTCTGTCATTTAAAACAACTTTGCCTCTATCAATCTCGCTGTTTATGTCAATTCTTAATAAAACTCTCTTTCCCTTGAAATTAAAATCATCTAAAGTCTTGAATTTCATTTTTCCTCTTTTTCTCAGCCTCAGAAAATAAAATTAAGTTAATATATAAATTATTCTAGATTCAAGGATAATAAGGCTACTAAAGGAGACAAATAGTAACTATTTTTTTAGTTAATGGAGCTGTCTATAACTACCCTGCCCATTTCTTCAGCATTTTAATAACATCAACAACTCTGCAACTATAACCGTATTCATTATCGTACCAAGCTAAAACTTTTACTAAGTTTCCTTCTACTTGCGTACTTAAACCATCAACAATTGCTGAATGCGAGTTTCCTATAATATCAGTTGAAACTAATTCATCTTCGCTGTATTCTATAATTCCTTTCATCTCTTTTTGTGAAGCGTTCTTTAGGCTTCCATTGATTGTCTTTACATCAAACTTCTTTTCCAATTCTGCAACCAAATCAACCAATGAACCACAAATAACTGGCACTCTAACAGCTAAACCATTAATCTTCCCCAAAAGCTCTGGCATAACTTGTGCGACAGCTTCTTCGGCGCCTGTGGTGGTAGGAATAATATTCAAAGCAGCTGCTCTTCCTCTTCTGATTTTTCTGTGTGAGCTATCATGAATATTCTGATCGTTTGTATAAGCGTGAATAGTTGTTAATAAAGCTCTTTTTATAACAAATTTATCATGCAAAACCTTAACTATAGGAACTAAACAGTTTGTTGTGCAAGAAGCAACAGAAATTATTTTGTGTTCTTTTTTTAATTTATGATGATTAACTCCTGGAACATTAGTTATATCTGGGTTTTCAGCAGGAGCTGTAATTAAAATATATTTCGCTCCAGCTAAAAAATGTTTGGATGCGTTTTCCCTGCCTGTAAAAACTCCTGTTGATTCAATAACAATCTCGGCGCCTATTTTTTTCCATGGCAATTTTTCAGGCTCTCTCTCGCTAATCACTCTAATTTTTTTCCCATTTACAATCAAGTTGTCGCTACTGATTTCAACTTTTTTATCATACTTTCCATAAACAGAATCGTATTTCAATAAATAAGCTGCATCTTTAACGCCATGAACGTCATTAACTGCAACGACATTTAGGCCTTGCTCAAGAGCTATTTTAAAAACAATTCTCCCTATTCTGCCGAATCCATTGATAGCGATGTTCATTTTCCCCTTTTTATTTCCCAATAAAAGAAAGCTCTTTATTAAAATTTTGTGGTGCTCCTGAAGATTGTTCTGGTTTCTTCATTTTTCTATTAAACGCCCTGCTCATGCTTGTCATCAATCTTTTCGTTTTGGTAAATTTCATGCCGTTTTTTTCACTAACCTTATCTAGAAGATCTCTAGCGGTCTTTTCATATTCTTCTCTTATAGAAAATATTTCTTCTGCGCTGGCTACATCAAATAGATTTTTCTTTCTCGCGTCTAAACCAAGAGTTTTTCCGACTAGCTCTTTATCTCCTCCAAAGTCTAACAAATCATCTGCGAACTGATATGAAACTCCTAAATGTATTCCAGACTCTCTGAGTCTTTCAACTCCTTCATATTTTTCTTTCCCTAATATTCCGCCAATGGCCATTGCTGCGCCGAAGAGAGAACCTGTTTTCAAAGCATAAAAACCAGCGAAATCTCTTAATGTTGTCATCTTTTCTACTTCAAACAAATCTATATATTGACCGGCATCGAGATTAATTTTTGCTCTTGTTACTTCATCGGCTATTTTCTTGTTTTGGGAATCAGACGCGGGGCCGTGTCTTATGGCTGCCTCAACATAATCAAGTGCATTGAAACTTGCCAAAAAAGTATTGGCTGTTCCTGCATCTTTTGAAGCGCCTTTGGGATAGGAAAAAGCATGATGAAAAGAAGGTTTGCCTCTTCTATCACCTGCGTTATCCATGCAATAAGTGTCATCTATAACAAGAGAAGTTGAATGTACTGCTTCAACGAGAGAAGAATAATGAACTACTTGCTCATAAGGAGCATTGTATGCACCTGCAACACTTTCTAAGAGCAATGGTCTCCAGAGGTTTCCTGTATTCAAAAGAAAATATTTTAGCATATCTTTAATCTTTGGATGTTGTTCCGCACCTGCTAAAACAGGACCCTTGCCAGGCTGTCCATCGATAATTCTTTCAAGCATACCGCGAATGCGCCTCTCAAATTCTCTCTTCCTTACCATTACTCTCAAGAAATAAGTTAATTTAAAAACCTTTTTACTCTGCGATATTTTAAGGTGTAGAGAGATGATTAAAATTGCTTGATGTGTATAATGCTCATTACATAATTTTTAGATATTAATCATATTTCACAAAGATAAATTATTAAAACAAATCAATGATCAAAGAAGAATTATATTCGCTAGTAAAATCTTCCTTGAACCAAGCTTCTTGCTCTACGCCAGTAAATCCATCCAAACAAAATAGAGATGAAGCCAAATACTACAAAAATCGCCGATAAAATTATTAGCGAAGAAGAAAATTCATACAAGTCAGTAAATAAGCTTACAATTGGTGCTGTAATAGCCTTGGGTGACTCTAACAAACCTCCAACAACAAGATAAATGGGTATCGCGAAATACTAAAAAATATTAATCAGGCTATGCAAGCAATTCAGAGGGTGTCAGGCAAAGGCAATTAGCAAAAACCCAAACCTTTTATATCGTTATGTACTAGTTATACTAACATATTCGATTTAATAATAAAAGAGGAAAAATGACGTTAGCGTTAGACATAGGCGCAAGCAAAATAAGAATTGCTGAAGTTTTTAAAACAGAAGTAAAAAACAAGAGAATAATTGAGACGCCGAAGACGAAATCAGAAATAAAGAATGTTATTGTTTCTTTAATTAAAGATTATGCTAAAAATAAAAAATTAGATTGTATTTGCATTGGAATTGCAGGTTTGCAGAAGAATGGCATAATAAAGTGTTCGCCTAACATGGATTTTGATAATGTGAATTTAAA
Source organism: Candidatus Woesearchaeota archaeon (assembly GCA_964438545.1). Taxonomy (GTDB): domain Archaea; phylum Nanobdellota; class Nanobdellia; order Pacearchaeales; family GW2011-AR1; genus UBA73. The sequence continues at coordinate 6,453 of CAYTKV010000037.1, read as the reverse complement.
AAAATTAATAGAAAAAAAATTTAAGACAAAAACATATGTGGGTAATGACGCTAATTGTGCTGGCTTAAGTGAATTGCATTATGGCAACGGCAAAGGAAAGAAGAATTTTGTTTTGTTAACATTGGGCACAGGAATTGGCGGAGCAATCATGATAAATAGCGAGCTTTATAGAGGAGAAGGAATGGCTGGCGAGCCTGGACATATGCTTATCGAGAGCAAGGAATTTGAGAAAATTGCTTCCGGATCAGCTTCAGTAAGACTTGCTAATGAATTTGGATTTAAAAATATAACAAGTTTTGAACTTGAATTACTAGCAAAACAAAAAAACAAAAAAGCTATAGAAGTATACAAAGAAATTGGCAGATGTTTGGGCATAGGTATATTAAACATAATTTATCTCCTTGATCCTGAAATTGTTATTTTGGGCGGGGGCTTCTCAAAAGTTGAATTTATCTGGCCAGAAATGATAAAAACAATTCATCAAAAAGACATTGCAAAAAGAAACATAAAGGTTGTGAGGGCAAAGTTAGGAGATGATGCTGGACTTATTGGAGCGGCTTTGCTCCCCCAAATTAAATAATTGTGCTTAATTCCTTCAAAAGCTTTTCAGGATTTTTGGAATTTGCTATTGCCG
>CAYTKV010000037.1:3375-5809 GCA_964438545.1 Candidatus Woesearchaeota archaeon | reverse complement strand
TTACATCCTAATTTTTTTGCCATAATAACATCTTCCTTTGAATTTATTCCCGCACCACATAAAGGAATAATCTTTTTTCCTTCTAAAATCTTAACAAATTTTTTAACTTCGTCTTGTCTGAACTTAGATATTGATTTTCCTGTCCCAACCAATTCTGGATCTTCATAAGCCATCATTTCTGGATTTAATTCCATTAATTTTCTTGCTTCATCTAAACTAGAAACGCATAATACACTATCAAGTTTTTCTTTATTCATTATTTCCATGGCTTTTTTAATAAAATCAACAGGCAATCTGTGCTCGGAATGATTTAAAAAACTTCCTCTTGCTCCTACTGATTTTACAGCTTTTGGCAAAACAAATCCGGTTGCTCTATCAGAATCAGAGCAATCTACATGTTGAGCATAAACTTTAAGTTTTGTTTTATTTGTAATTTCTTCTATATCAACAGCAGAAACTGCAACAATTGCATTTGGCAAGTATTTCTCAATTTTCTTGGCTAATTCTAAAGCCTCTTTTCCAACTTTATAATTTTTGAAGTTTATGATTATCATTTTATTACCTAAACAAGAGAATTTAAATAACCTTCTTTGATAATTATTCTATGGATGGTAACTTGATTTTTGATATTTTGAAAGATTTTCGTAGTTGTACTTATTGATTATTAACTAATTATATATTGCTAGTTCTCCCATGGCTAATGGTAAAGCAATCGGCTGTAGCCCGATATATGTCGGTTCGATTCCGACTGGGGAGATTAAGTTATTTCACAAATTCAACATTTTCTTTGCTTTTGAATTTACTATCTCCTGTGAGAAAAATCAAACCATTTTTTAGCGAGGTCATGTATCCTATACAATCAGCATAACTTAAATTTTCTTTTTTGTTTTTATGCTTAAATTTTGAGGCATCAATCGCTATTTGAGGGGTTATCTCCAAAAAATAAAAGTCAAGATTATCCACCCAATAATCTGCTGTCTGTTCATTGTGCTCCCTCAAGAAGAAATTATGAACTTCTGCTAAATTAAGAGCATTCGTTATAATTTTTTCTTCTTTGAATTTAAGATATTTTTCACTCTCGTTTATCAAACCGATTATAACAGAAGAGTCAAAAAAGTAGGCCATTACTCTTCGCCCCATAAGTCTCTATCTATTTCGTCTATTATTTCTTGAGTAGATTTTTTTACTTTGGGCAATTTATGTTTTTTTGCAAATTCCATTAAGTCGCCAACCGTCATTTTGTTTCTAGGTTCTACTGTTATCGTAATTTCTACTCCTTCCTTTAAGTTTTCGGTATTCACTACCTTTTTTGGCAAAACCACCCCAAATGAATTTCCCCATTTTCTTACTTTAGTTTTTACCCTTTCCATAAGTTAGACATGTATAATTTATTTATAAATCTTTTGAATTATTCATCTCCAAATAGCCTCCCTAATCTTTTTCGCAATCTCTAAAGGCTTAGGGTTTTGCCAGACATTTCTGCCAATTGCCAAGCCAATTGTTCCCGCATTTAAAATTTCTTTAACTTGTTTCAACAAAACTTTTTCATCTTTTTTAATGCCTCCTGCAACAACAACCTTTGTCTTGCCAGCAGATTTAACAGACCATTGTAAATCTTTAAAATTTCCATTCCAATGTAATTTAACAATATCTGCTCCAATTTCTAAACCAACTCTAGCAGCGTAAGCCATAAGCTCGCTTTCTGGCTTTCCTTCAATACTTTTTCCTCTAGGATAAATCCAAGCAATAACAGGAATTCCTTTTGCATGTGCTTCTCTCTCAATATTTTCAAACTCTTGCAACATGATATTTTCGTGTTTGCTTCCAATATAAATCGTGTAACCAACAGCACTTGCACCAAAATTCAAAGCTTCTTTTACAGTACAAAGCTGTCTTGAAATTGGCTCTCCATTAAACAAATTAGTCTTGCCATTTAATTTCAAAATCAAAGGAACCTTACTTTTCTTAATTTCTTTATTATATCTTTCTGCAATTCCTTTCTGAAAAACAACGGCATTAAACCTACCTTTTTTGGCTATATTAATTATATATAAAGGATTGACATTCTTATCGTTAAAATCTGTTGGGCCATGCTCCATGCCTTGATCATACGCCAAGTACATAGCCTTACCTTTTCTTAGGATTTTTTTTAGTTTGGTTTTCATTTTATTTTACAATAGGATCTATTTTATATCCAAAAAATTTAGAGGCTTTTTTTGTGTAGGTAAAGATATTATCTTTAAACCATGAAGCATGAGATTTTTGTATATTGCCAATAAAATAATATCCGACTGCCATAACTCCTCCGTAATCTATGCCTTTGTACAGAGGAATATTCAATCTGTGATTGCCAAACATTTTATTCTCAACACCAAAACCAACAAAAAGCTCTTTGTCATAAGGCACAACTGTCTTCGCGTGTTTTGTTTGTTCC
>CAYTKV010000037.1:0-3365 GCA_964438545.1 Candidatus Woesearchaeota archaeon | reverse complement strand
AGTAGCCTAATCCTGTTACCCAATCTATATGGCTGTTTTTAAATACAAAGCAAGAAGTTTTGATTCGGGGGTGGTTTCGGGACTTGTGGAGGCTCCCGAACAATCTACGGCTACCAAGCTCCTTCATGACAAAAAGCTCTTTGTCATAAGGCACAACTGTCTTCGCGTGTTTTGTTTGTTCCAATGTAAATACTCTTCCTGAGACTCTGGCCCCGAAAACCTCACCGAACTTTACCAAGAGCATTTCTCTAATAAGATAAAATCTTTCTGGAACTATAATATAAAAAGCATCATAATTATTAAAATTGCTCGGAATTATATCTTTTATTTTTTTAATATGATTCAAAATTTTTTTTTTTTTTTTTTTTGTTTTCGCAAGAATCATTCCTAAATAAGTGGAGGTATTATAAGTATAAGGCTCAACACTTTTAGGAAAGATAAAAGACTCGCTAACAAGTCTTATTGCAGAAGCATTTTCATTGTTTGTTAACAAAATTGATTTTAATTTTCTCTTCTTCAATTCTCTGGCAATTATTGGAGCATGCTTTTCCCCTGAGGCAGAAATTAAAATTACTACATCAACATCTTTAGTCGTGTCTAGCTTATGTCTAAAATTACTTTCATCTGCAAAAACTGCATCTTTTTCATCAAATATTATTCTTCCAGTAACAGCTGCATTTCCGCTTCCAACAACTAAAGGTCTCTTAAATTTGCCTAGACTTAATCTCGGTAAACCATTCTGTATAAATAAATTCAAAGCATTTACTACACATTCGTCTAAATCAATTAAATCTTTTTTATTAAATTTCATTTTACCTATTTATAAGAAAAGCAAAAACATATTTAAAGTTGTTGTATGGAATGGCATTTATCTGTATTATCAATGGAATCTAAAAAATATCTAACTTCATTACCTTCCTTTTCTTTTCTTATTTTTTTTCTTAATTGATGAAGATAACTCTGAACTCTCACGATAGAAATTCCTAAGTTATTTGCAATTTCTCTTGTTGTAATTCTAGGCTTATTTCTTAGCAAAGACCTAATTTCTTCTCTTCTTTCTTCAGGAGATTTTTTGTTAATGACGGGAGAAACTCTTCTATATAATTCAATTCCTTTTTTGATATAATCTGAAAACTCTTCAGATTCTCTAAAAGTCTCTTGCTCTTGTCTAAAAAATTCTAATGAACTATCAGATAAAATTTCAATTAAAGGCAAATACCATCCATCATGAAATTTTCTCCCCCTATCTAAAATTTTTATTCTTGACTGCAACTTTCCTACTTTCCATGGAAAAATTCTTCTCACGCGACCTTGTTTCTCTAGACCACAAAGAACAGTAGAAATATCTTCCGGATTTCTATGTTTCAAAAACTCAGCTAACTCGTGGCAATCAAAAGCTTTATCGTTTTTGGCTTTTTTGGCTAAATACTTTGCAACCCTATTTGTTAAATCGGGTTGATGTCTGACAGTCTTTATTCCATCAAGAGAGCTGCCTTTTTTCCATTGAAATTTAGATTTTCCTTTTTGTTTTGCTCCAACTGAATCAAATTCAGCAAATTTAATTTTTGCTAAGGCTTCTAAATGTCCCCTTACTACAGGATCATCTAAATCTAAAGTTTCTACCAAATCAGCTTCTCTTAAATATTTAGAGTTTCTTAACTCTCTCAAAATTCTAATTCTGTTATAAGGAGCTCCGCTATTTCCACGAGAAAGAGTAGGACCTAAAATCTTAAACATGCTAATGTTATTATCAAAAGCATATCTTAAACTTAAAACAGCAGACGGCAAGCCATGTGTTTTTCCTGCTTCTGTTAAACTATAGCCAGGATATTCTATTTCTCCGGTGTCTCTTGTTATTGTTTTCTTTGCGACTGCAATATCATGCAAAGTGTCTCCATACCCACCAAAAGATCGTGCATCTGGCAAATATCCTCTTCCAATTGTTTCTCTGATTCTTGCTTTTATTTCAGAAGCTTCTTTTGGAACATCATCCAAGTGCAATAAAGTAGCCGACTTTAACTCTGTATTCACAGCATTCGCTACAATTGCTAATCGAGCTTCTAAATTATTTGGAAATGGTTTTTCTTCTATTCTTTCTTCCATGAAAAAGCAAAAAATATTCTGTTTAAAAAGGTATCTTTTCTCGTTTTAGGTAAAGTAACAAGGAGCTTATCCCTTCATCACGGCCAAGGGCTTTAATTTCGCAACCAAATTTCCTATGCCCAGCTCGTGAGAGACTCTTACGACTTCGTCAACATCCTTGTAAGCCTCTGGAGCTTCTTCAATCATTCCCTTTATACTTCCAGCTTTAATTAAAATATTTCTTTCCTTTAATTCTCTTTTTAAATTTTCTGCAGAAATATTTTTCTTCGCATATGTTCTGGATAAAACTCTGCCAGCGCCATGTGCTGTCGAAGCAAATGAAATTTCGCTTGCTTTATTAGTTCCAACCAAAACAAAAGAAAAAGTTCCCATGCTTCCTGGAATAAAGATTGGACAACCAACTTCTCTATAATCTAAAGGTATCTCTTTTCTTCCTTTTCCAAATGAACGAGTAGCACCTTTTCTATGAACGCATAAAGTTACTTTTATTCCATTTATTTCAAACTCTTCAAATTTTGCAATGTTGTGAGCAATGTCATAAACAACTTTTATTTCAACACTTGGAAAATATTTCTTAAAACTTTTTCTAATTTGATTAGTTATAATCTGCCTATTTGTAAATGCAAAATTTGCAGCAGCAGCCATCGCAGCCAAATAGTCTTTTCCTAACTTAGATTCTATTGGAGCGCAAGCTAATTGTCTATCTGGCAAATTTGTAAATCCATATTCTCTTTCCATCTTTTGTATAAAATCAGAAGCTGTTTGATGTCCTAATCCCCTGCTGCCGGTATGAATCATCACAACAATTTGTTTCTCATGCAAGCCAAAAACTCTAGCAATTTCGTTATCAAAAACCCCAATGACTTCTTGGACTTCTAAAAAATGATTTCCTGCTCCGATGCTTCCAAGTTGATTTCTTCCTCTGGCTTTTGCCCTTTGAGAAACTTTGGAAGCATCTGCTCCTTTAATGCAGCCTATTTCTTCTATATGCGCAATATCTTCATTAGTTGCATAACCTTTTTGTAAAGCCCATTTCACTCCCTTATTCAAAACCTCGTCTAATTCCTTATCATTTAGTTTAAGCTCGCTGCCTCTGCCAACTCCAGAAGGAACATCTTTGTACAACTCACTTAAAACTTGCTCGCGCTTCTTCAAAAATTCTTCTCTTACGAGATTTGTTGTTAAAAGACGAACGCCGCAGTTTGAAACTACAAAACCATTTGCTATAAAATTGTGATTTTCTTTAATATTAAAGTCATAAA
>CAYTKV010000036.1:0-9920 GCA_964438545.1 Candidatus Woesearchaeota archaeon | reverse complement strand
GTTTACTATCCATTTTTAGTCTTCTTACCTCCTTTCAATTATTGAAATTTTTACAAAATTTCATAAAAACAAGAGAATATTGCTATATATATATCGGTGAGTTTGTTGTTACTAGATAATAATTTCTGAAGAAAGATAATATTTAAATAGGTTATACATTATGTTTAAACATGGTGGAAGTCGAAGTTAAAGCATGGGGAAATTCATTTGGAGTGATTTTACCAAAAGAAAAATTGAAAAAGTTTGGATTGAAGAAAGGGGACAAAATTGAGATAGAAATAATTATGAAAAAAAAGATTGATGGTTTTGGTATCGCCAAGAAAGCCGAATTATTTGAAGAGGAAAAAGAAGAGCACAGAGAATTTTGGTGATGCTGTATATAATTGATAGTTATGCTTGGGTGGAGTATTTTATTGGTTCTAAAGAAGGCGAGATTCTTAAAAAGCTTTTTTCTAATGCTAATAACAGATTTTTCACAGTCGAATGTTGTCTTGCAGAAATACATGGTTGGGCATTAAAAAACAATCAGAATTTTGATAATTTGCTAAAGATAATTAAAGCAAACTCTGAAATTTTAGAAACAAGCATAGAAAATTGGATTGACGCCGCAAAAGAAAGAAACATACAACGAAAAACTCAGAAAAATTTTGGATTAATAGATTCGGTTATTTTAGTCAAACAAAAAGAAATAAATTGTAAAATAATCTCTGGGGATAAACATTTTGAGAATTTAAAAGATGTTATTTTTCTTGAATAAATTGAAGAATTATTTTCAAAACTTATCTCACAAACAAATTAAACCTTTGTCTTGAGAGCAATTCTTCCATAAATCTCTTCTCTACGACTTTTTTAGGTTCTGGTATATTCTTAACTCTGTTCTTTATGTCCTCAAATGATTCAAACGGCTTTTCTTTTCTTTCCTCTAATATTTCCTGGGTGTGTTTTCTCCCAAATCCCGGAAGAAGTTCAAGTTGGTGAAGTCGAGTATTTATTGGCTGAGCTTTGTTAAAAAAGCTGACAAATTCTTTTTCTCTTTCTATAATTGTTTTTTCTATAAATTCTTTAAGATTAATTTTTGCTGTTTCTGTGAGTTTCTCCCTCGGCAAACGTCCTCTAATAAAATATATCTTATCTCTCTTCTCAGGGCCAATATAAACTTTTTCTTTAGACTCTAGTATCGCTCCCCTTCTTGGGATTAACTCGAGCAAAGAAAACATTTTAACACCTATAGCTTGAGCTACTGGGCTTCTGTTCATCTCCATTGGGTAGCCATACGCTAGAAAATCTAGGACTATCGCATATTCTTCTTTCTCTGTCATTTTCAATATTTTTTAACAATCTCAAGGATTTCATTTATTTCTGCCCCTGCAAGATTTACCTCTGTAAAAATTTTATTTAGCTCTTCGGCATTTCTAGGAAGAAAATCTACTATTTTTACTATGTTTTCCTCCCTTATTTTTAAATTGTTTAGTTTTTTGATTTCTTCCTTTAGCTGTAAAGCTTTTTCCTTTGACAACTGAGTGAATCTTTTTAAGTAATTCTTAAGCTCTTGCTTTTCCTCTATGTCCTTAACTATGTGTTGCACTTCCGCAAATGTCAAAGGTTCTTTTTTGAGTATCATTTTCCGCTTTCTATTTTATTTAAATGAATTGGTTTGATTAAATATTTTTTCTTTTTATTTAAATCGCTTATTTCTATGTAATAAGCAGCTCCTCTTTTCTCTATAACTTTTCCTGTTTTTCCTTGTAATCTTTTCGGATATCCAAACTTTAGACTTAATTCGCGAGCTACTGCTACGCTATCTCCTTCTCTGAACTCTTGGAAGTACTTTGTAAATGAAAACTTCCCTTTCTGTCTAGGTTTTTTTCTCTTTAACATACAAACTGCTAGGAAAATCAGTTTTTAAACCTTTTTGGAATTATTTTTATGAAAAGCCAGCGACATTTATCTGTATTTTTGTTGCAGCAAAATAATATTGGGGATTATATAACAAAATTTGAGGAAGAAAAAGTAACTAATTTCCTAATTTCTTGCTATTTTCCGTGTTGGCTATAGCATCATCGGAAACAGAGGGTGGGGACGAAGTCTTCTTTGTTTGTATGTTTCCAGAAGAAAAAGAAACAAACCCTTGATTCAAATCTCCGACATTTCTGGCTTTCTCCATATTTTGGATTATTGCTTTGAACATTCTTTCGCCCCAAACTCCGATACCACATCTTTGACAAACATCAACAACAGAACTCTCTTCGATTTCTAGCTTGCAATAAATACAGCGTTTTACCATTTTGCCTCTTTGTAGAATTTACAGTATTAATAAAGAGGCTATTTAAACTTTCTTGTGTTGTTAAAATGTGTTGCATGATTATTTTTACAGTCGGTAAATTAAAAATTAATTAAACCTTTGTCTTTGATAACTTTTTGAAAAGTGCAGAAACTATCAACAAAATATTTAAATTGATGGGTGCTTTATTAAAGAATAGGCAAAACACGAGATTAGTTTCTAGACTTTATCCCTTGATTATATAGTCTTACTTCTTCTTCAAGATTATGTTGCGCATATTTTGAAATTTTTCCGGAATATTCATAGCGTAAAATCTTTCTAATTTTAACCCCTTTATCAATTCTAATACGAAAATAACCTTTGATTAATCCATGGAGCATTTCTTCAGAGTTAACATCGCCTATCCTTTTTATTCTTCCCTCTCTCGCATCAAAATAAAATGATATACGACATTCTCCATTCGCTATTCGAAAATCTACAAGTGCTCTGCTGATTCCTCCTCTTTCATTCATTAGCATCTCTAAATTTGCTTGAGAGACACTTATCCCTTCCTTTACTTCTTGATTTTCAGTTTCCCTCATAGAAATTCGTATAATTCATAGTTTAAAAGGTTTTCTAATATCTGTCATTAAGCAAGCATAACAAATTAGGCACAATGCTTAAATATATCAATCTCTCCAATAATAGATGAAAGCATTGTTGGTTACACTTATTGCATTAATTTTTTTGATTAGTATTTCTCAAGGAGTTATTGCTAGTTATGAGGTCGCTACTGCAAGTCCTGGTCCATCTACAGCTAGCTTTAGCTGGCCTTGTTGGAATGGTAGCATAATTGAGTGGCTTATAGATCTTGTAGAAAATCGTATAAGCCTTATTGCCATTGGTTGCGAAGGTTAAATAATCGGGACTTTGTTAACCCTGTTACCGAAAGTATTATATAATTTCTTTCCAATGATTTTTTATGATGAAGGAAGTTGCAACAGTCTGGAAAAGAGTTTTTAAAAATTTTAGGTATATAGCACTATTGTTCGTTGTTGCTTTTGTTTTTTATTTGCTTAATGGTTTTATTGCAAATATTCCTAACATAAAAGCTTCGTTCGAATTGTTTGGATTTTTTAGGGGCATTTGGTTTTTATTTTTTTTATCATTAAAATTTTTTGATAGGTTAGAACTTTTTGCTTTAATCGGAAATATAATATTGAGTATTTTATTAGGAATCCTTGCTAGTCTTTTAGCGTATAGGAAAAGTTTAATTAAAGTTGATAGAGCCAAAAAAACAAGCCTGTTAAGCGGTATTGGAATTTTGCTCGGAGTTGCCGCCCCAGGATGCGCGGTTTGCGGGGTAGGATTATTTTCCTTGCTTGGTTTGAGTTCGGCCTTGGTTGTCTTGCCCTTTAATGGCAGAGAAGTAGTTTTTATTGCTATAGCAGTAGTAACTTTTTCTATTTTTCGTATTTCTAGAAAACTTTATAACCCCTCATGTGAATTAAATCTAGAGAAAAATTGCTAGAGAACTGAAAGGAGGTAAAAATTTGATGAGCGAGGAAACAAAAACAGAGAAAAAAAGCGAAGACAGCGAAGTGATTACAATAAAGAAGGAGTCTTTATGGAAGTACTCAACTTTTATACTAGGAGCGGCGTTGGTATTAACAGTTTATTTTGGTTTCTTTAATGAAGGAACGCAACCTTCCCCTACAGGAAGAGTTGTAGATACTGGCAACCAACCAAATCCGACGCCACCGAGTGAACCATCGCAAGTTAGAGCGAGTATAGATGATGACGCTGTTCTAGGAGACGAAAACGCTCCGGTCACAATAATAGAATTTTCAGATTACCAATGTCCTTTCTGTGAAAGATTCTGGAGTCAGACTTTGCCACAAATAAAGTCACAATATATAGACACTGGAAAAGTGAAGCTTGTTTACAGAGACTTTCCATTAGAGAGCATACATCCTATGGCGGCTCCTGCAGCATTAGCAGCAGAATGCGTAGGCGAACAAGGAGACGAAGCTTACTTCAAAATGCATGATAAGATTTTTGGGAATCAGCAAGCTCTAAGCCCGGATAACTTGAAACAATGGGCTAAAGACTTAGGATATGATATTGATAACTGTTTTGATTCTGGACAGTTCAGAAGTGAAGTGCAGAAAGACTTACAAGATGCAACATCTTCTGGAGGCAGAGGAACACCATACTTCGTAATAATGGGAAAAGATGGGCAAGGAACTCCAATCTCAGGAGCACAACCTTTCGGAGCATTCCAGCAAGCAATTGATGCTGCTTCAGCTTAATTTTATTTTTTATTTTTTATTTTTAAAAATTTTGATTTCAAAAGACAGTCGAGAAAACACTAATCTTTAATCTTCAGAGGCGTTATCAATTTTGATTTTTAAACTATGGAGAGAGTTTTGCAATTGTCCAGTAAAAAATTTTTCGTTTTATTTCTCATAATTATCTTATTATTCATTATGAATTAACTCAAAGGATATTTCTGATTCAGATAAAATCCTGATAAAGAGAAATTTAAATACTTACATCAATTGAATATTTTGCGATATTAATTTATGAAATATTTGTTAAATATGATAGACATTAAATGCGAGATATGCGGAAAGAATTTTGGAAGTACAGAAAGCTTGAGTCAACATAGCGCGGCAAAACATTCTCAAGGTATTCAAAATAAAAATCAAACCAAGATTAACAATAAGAAAATAAAGAATTTGGTTATTTTTGTTGTTATATCTGTTGGTTTAGTAGCATTAATAGTCTGGGGAATTTCTGCTGCAATGAGTAATTCTAGGGAATGCAAAACAGCTTCTGCAGAAACAATTAACATTGGAGGGCATAAAAATTTGGCTTTGCATATACACTCTAATTTAAGAATAACGATTAATAATGGAGCGCAGTTAATTCCTGCTAACATAGGGATTTTGCCAAATATCATGAGACCTATTCATACACATGATGCTAGTGGCGAATTACACATTGAAGGACTATGCAGAAGAGACTTTACTTTAGGAGAATTTTTTAAAATATGGGGCAGAGAATTTAATTCACAATGTATATTTGATAATTGCATTGACAATGGAGAATTAAAAATGCTTGTCAATGGACAAGAAAATCAAGAATTTGAAAATTTGATTTTGAGAGACGGGCAAAATATTTTGATAGAGTATAAATCTAACTTATAGTTAGAAAAACAAAAAATGGATAATATCAAAAAAAATGATTTCATTCCAGCACTAAGATTCAATATTTTAACCTTTTTATACGATTTTGGTTGCAATTTGGTTGGATTGGGCAAAGAATACAGGAGAAAAATAATTGATACATTGGATTTGCCCAATAAAAAAATAAAAGTGCTAGATGCTGGTTGCGGAACAGGAAATTTTGCAATTGAACTAAAAATACGAAAACCGAGATTAGAATTATATGCGATAGATGCGGATGCAAAGATTTTATCAATGGCGAAAGAAAAAGCGCAAGAAAATAATGTAAAGATAGAATTTCACCAAGCATTTTTACAGAAGCTTCCTTTTTCTAAAGAATATTTTGATGTTGTTTTTAGCTCTTTAGTTTTCCATCATCTTACAAGAAAAATAAAAGAAGAAGCTTTAAAAGAAATACATAGCATTTTGAGAAAAAGAGGCAAATTTTTTTTAATAGATTTTGGAAAGCCTAAAAATAAATTTTTATCTTTTTCTTGGTTTGCTATGAAATTTGAAGAGGGCTATGACAATTACAAAGGAAATATTCCTAGGATGCTGGTAAATTCTAATTTTAAAAGAGTTAGAACAATAGGAAGATACAGGCACGATATTGATTTCTTGCTTGCTGGGAAGTAAAAAGTAAAATGGAAAAAAGAATTATTTTAATATTGTCTTCAATTTTTCTCATTTTCGTAATTGGTATTATTTATTTTAATAATTCGGATAATATTGTTCTAACTGGAAATCCTTTTGCTGACTACTCTTTTGAAACAATTGTTATACCTGTAAAAGCCCATCTGATAAAAGAAGAAAGGGGAGTTTACACAAGCTCAAGGTACGAAGAAAATATCATAGAACTTTTTAATGAGGTAAATAGAATATGGTCACAAGGAGAGATTTACTTTTCGATAGAAGAAATAGTTATAACTAATGTGAGTGTTAATGCCATACCAAACGCGATAAATGGAAACTATCAAGAACTTTATTCACATGAAAATTTTGACAAACAAAAAATAAATGTTTTTTTTGTGCAAAGTCTAAACGGAATTAATGGCTTGGCATTAATGGATATTGATTCTATTCTAATTTCAGATTTTACTAGTGTAAATGATTACCGTGCTACGGCACATGAACTAGGACATCTTTTAGGTTTAAAACATGTTGAGCCAGAAAATAGACTTTTAGCAAGAGGAAAAAATGGCGAGCTTTTAACTTTAAATGAAATTCTATTGGCTAGAGAAAATGCTTTAAAATTACATTATTAATTTCTTTAAGTCACTTTTTCATTTTTTATTATTTTTGGCCCTGCGATTTGCTCATTAAGTTTTTCAATTTGTTTTTTAAGTTCCTCTAATGAAGTTGAATACTCCTGCAATTCATAAAGATTTTTTGATGAGTCTTTTAGAATGTATGCATGAGTGACAAGGTTATCTAATCCTTCTATAAAATATGTTCTTTCTGAGGGCAATTCATCTTCAAGTCCAGACAATATTTCATTATATTTTTGGTATTGTTCCTCGTCTATTGCTCCATCTATTCTTGCTTGGTCTATTTTGTTCCTAGTCTCTTGATACCTTTGAACAAAGTTTTCAGATGCAATAGATTCTTTCTTCTCTAGTTTTTGTGTTTTGTAAGGGGCTGTGCTTTGTGTACAACCAGCCAAAATTCCAGCCAATCCTAGAAAAAGATGTTTCTTACGTAGCATTTTTACTCCTCTAATCTTCTCTCACCTTCTGCCTTCTTTATAGAATATCCTCCAGTGGAGATATTTATTATATTGCCTAAATCATCTCTTAATTCTCCGAATATGATTTTGTCATTATCTATTTTCATAAAGTATTCATCAAAAGAAAATCTTCTATCGTCTCTGATAATCAATGCGTTTCTTCCTCTGTAGGGAAATTGGTGTTCAGTAATAAATCCTCTTGAGCCAAATAACCCTAAAGCACTTGAGAGAGCTAAAGAAACTAAACCCAAAACTCCGAAGCGAATGGAGTTTGATATAAATTTTTCTTTTCTAGCTCTCTGTCTTTCCTCGTCAATACCGGTGCATCCATCCATCTCTCTACTATGCCTCCTCTAATATCCCCACCAATATCTCATATTATAATCTTGTCTTGGATAACTGTATCTATTATCAATTATTAATCTTTCTGAATTGTCTCTGAAATATCTTGTGTCGCCGAAAGAGCTCCTGTAAGGAAAACCATAATTAGGATATCTGTTATAAGAATTATAATAACTGTAAGGAGAATACCTGCTAGAAGAATAAGAAAATCTAGAGTAGTCTCTTATGTCGTTTCTTTGATAAATAAGAAAATCTACATTGTTGGCGTTTAAGTTAGAAATTGCACTTGGAGGGTTTTTGCTTGCAGTGAAGAACAATCTGTCTCCTCTTGAAGGGCCATCCCAAATAATATCATAAGAATCGCTTTTACTCAATAACTCATTAAGAGCTAATAATCTTAACAATTCTCCGCTTGCTGAAACTGCGCTCGCTAGGAAGATTGCTAATATTGGAAGTGATACAATAGCCAGCATAAATTTTTTAGAGATCATTTTCTTTGCTTTATGGCCTCCTCTTAATATATCAAAGCCTTTATAAATTTTTTTATTGTTGACTACTCATAAGTTAATATTAAAAATTAGAGCAAAACTTCAATCTTTTCTCTAATTTCTTTATTTCTTCCGTTATTTTTTCTTTTTCTCCCATTTTAAATTATTCTTAATTCATTTAATTTTTTTAATATTATTGTTGAGCTATGAGTTTTATTTGTCACTTCCACAAAAGCGACATTCCAACTAATCGGTTCATTTTCTAAAACAAGTATCATTTCTTTTCTTAAACTTAGCGGAATATCTGCATAAATTTTTAGAAACCTTTCTCTTAGTCCCTGTTCTTTGCCTTCCATATTTTACCTAATATTTTGATATTTAATAATGTAACTATAACCAACCTATTATTTATTTTAGGTTATCATTAATAACATCTATCCCATTATTTTCCAGCATGATGTAGATTTGTCAAGTCCGCAGATGGTGGAGATGGGTTTGATTTTACGAGTTGGATACTTGGCAGAGGTTACGATTGTTGAGAAGTTGCGGGATTGTTAGGCAAGTATAAGGTTTATAAACTTTAAATATTTTAATTATATATGAAAAAAATAGAAATAGATATTGTTATTTACCCTGAAGGGAAAGGCGAAAATAAAGTGTATAGCATTAGCTCTATGCAGATTCCTAATGTTGTAACGCAGGGAGACACAATAGAAGAAGCCAAAATAAGGTTAAGAGAAGCGTTAGAGCTTTATTTTGAATCTGCTCCTTGGGAACGTGAGCGATTAATAAAGATAGAAGAGGAAGAAGAAAATAATGCTCCGATGATAAATAGTTTCTACAATAAAGAAAGAGTGAATTGATTATTATACCCTATATAAATTAAAATTCCGCTTTGTAAAACATCTCTTCCTATTAAACAACAAATATCTTGTCCCTCAAGTGGAGCACCAATAAATGGACCTTCATAAATAAGCCCATGTGAAGGAATTACCATTCTCATAAAGTATTGATAACATTCGTGGTCTTTTGAAGATGGCGTATTTATTTTTATAACCCCTACTGGTTCCAATTTTAATTGCTCTGGAATCTCTTTTTGAGTTACACAAGCAGAAGCACCGGTATCTATTAATGCTTTAACAACAACAGATTTTGGAATTTCCTTTTTTTGTTCGTTATATTTCTTTTCTAGTTCAGAAGAAATTAAAAAATGAACCTCAACTAATGGTCCATCAACTTGTAAATTGGGAGAATTAATAGTTACTGATGGCATGAGGTCTTGTTTTTATAAGATTAGAAGTAAAATTCTGTTTCGATTCCACCTCTTCTATTTTTTTAACTAAAAATGGAGTATTACCAAATTTATCTATACCAACTTTTATTGCATCATTTTGCGTATCAAAAATATTTATTATCTCTTTCCCTTTTATTAAGACATATTTTCCGGCACTCTCTTTAAGTAATTCAGCTTTATTTTTATTATAGGTTTCAAGTTCTTCTGATAATAATTTCCTTTCCATATTATTCTAATGCTTTACGTGTTTAAATTTCTTTGCTTTCTATTATCTTAAACTCTCCTCAATAAGCTCATTTTCTTCCTTTTCTTTCAAGGTTTCAAATAAAAAACTTCCTGGAGAGATTGATATTTCTAAATCATAATTCTTATCGAGTTATTTTCCAGCGATGAGTTTGATTTTTTGAGGCTTTTAGATGATGAGGAGAGTGTATTTTTATCTATTTGAGGCAAAAGCAAGCACATAAGGAAATGGGAAGGATTTTAAGTTATGTTTTGCTAATGAATAAATGAAAAAAAGAGGCGGAAAAATAAACTGGAGAGTCCTGATAATTTCAATTTTGGCAGTTTATCTTATTGC
>CAYTKV010000035.1:1532-10115 GCA_964438545.1 Candidatus Woesearchaeota archaeon | reverse complement strand
AGAGCCAAAAGTCTGTCCTAAATGCAAAAGCCCCTATTGGAATGTGCCGAGAAAAAACAGTTTACATAAATCAAAAAAGGGTGCTTAAAATGATGAATAAAAAAACTAGTCCAGAGCTGAAAGAACTTCAAAAATATTTTATAAATAAGAAAAACAAAAAAGACTGTTTTAATATATTCTCTGAAGTTATCAAAGAGGGAATGGGATTCAAAATAGGTAATAAAAGTAGCAAATCAGTTGTAAATTACAAAGAACAAGAGGAGATAATGAAAAATCTTTTAGAGCCAATACCAATAAAATCTAAAGATATAAGCAAGGTTATTAAAGAATGCAAGGAAAAAATTATAGATGGTTCAGTAAATTTTTCTAGCGAGAATTTTCTTGCATTTCCAGATAGTGGTAATTCAACTGCCGCAATGTGTGGTCACTTACTTTACGGAATGCTTAACCAAAACCTAATAAATTCCATACATTGTTCTCCAACAGCAACATTTGTCGAGATCGCTGTAATAAATTGGCTTAGAGAGATTGTAGGGTATAAAGTAATAAAAAAACAAAGAGATATAATTGATGTTGGAGGCATAAATGTTCCTGGAGGGACACTTGCTAATACCGTAGCATTATTGTTAGCTAGAGAAAGAATCATGCCTAAGACTATGCAAAAAGGGCTAATTAAAACAAACAAGCCATTAAAGATGTTTATACCAGAGGGAATAGGGCATTATACTTCAAAAGCTGCAATGGCGTGGTTAGGAATAGGCACAGAAAATATTGTGGAAGTTAAAACAACAGAAGATTTTACAATAGATAAGAATGATCTGGTGAACAAAATCAATCATTCTAAGAAAAGCTCTATTCCTTTTGCTATTATAGCATATGCTGGCGATTCTAGAACGATGGCAATAGATGATTTTGTTGGGCTTTCAAAGATTGCTAAAAAATATAACGTATGGTTTCATATAGATGCATGTCATGGAGCTTTATTATGCTTTAGTGATAAATTAAAATATAAAATTAAAGGAATAAATCTAGCCGATTCTGTTACCTTGGACCCACATAAAGTTTTATTCACCCCCTATACTTTAAGTTATCTATTAATAAAAAACCCTAAAGATCTTAAATCAATAGCAGGGATAAGTGATCTGATTACAAAAGAGAAATATTCTTTCGGACAAATTACTCCTTTTCTTGGAAGTAGATCCTTCAACAGTCTGAAATTATGGTTTTTAATAAAAAATCTAGGAAAAAGTAAGATTGGATACTTAATTGAAAAAAGGCATGAACTAGTTAAATATTTTGCATCTTTAATCGAGAAAACAAAAGATTTTTACCTTATGAATAATATTATTATTAATAGTGCAGCATATCTTTATGTGCCTAAAAAATTAAAGGAAAAATTAGATAAAAAACCATCAAAAAAGAATATAGATTTAATTAACGAATTAAATTTAAGAATACAAAAAATAATGTTTAAGGAAGGTCAGTTTTATGTACATACATTTAAACTAAATGATTTTAAGAATGTACTTGGGGCAGGAGATGATAAAATTTATCAAATGCAGAGGTTAATGCTTGGAAATCCTTTAACAACAAAAAAGAATTTACTCGATTTATTAAAATACTCTAAAAAGATCTCAGAAGATGAATGGAGGAGGATGAAAGCAACATATAAAAGATGAAAATAATTATAACTTTTTATATAACAAAAAACTTAGGCGCTATGAAGAAAAATTGGACAAAAAATACTTCTTTAAAAAAGCAGGGAATTTATGGAACAAATAAACCGATAGGACGGCATGTTAATTTAGGAGGGTTAATTGTGAAATTTGATTGGAGTAATAAGAAAGAGATAATCACAAAAGAGATTCGTTGCCCTTCTGGATTTGACTTTAAAAATAACCTTATGTATGTTGCTTCCATGAGAAGAAATAAAATTTACATACTAAATCAACAATTAAACATCGTTGGCGAGATAAACAACAAATATTTTAATGATATTCATTCCTTAAATTTCACAAAAAAAGGATTTTTGGTAACAAGTTCTGGATTAGATTTAATTTTAGAAATTGATTGTAAGGGGAAAATCTTATGGAACTGGTGGGGTATAGAGAATGGTTATAGTAATACTCCATTGAATAAAAAAAGGAAAATAAACAAAAATATTGATAATAGAAGAATAGACTATCCAACATTAAAGCAAACAACTCATGTAAGTTCTGCTATATTTTTCGATAAGACCGAGAAAAAAATAATTGCTTCTTTATTCCATCAAGGAAAAGTGATAGAAATCAATAAGTCGTCCAGCAAAACCAAAACAATCCTAGAAGAATTAAAGCAACCACATTCAATTTATAAATTTGGCACAGGTTTTATTGTATCAGATACAAATAATAACAGAATAATTCTTTTTAGAAAAAATGGAAAAATCTTAAATGAAATATGTGGCGGATTTGATTGGATACAGGACTGTACTGAATTAAGTAATGGAAATTATCTTGTTGCAGATTCAAATAATAACAGGATAGTAGAAATAAATGGTAAAGGAAAAATACTTGATTCTTATAACTATAACAAAAATTTTAAGATATACCAAATAAAGGAGATCGCGAATTGAGATGGATTCAAGACTTAATTTAATAAAGAAAGAGATAGGGAATTTTTATAGTAAAGAATTTGGAAAAGATTTACTTTTTGTTATAATATACGGTTCGTGGGCATTCGGATTAAATGACAATAATTCTGATGTTGATGTAGTTGGGATTTGTTTAAAATATACCAAAAAACAAATGCGAAATACAATATCTTTCATTAAAAAATTGCATAAAAAATATATGTTAGAATTTGATGAAGAAGTTCCATATGAAAATAAACTCCTAGCAACGCCTGAATTTGTTAAAGATGCAGTCTTAGGAAAGGGATTTGAAAAAAACAACGGGAAAATAATAATACAACCAATTGTTAAAACTAGGGAATTTTTGTCCTCGGATAAAATGGCTATGCGTTTACTTCTAAATGCACTTACTACTAAAGGAATATTTTGTGGAGGAAAATATGAGATATATAGTGAAACAAAAAAGAAAGCTCTAAAAAACTGTGTTAGAATATTTTATTCTGCATGGAGCATTAATGAAGCGACTTTAGGTTCTTTTGTCAGAGATTTAATTAAAAAAGATAGTAGAAGTGGACAATTTTATTTGGGATTTGATGACAATCCAAAAGTTGAAAAATATTTAACAAATGTGTTTGATAAGACTTTTAAATCTTTATTAAAAAAAGATTATCTAAAAAGGGATTATAATAAATTCTATATTAATGATCAAAAATGGTTCCAAGAAGTAATATCAGAATAGGGAAAATAGATTTCAGCATTAATTATGCTCTATTTAGGATACCCAATAATATTTTCAAAGATATTAAAGTAGATTCTAGAACACTTTCAATATATCCCTCTCCATATGAAAATAAGGTTATAAAATACTTGGCTAAATTCTTAAAAATAAATAAAGAGAACATTATCCTTTCTAATGGCTCAACTGAAATATTTTTCTTAATCCCCAAAATTTTTAAGTTCAACAAAGTTTTATTATTGTTACCCTCTTTTTGGGAATATGAGTTTACTGTTTCATTAAACAAAATAAAGAAAAATTTCCTAAGATTACGCTCTTCAAATAATTTCAAATTCGACATGGAGGAATTTGAACAAAAAGTAAAAAAGGCCGATTGTGTTTACATATGCAATCCTAATAATCCTACTTCCACATACCTAAAAAAATATTTTGGTTTCATTGATAAAAAAATATAAGAATAAAATGTTTATAATAGATGAAACATATCCCTTATTCTTTAAAGACTACAACAAAAAAACTCTAAATTATCTCGCTACTAAGTGTAAAAATCTTATCGTTGTTAGTTCCCTATCGAAAATATTCGGTATTGGAGGCACCAGATTAGGTTTTTGTATTTCCTCAAAAAATAATATAAAATTATTAAAGAAAAATAAAAACCCTTATTCCATTAATATTATAGCAGAGTTAATCTTACCTAAAATTCTAAAAGAAACAGATTTTTTAAATAAAACAAGGGAATTTGTCTCGAAAGAAAAACTTAGAATATACAATGAAATTAAGAAAATTAAATGGTTTGAGCCATTTAAACCAGTGGCTAATTTTGTTTTAGTAAAAATTCTAGATAATAAAATAACATTGTCAAAATTAGAACATTACTTAGAAAAGTACAATACAAAAATTAGACGGAGAGATGTTATTAATGGGCTTTCTAATAGGTATTTTAGAATATGTGTAAAGACAAAGAAAGAGAATAATTTATTGATTAAAACATTGAACAAAATCAAATTGTAAGTAGCTATTATTCAAAATAACTTTTCAGATCAGTCCCTCGAGAAGCAACTTCTTTATACTTTTCAATTTGTTTATCTTCTAATTTCTTAAAGAGTATTATTGGTTTATTAACTCGGTGTTTTTCGCCAAGATCCTGGTCAGCTTCATCCCATGTTCCGGCTGAAAGAGGATTGCCCTCAAGATTTAATTGATTCCATATTCTCTGAGAAGTTTGAGGTAAATACGGCGCCGATAATATTGCCAAGGATCTCAGTAAGACTGCACTATTATAGAAGATATCATTTGCTCTTTGCGGATCATTTTTTATAGCCATCCATGGCTCAGTATCATTAATATATCTATTTCCTTCACTAGATAGTTCAAGAATCTCAGAGTATGCTTTTCTTAATTCAGCCCTCTCAAGCAACTGTTCAACTCTTTCTTTTTTTTCTGCAACTTTTTCTATTAAATCTTGATCTCTTCGACTTAACCTCTCTTTCAGAGGCCTCGTTACCACTCCACTAAGTTTAGAATGAATAAAATTCAAAACTCTATTAACATAGTTTCCATAATTTCCTATCAAATCTGAATTTACTCTTTCCTGAAAATCTTTCCATCTGAATTCTGAATCACCAGTTTCAGGTATTACTTGTGTTAGATAATGTCTCCAAATATCAGATTCCAAACCCAACTCTGGAAGTCTTTCACAAAAAACTCCAACTCCTCTGCTTTTTGAGAATTTTTGTCCTTCGTAATTTAGATATTGTAATCCAACTACATTTCGAGACAAGTTAAAATCGCCATGAGCAATAACCATTCCTGGCCAAAAAATTGTATGAAAAGGAATATTGTCTTTTCCTAAAAAATTATAGATTTCTGCATTTTCATCTTTCCAAAAAGATTCCCAATCAGTTCTCGCTTCTCTTGTAGAAGATACATATCCGATTGGAGCATCAAACCAGACGTAAAAAACTTTATCTTCAAAACCTTCTAGGGGGACTTTTACGCCATGTCTTAAATCTCTTGTGATACATCTCGGTTTTAACCCCTCCTTTATCCAACCTAATGCAAGACTTTTAACCTGTTCTCTCCAAAGAGTTTGCGATTCTATCCATTTTTTTAGGTGCGGTGACAGCTTGTCTAAATTAAGAAATAAATGCTCTGTTTCTTTTATCTCTAATTTTCCACCAGAAACTGTTGATCTCGGATTTTTTAGTTGTGATGAATCAATAATGGACGTACATTTTTCACATTGGTCTCCACTAGCTTCTTCAAAGCCGCATTTCGGACACTCTCCAACAACATATCTATCTGGCAAAAACATATCCTCTTTCGGAGAATAAAATACTTTCATTTTACCCTTTTTAACAAAACCCTTTTTGTATATGGTCTCAAAGAATTCTCTAACCGTTTCATGATGTATTGGTTTTGTAGTTCTTGAAAAATTATCATAAGAAATTTCAAACCAGTCGTAAATTCTTTTATGTTCTTGATGCAGTCTATCTGAAAATTCTCCTAAAGGAACACCTAATTTAAGAGCAGCTATTTCCGAAGTTGAACCGTTTTCGTCTGTTCCTCCAATAAAAACTGTTTCATACCCCTTTGCCCTGCAATATCTTGCAAATATATCCGCAGGAAGGTGAGATCCAACTATGTGCCCTAAATGCGGAACATTGTTTATGTAGGGCAAGGCTGCAGTGACTAATCTTTTCGGTTTGCTATCTTCTGAGTTGTTTACCATATATTCTAAATCTTTTACTATGTTTATAAAGGTTATACTTCAATTTATAAGCCTTATGCATAACTACTTTTAAGTTAATAAATTTATTGTAAAATAAACTATAAAAACCAACCATCACCCGCATTCGACTTAAGAATCATCACCCGTTATTGCGACAGAGAGAAAATTAGCCGGGTTTAAATATTGGTTATACTATTTGTATACCATGAAGACCATGAAAGACAAACAAGTAGCAATTCCAGTAAAGATGACACAACAGCTTAGAGAAGATATAGATGAGTTAGTCAGATTGGGAGTTTTTGCCTCTAGGAGTGAGGCGACAAAATTCGGTATTCGTTTGATGATATTGATGGAAAAAATGCGCCCACCTATTTCAAAAAGGGCTGAGCAGTATGCTTACGAAGAAACAAAGAAGAAATTTGAGTTTTTCTGATATTATAATACCAAAAGATTTATAAAGATGCTGATATTACAATACCAATGAACTTACCTATACTTAACCCTTGGTGGAGAGGAAAAGAATATATTAAAGAAGACAAGCATATTAAAGATTTAGAAGAAAAAAAATATAAATGGGAACCAGAACTCTTTAAAAAGATAGAATTAATACCAGATAATATTTTTAGTTTGCGAGGCCCAAGACAAGTTGGGAAGACAACCCTAATTAAATTATTAATAAATAAACTTCTTGACAAAGGGATAAATGAGAAGGCAATATTTTTCTGGAATTGTGATGAGTTAGTAGACTTCAGAGAATTATTAAGTATTTTAAGAGAATACATTGAATTTTCAAAAATTAATAATATAAAGGAAGGACATATTTTTCTTGATGAGATATCAAGAATAAAAGATTGGCAAAGAGCAATAAAAAGTTTAAGAGATTCTGGAGAATTAGCTAATTATTGTTTATTAATTACCGGATCTCATACATTAGATATAAAATATGGCATCGAAAGATTACCCGGAAGAACAGGAAAAAAAGGAAAAGACTTTGTACTTTTACCTTTAAATTTTTCTGATTATGTCTCTTTAATAAAACCAAAAATAGCAAACGAAATAAAAAAATTAAATAGATTATCAGTGGGGGAAATAAATCTTAAGGTGAACCATGCAAAAACGTTTGATTCTGATTTAAGAATTTTGTTTAAGCAGTATCTTATAACTGGAGGATTTCCTTTGGTTATTAATGAGTTTTTTTCTAACAAAGAAATTCCAGAATACATCTACGAACTTTACATTAAATGGGTGGCAGGAGACATAGTTAAATGGGGAAAACAAGAAAAAACACTAATACAACTTATAAAATCAGTTATTCTGAAGCAGTCTTCAGCGCTTAGCTGGGACTCTTTGGCAAAGGATTCTGAAATAAAAAGCCACAAAACTATTTCCTCTTATGTTGAAGCTCTGGAAAATATGTTTGTTTTATTAGTTCTATATTTCTTGGAACCAAACAAAAAAATGCCAGATTTTAATAAAAACAAAAAATTATATTTCTCAGATCCGTTTATTTTTCATACTTTTAATAGAAAAATATATTTTAAAGAAAATGAGATAAGTTCGGCACTTATTGAGGCTACAATAATATCTAACTTGGCAAGATTAACCTACGAAAATTTATTTCCAAACATATTTTACTGGAAAAATAAAAAAGAAGTAGATGCTCTATTAAAAATAAAAGACGATTTGTTTCCATTTGAAATTAAATATCAAACAAAAATAACAAAGCAAGATTATAGAGGGCTTTATTATTTTAATAAGGGAATTTTAATAACAAAAGATTACTTGCAAGTAGGAGAAAAATACTCCGCGATACCAGCCCATTTATTTTTGGCAATGATTTGAGAAAAATAAAAAATTTAAAATTTGTTCCTCTAGAGATTTGATCCGTGGAAAGTTTAAGATTTTACATTATTCATCAGACAAATTCTGTGTTAACGGAGCGTGTCTAATAATTCCATGCTACAGATGATAATAAGGTCTATCACCTCGTTTAATTAATTGTCCATATAGAATTAACTAATAGCACTAAATAACGATGGTAAACAATAGTTTAAATTAATGAAATGCGAACTTATTTTTCAGACACGCTCGTGTTAACGCTTCTTCCCTCTCTTATTAAGATTTCTAAGTTTAAGTGTTCCTGCTGTTAATACCCCCAAACCTAAAGCAGTCATTCCCCATGTGCTGACTGCGGGAATGTCTTGGCTATCAAGAACAGCTCCCTGCAAGAACCAGTTATAATCATTAGCATCTATGTCGCCATCGCCATCAAAATCAAATACTGTTCTATCTTCAAGAGGAGCCTCTCTGCCCTGGCCCGTCATTTTACTTATCATAATTCCTTCATCGTAATCGTCTAATTTCCAATCGCCATTCCAATCTCCCGCAGGCGTAAATGCTCCTGCTCTTCTTGGGATTGCAGGCGAGCCCGGCAATGGCCTTCTGTAAGCATTTAGCATTGGATCTCCTGCAAAGTTTTCTCTCTCGCGGAAATTCTCTTCAAGA
>CAYTKV010000035.1:0-1522 GCA_964438545.1 Candidatus Woesearchaeota archaeon | reverse complement strand
GCGGGAATTCCTTCTTTCAGTTGGCATGCGTCAAGAATTCCATTATCGCCAGTGTCTAAGTTCACATCGTCCATGTCGCCCATTAAAATTTCCCTTAAGTCTTCTATATTATTTTGGTTGCAGTCTTGCAAATTGTCGGCATATCCTTGCTTAAATCCGCCAGAAGGATTATCAAAATCATATAAGTTAACAAGACCATCTCCATCAAAGTCATGAACGCTTCTCATTGCCGGAGAAAGTTTATTATCGAGGGAATAATTAAATGCTCTTCTAAAACCTCTGCTTCCTGTAAAATCTGCTTTTCTTATCTCCCAATCGCCATTTGCATCTCCTGCTGGAGTGAATGCCCCTGCTCTTCTTGAGATTGCAGGTGAGCCCGGCAAAGGTCTTCTTGCCCAATTTAGCATGGGATCTCCTTCAAAGTTTTCCCCGCCGAAATTATATTCTAGGGTTCCCATGAAACACTGAGAACCTGGTGGAGGGTTGGGCAGGCATGGTTCTGTATTAAGTGCAATGCGGTATTCTCCATTGGCGTCCGGGCCTATAATAGGCAAAGAAGATACATTGCCACCAGTAGTAGGATCTGTTCCACCATATGCCTCTGGTGGCAGAGAAACACCATCACACTCTATAAAAAGATTATTATCAACTGAATTAAGACCTGGTACAAAATAGCTTGTTGCTACGTTCGTTTCGTTAGAGCTAACAGTAGGTGGATAAGAAACAGGTTGAAATCCAATAGCCCGCATTCCTTTAACAGTATTGTTTGCGAAAACACCAAATACAGTGTCTTTATTTGGTGCGGGCCCGGTATCTTTAGAAAAAGAGGTAGCCAAATTAACCCTCTCAAAATAATTACTGTTGTAAGAAACTCCATGCTGCATATTTTCTCCAGGATTTACTAAATTGTCAAAAACACCTCCTTTATCAAAGCCGTAAAAACTATTTCCTGTTACTATTAGTGGATTTGTTGGACTAAAACCTGTATGAGAAGCAATTCCCTGCTGTTCATTTCCTCCTGCTTCAAAAGTAAAATTAGTAATTGTTCCCGGGGAATATGTTCTTAAAAGAACTTGTGAATTTGCGCCAGATCCCCTAATAATTGCATTATTTCCCCTTAAAGTAATTCCACTTCCACTTGTTCTAATTTCATAGCTTTGTACTGATGGGACTGCAGGAGGCGTATAAATTCCTGCGCTTCCGTCTGGCAAGCCATTTAAAATAACATTATCTCCTGCTACTGGGCAAGGCTCTCCATTAATGCTCCCTGTACAAACAGCTGAATTCAAATAATCATTTATCTTTTGAAATGTCCACGGCGTAGTAGGATGATCTGCTGGATAGATGTTTCTATCAGCCGCTCTCGCATCATATCCTGCAAAATACGAAGCTCCCATTACTCCAGCTATTCCTAGCTTTTTCCCAAAGCTTCTTCCCATTTTTCCTAGTTTATCTGTTAGTGACATTTTCTCTCAATTATATAAAAGTAGAGCATCTTCGTATTTATAATTTTTTCTCTTTT
>CAYTKV010000034.1:0-10124 GCA_964438545.1 Candidatus Woesearchaeota archaeon | reverse complement strand
TTATGGAACTTTGATTGACTCTGAAACTAGGAAAAAAGTTATAGGAAGAGATGTTTTATTTCGGCAAGGAAAGTTAAGAGGTTACAGAAAAGTTCCTGTAAGAATAGATGATATTGAACACAGCTCAATTATATTAGATAATTCTAATAGCGTCATAGAAGGACTTGTACTAGAAGTCGCTCCAAGAGAATTAGAAATTATTGATGAATATGAAACAGAGGTTTATAAGAGGGCTGTGGTTACTCTTACAAATTCTAGACAGGCGTGGGCTTATCTAAAAAATGAATCTCGTGCAGAATAAAAATAAGGTTTTTATTGATTGTGACAATCCAACATAATAATATTTAAAAACATCTTTTTTTATTTTCAACTATGGAAATTATTGACGAACAAGAAAGAATAGCGCGGCAAAGAGAGCATTTTGATAGGGTTGCTGAATTGGCAGATAATGTGTTTGGAAAAGAAAGAGTTGCGTTTTCTGGCAGAGGATTTATGTCTTCGGCAAGAAACGATTTGTATGTAGATTGGAATGCGGATGGCTCTAGAGCAGTATATAATATTGAAATTCATTTAGGTGAATTTGCTCTATTTACTTCAATAAGAGTTTATAATGAGAAATGTTTTGAAGAAGCAAAGAGATTCGCAGAAGAATACGCATCTAAATTCAATAACAAAATACAACTAACACATAATTTTCCTAAATAAATTTATTTCTTTAAAGCCAATCTTCTTATAAATCGTGGACTGCACCCCTAAAATTGGACAAATAGTTAAGGTTAGAAAACCATAAGATTTATATATTTAGTAAGAATGCTCTTACTATGGCCCAAATAGAGATAACGAGAATGAGCTCCAAGGGACAGGTAGTTATTCCACAAGAACTCAGAAAAGACTTGAAAGAGGGAGATAAGTTGGTTGTAATAAGAAACAAAGATCAAATAATACTGAAAAAAGCAGATAAATTTGATAAAAATTTAGAAGAGGATTTGGAATTCGCAAGAAGAACAGAAGAAGCGTGGAAAGAAATAGAGGCGGGAAAAGGAAGAAGAATGTCTGTTCAAGAATTTCTTAAAGAGATAAGAAATATTTAACCTCAAAATGGTAAAAGAGGTAATTAGGGCTCCAAATTTTATTAGACAATTAAAAAAACTTGATAAAAGTTATCTTGAAAGAATTGAAAAATTGATAATTAAAATAGTGAATAATTCTGAAATTGGGAAGACCATGAGATTCGATAGGAAAGGTACAAGAGAGGTTTATGTTGCTCCTTTTAGACTGTCTTATGCTTATGATAAAGAAAAAGATATTCTGTATTTCTTAGATATTTACCATAAGGATGAGCAATAAAACTATTTCTTCAAGGCAAGTCTTCTTATAGGAGTTTTCTTTACTTTTGTAATGTGTTTCTGTGCTTTTGCTTCTTGCTTTGCTTCAAGAGCATGAACTTCTGCAACTGCTTTTTCTTTTTCTTGCTCTTCTATCTTTTTTTCTTCCTTTTGTTCTTTTGACTTCTCTTCTTTCTTTTCTTCAGTTGGCGCTGGGACAGTTTCTTTTGGTTTTTCTATTTTTTCAATTGCCTTATGTAATCTTTCATGCCTTTGTTTTAGGAATTTAATATATTCTGGAATTTCTACAAGTTGTACTTTTACTATTTCGCCTTCTTTTATTGCTTTGACTTTTATTTTTGCAGGAGGCTTTTTTCTTCCCCTGAACCAAATTTCATTATTAAGATACACATCAACTTTTACTTTAGAAACGTCTCTATCTGGAATTTTCATATGCCGCGCTATAAATTTCTTTATTGCTTTTACAGCTCTGCCTGTTCTTCTATAATTCGCTACTTTTCTCCATTCCCTTCTTAAAGGTATTATGTATTCTCTTTCAAGCGAAACTATTTGTGTTTCTGCCATCTCAATCCCTCACCTCAACTAAATTTGCCCCAGAAATATATTCTAACATGAAAGTGGCTGTATTGAAGTTATGATTCGGTCCCGCTATATTAATCACTCCCTCTTGTGTAAGATATATTTTAGGCTCTCTTATCTTGGTTAAGTAATATAATCTAAATTTTGAGAAGGGGAGCATAACACCAAGTCTTATTTCTTCTGGAAGCTGGGAAAATCTATCTACAATCTGTTCTTGATTCATTCTATTTACTCTGAAACATCTATAACTTCCCATCTTAACCTAAATGCCTCTTTGCTATTCTTCTTGGCTTGATTTTTAATTTTGTTCTGCGCCAGTGTCTTTTGTGTTTTGTTATTTGACTGGGATGAATTTTTTTCCCTAAGCCATGTTTTCTCAGCACAACCCATATAGGAGCCCACTTTGTTCTTCTATTATGGACTGCCAATTTAATTTTTTTTTGGTATAAAGGTTTCATTGTACTGGTTCTCCTTGTGTGTTAAAACTAAAGCTAGTATATTGAGAAAATCTCATAGCAGGAAATTTTAGAGATTCAATAATCTCCCTGCCTTTCTCTGGATCTTCTCTCCATGATAAATATCTAGTATTGCGTGGGCCATGTCCGCCACATAATAATTTCTGTATTTGTTCAGCGGGGCATACTTCAACCCTTAGTAAATCCTTTCCCCCACACAATTCCATCCTAACATAAGCTTGTAATTCATTTGAATAGTAAAAACAATGTCTTGTTGCGACCAATAATTCTCCTAATTTACTTTTCTTTATAGTAGTCATTTTCCACCTCCTACATTCTCTAAAAACTCTTTGCCTTTCTCTGTTAATTTTCTTCCTGACTTTTTGTCTTTAACTTTTTCTAGTAAGTTTGCTTTTTCAGCTTGTTGCAAAATAACTCTTATTATTTTGCCACCGCCCTTTCTAAATTCAGGAGGTTGCATTCCTCTATCCTTTCGCCCACCATATCTTGTTCTCAATCTTCCTACTCCAACGATGCCTCTGATGTAAATCTGTCTTAAAATGCTTGCTGCCCTTTTATAAAAAAAATCTGGCTCTGCTGTTGGTCTCTGTTTATGTGTAGAAGTTTTAACAAAATCAATCCATTCTGGCTTATCAAAAAATCCTGATTTTTTTAGAGCATCTGCTAATAAAGGATTATATTTATTAGCTTGAATTGTTCTTATGTCTGCCATCTCAACAATTAAAAAAGATGACTTATAAATGTTACTTTTAGTTGATGTTAGTAAGTTATCCTGCTATGCTTTTTTAATTCCCTTAGTTATGAGCTAAAGATTAAAAATAAATGTTAATATTGGCATAGACTTTATTTTTTGACTTTTTGAATAATTATAGTAAACCCAATAGTTCTATAATTAAATTTTATAGGAATTTTGTTTTGCAATTCTAATGCCATTTCTCTTATTATAGTTTTATCTCTACCAGAAGATTTTAAAACCGATACTCTAACTTGCTTGTGATTTTTTAATGCTAGAGCCAATGATTCTATGACTCCTTGCGTTATGCCTTGCTTGCCTATTTGAAACTTTGCTATGCGAGATTTCATTCATAATGACTAAATTAATGACAATAAAAATTTATCTGGGGGCAGAAAATTGAAATTTTGTCTAAGAAAAAAGATTTATTTAAACTCAAGCTGTCTTTTCTGCTAATTATCTACGAGATATAGAACTTTGCACAGAGTTTGGGCTGACAATTCTTCTAAACTCTCTATTACTTCTGTTGTTACTCTAATAATTTTAGGTTTTCCCCATTCAACAAATTCTTTATAATAATATGATATTTCATTTGGATCAGAAAGAAGGGGGAATTCTACCGAAGACGGCAAAAAAGAAGATTGGCAATATTTCACACGAAATATCTCGCCAGAGTCTTTACCTATTTTGTATTTTCCCTCATTATCAGCTGCTTTTAGTCTTTGGAGCATTTTATCACCTCGTGACTTAAAACTCATTATATCATTTCTTTTTGCGATAAATTCTTCGCCACTTATTTCATATAGATGATATTCCTCGATTTCTCTTTTCATAAAAATGCTATAAAGTATTAGTATTTATTGTTTTCTGTGGTAATTTCGTTTTTCTGTTTTAACAATTTTTTGAAATTTTTCAATTTTATTTCTTCCTATTTCAGGAAAAACTCCGACAAATCCGCAATCCTTGCATTCATTAATATCTGGATGAATCGCTCCTAAAGGCATTATAAATTTCATGGTCAATTTCGTACTCTTGCATCTTGGACAAAATTTTATTTTTTTCATTTTTTGGCAATAGCTATGCCACCGGCTGGCAGAGCCGAAAGCAATTCATCTTGGTTTAAATGCTCTGAAATTTCAACTTGCAATTTTGGAAGAAGGTCTTTTTTATCAATTTTTCCGGGTTTGATTTTTATTAAAATATTTTTTTTGTTTTTTATTGTTTTTTCCGGAACTGCTCTTAGTTTATTTTCTTGCTTTGCCAGCACAAGTTTCAATGGAACAGAAATTCTCTTAACTTTTCCTTTGACTTGCCATGTTCCTTCTTTCATTTTATCTGCTTTTTCTAGCTGAGAAAGTGTAAAAATATGAATTTCTGCTTTTTTCTTTCCTTGTTTCCATGCTTTGCTAAAACATCCTGTAAAAATTGCTGTCTCTTCAAGGTCATTTTTGCTAACATTTTTCTTATCTGCAAGAATAGCAGAAAATGGACTGCCTGGAGAGGATGTGTGCATTACTATAAAATCCTTATTCAGACTTTTTAATTTCTTTAATAACTCATCATTTTGTGAAGCTGACTTTCCTCCAACGACTAGCTTTCCAGAAGCTGTGAAAAACCATTTGTATTTTGTGTAGCCTGAAAAAGATTCTTTTTCAAATTCGCTTTTACTTTCCATAAAAAAAGAAATTAATTGAAGTTTTTAAAGATGAAGGTTTTGTGAGAGTGTTAGGAATTAGGGAGTTTTCATAATTTTCTCCCCTCCTGTTAAGTTGCGGTAGTTATCCAAAATGATTATAAACTACTACAACTTTCTTTATATACAAAAAGAGGTAGTTATGGTATTTTCTAATGAAAAGGTTTAAATACTCTGAATATGTTACTAATAGTAACATGACTCAATTAATTCATGAACAAAGAATTGGCGTTAGTGCTGAAGATATCTGTGAAAAGAAATCGCTCAATATAAGTCTGCTAAAAAGAATCTTTAAGGAAAAAATGAGAGGGTACAATAATACGCAAATCGCTCAAAATTTGGGAGTACACAGAGTTACTATTCAAAGATACGTAGAAATTTTGCGAAAATTAACTGAATCTGAATTTAATATCCTTTACGAACATATAATAGGAGTACAAAATGAAATCGCTCAGTAAATTATCTACAGGTAAAAAAGTTAAAAATTCGGTAAGAATGCTTAGTCAACGAGACTTAGACGAAATGGGATTAAAACACGAAGTCAATGGTATATTTTTTAACCGTGCTAACTGGACCGAAAAATTTTCAGCCGTCCCCACGAATGTAAAAAAACATATGGCGGTTATGAACTATTCTGACTTTTCACAAGTACCATTCTCTGAAGACGAGCTTAAGAAATCGGTCTTCAGGCAGGTAAAGTCTAAGACAGGAGACTTCGTTATATTCTCTAAATTCAAAGGGGAGACTCCTTACGATGTAAGAAGGAAGATAGAACTTGCAGGGAAATTGAAAACTCATGCTAATATGAATAAAGAAATAGTAGTAGAAATTGCACACGACTGTACTATTAGCGACAAAGAATTAGCCGATTCGAGTTTCAATTTTGATTCCCTCTCGATATTTTATGGTACGCACTATGGGGGATATCCTTCTTTCGTGAGCATCTCTGAAAGAATAACTGCTTTTAAACAATTAACTGGAAAGAAAGTATACTGTATCTCCGTACCTCTTAAGTTTTCTGGGGAAGACAAAAAAGATTGTAGATTAATGCCTTGCTTTGGTCTGGTTGCCGACGGCTGGGTAAAATGCTGGCGAAAAGCAATTCCAAATAAAATTATTAAGGTTGTTGACAGAAAAGATTATCGTTCAAAAGACCTGAATGGTTGGCTACAATCAGGGTATACCTTAACTGAGGTATTAGAGCCCACCCAGCGAACAGTTTTTGTTATGTTTCAAAATGATAAAGAAGGTAAACAAGCCAAAATAGAATATGAAACAGATGTCTACAATGGCGCATTTAGCGAGATAGTTGAAATAGAGCCAGCAACTATTGAAAAATATATCAGCACGAAATTCGCGAAAAAATATTTTGCACTTATTATAAATCCGTATAAAGAAAAGATAATTGAAGCAAGATTAAGGACTAATAGCATTTTTGATATTTATTCCGCAGAAGAAAAACAACTTATAGAAAGAGCCATACGTCAGCATTTCAGTCCAGCTATTGTTGATAAAACTATATCAGACATAAATCAACTTATAGAACGAGACCAAAGTACTACGGTAGATGAATTATTAGTAGTCATAGCTAAATCAAACAGATAGTGTAAAGTCTATTTAACTCCCGACACTTAACACCTTACTCATCTCCAGAAAACTTAATACTCTGAAGGTTTTGTTTGTCAACTTCTAAACTTAACTGGGCTTTCTAATTAAGCATGGTTCTTTTATTTTTAGGTGATTAGTTAAAGTACACACCAACTTTTTAATAGATTATCGATAATAGCCCTTATAACAATAATAAAGAGGTTTTTAGGAATTGATTAATGTCTGAATTGCATGCAATCTAAAATGGTCTTTTAAGGAGCATTAATACATTATCTTTTGTTTTAATGGTTTTAATTGATGCTAGAATACTATAATCACCATTTTTATTATGATTATTGATTGCACAACCTGAATCTACAGGCAACAAAAGAGCTATCATCTAATTAACTGCTAAAGCAAAATCAAGGTTATTAGGCATCATGCCTGCTTATACATCTTTTGGATGTGTTAAGATGACCAGTTTACCTTACATGTTTAGAAGAGTCCTCCCTTCTTGATTTCTACTATGAAAAAGTCTCCACCGATAAAAGCGTTGTCGCTTTTTGAGTCATAAACCTCAATGCTTATGCGTTGACTGCATTCGGGAGTTCCTTTTGGAACAGTTATCTTAATAAGCTCTGCTGCTGTTGAGCCATCTATTTTACCAAAACTAGTAAACTGGGAAAAAGCAGTTTCTGGGTCAAAAAATCTCCTAAATGCGCTCTCTCCTCCTGCAACAACTCTAGTACATGCGTTTGATCCCCCTGAAACAAAACCAATTTTGTACTTTAAATGTCCTCTACCGTCCAAAGCCCCTCCAGCAGGCAACTGCGCTCCAAAAGCCACGCCAAATGGATCGCTTCCCTCTTTTATCTTAGCTGTTTTGTCTGCGCCTAATTTAACTACAATATCTGAGCCCTCTTCAGCAAATAAATCAATTATTTGCGCCATTACTTTGTCATTGATTATGTTAACAGAGTCTTGAGCTCCTGAAAAAATATTTCTAATTAGCGCAAGTCCAAGGATTAACATTGTCATCGCTAAAACAATAATTACAACTGTTCCGATTGAAAGTTCAATTGCTGCTTTTTTTGATTTTATTTCTTTTTTCATCTCACTGAATTGGTAACTGGAACTGTCTAGCGATTTCATTAAAATAAACAATATTAATTATAATTGCTAATATGCTAGATATTATTCCAATTATTGAAAGGATTTTTCCCCATTTGCTCCATTTATTTTTAAAAATTCTTTGCTGTTTATTGGAAAACACAAAAGCTATGATTCCAAATACTATGCCAAAAAGCGACGCAAAAACGATGCTTAAGATCCCTAATACAACGGAAGCTACGCCAAAACTGTTATCACCATGAACTTGCTTACTTTCTTCCTCTTTTTTCATGAAATAGCTAAGAAATATTATTTTATAAAGGTTGTGTTGC
The DNA here is from genome assembly GCA_964438545.1 of Candidatus Woesearchaeota archaeon. Taxonomy (GTDB): domain Archaea; phylum Nanobdellota; class Nanobdellia; order Pacearchaeales; family GW2011-AR1; genus UBA73. Next base: position 2,268 of record CAYTKV010000034.1, on the reverse strand, counting down.
TTGTAAGAACATGAAAAAAAGATATGAATTTAGACCTTCTACCTTAGATGAAAGAAAAAAATTTTATGAGAAAGAATTTAGCTTAAAGAGAGCAAAGAAATGGTTTAAAGACAATAAAATTAGAGTTCCACAAATGTGTGCTATTGATGCTGGTGGCGACACTGGAATTATTATTGATAAAAGACTAAAAGGTAGTATGCTGTATTTTAGTCTTTCTGAATTAGAATACAAAATAAAAAAATATGTCCCAGAAGATGTTTATTATGACAGAAATTATTATGAAAACTATAAAAAAACCTTGAAAAATTTGAATTTTAGAAAATGGAAGGAGCAAGAATTGGTTTTTGATATAGATGCTGACAATATTCCATGTGCACATAGCAAAAAAAATCAAGTATGCAAAAAATGTCTAACCAGGGCTTATTTTTATACTATGAAGATTAAAAAAATTTTGAAAGGAAAATTAAATTTTAAAAAATTGAGAATTGTTTATTCCGGAAGAGGTTTCCACATTCATATTTTTGATAAAAAATCTTTTTCATTAAGCTTGAAAGAAAGAAAGAAAATAGTTGATAGATTAGAAAAGTTTCCAATTGATCCGTGGGTTACAAGAGGCTACATGTATCTTATAAGGATGCCTTTTTCTCTAAATGGCTTAGTCTCGCGAAAAGTCATTCCACTAAATTCTAAAAAAATCAGCAATGATTTTTATAAAAAATCAATACCTGAATTTCTAAGAAGTTAACCCCTTCTTTTTTTCTTAGAGTAATACTTTTTCCTCTTAGCAGCCCTGGTTTTTTTCTTTACAGCCATTTTTACCTCTCTTTATATCTTTTAATATGAATAGGTTTAGTTTTTAAATTTTCCTTTCTGCGAAACTTGAGTATCATGCAATATGTGCTCGGCAATTTTTAACATCTGGCATCTTAGCTTTATTCTTTCGATAATGTTATTAGTGTGTTTGTTTTGATATTAATAATAATTGTTAAGCAGGACAAATATCGAAGTAAAAAATCTCATATTTTGTATTATCTTGTTTTACTTTGCAGTTCAATAAACAGAAATGGGAGTACCAGGACTCGAACCTGGGACGGAACGGGCTTCAGCCGTTTGCTCTCCCCCTGAGCTATACTCCCCCAAAATAATTTAAATGCGAAGTGCTTTTAAACCTTTTTAGATAATTAATATTAAAATGCAAAAGAATATTTTATTCGAAATAAAAAGGAAACTTGTTCATTTTTTGGCTTTGTTATTTGTAACCATATATATTATCTTCAATGAGTATTTTGGACACAAATCTGGAATTTTATTTTTAATATTTTTGCTAATAATTTTTCTTGCTGTGGATTATTTCAGGATTGTAAAGAAAATCAAGATTCCTATATTTCACATTGTTTGGCGTGAAAAGGAAAAAGAAAAACTGGGAGGGAATATTTATTTTTTAATTGGGGCAATAATAGCATTCGCTGTCTTTGATTTTCGAATTGCTGTCACAGCATTGCTAATGACAACTTTTGGTGACATAGCTGCTGCATTGATTGGAATAAAATTTGGAAAACATCTCTTAGATGACAAAAAAACATGGGAGGGAACAATCGCAGAATTCTTAGTTAATTTAATTATCGGATTTTTTCTTTTGGAGAATATTTTTATTATTGCGGCGATGGCGTTTTCTGCAACATTGGTTGAAACAGCCTCCACACATGTCGATGATAATTTATCTATTCCTGTGATTGCAGGATTTGTCGGGGAGGTTTTGCGGTTGGTTGTTTAGACAAACAGAGATTCTAAACCTTTGGCTGCGAGAACTATCGAACCCATGACAAAGGCAAGATTATAGAAAACTAGAAAAGCATACGATTTGTTACTCCGAGTTCTTCGTTGCTTTCTGTTCTTTTTTCATAATTATTTAAACCATAAATGGGTATTAAATCGACAGCTCTAAGATCATATTGGGGATTATGATTCCCTGTTGTATTCTCCATTTCTTTTTTTATTGCTATTTTCCTTTGATATTGATTCTAAAGAAGACTCCTTAAATCTATTTTCTTTTGTTTCTTTTTCGTTCTTTCTAAAGCCTAAATAAAGAGGAACTGCTATACCTAAAGCAAACCCCACTAATGCCACAATTGCTATGTATGGTTTTATCTGTTCATATGTTAATTCCATAGGAATTTTTACTTATATTCCTATTTAAAATTTTCTATGGTGTTGAGTTTGTCGAATTAATCCAAAATAAAAAATAAATTTCTCTACCTCCAATCTCAT
>CAYTKV010000033.1:7614-10503 GCA_964438545.1 Candidatus Woesearchaeota archaeon | reverse complement strand
AAGCCGTTGGCTTTAAACTATTTTTCATAAAGAATTCTCATACCATCTTTGATTAGCCCAATTTTTAAGAAATTGAATCACCTTAGGAAAATTGCCTGTTTTATTATTATGTTTATTTTTGTTGGAATTGCGTGGAGCGTTTCAAATATCAAGACTTTGCCTCCTATAGACATGCAGGGACATATTGAGTCTAATCCTCCCTCTCACGTTTTAAAAGAACCAATGCCTATTACAATTCAGAAACACATGCTTGAACATGCTGACGGAAGTGGAAGAGCTGGAGTGATTATTAACTACAACTGCAGGGATTATTCTTGTGAAGAAAATTTAATAGAAAACCTTGAGGCATTTGCTTTAAGTTATAATTATGTTTACGTTGCACCGTTTAAGGGAATGGATGCAAAAATAGCATTGACGAAGCTTGGGAAAATAAAAATCCTCGAAGAGTATGACGAATCCATTATAAAGAACTTTATTGAAAAATGATAAATATGGAGTCCAGACAATTATTTAGAACTTGGAAAGGAATTTTTAGCAATTGGAAGTATGTAACAATAATGATTTTTATGTCTATCCTATTTTATTCTTCTAATGTTTTAGTTTCGAGTTGGAAGAATTTGGCAGGGATTTATCCAACTTTCGGTTTTTTTGAAACCCTAAGATTTTTCTTTACTTTATGGGCAGGTTTTAAATCAACTATCATACTTCATTCCTTTATAAGCCTGATAATAATTAGCATTTTGTTTGGCGTACTAGCAAGTTTAATTTTTTACAAATTAAGTTTTAATACTTTAATAAACAAAAAGCTAGGTTTTTTGGGGAGTATCGGAATATTTTTAGCAGTGTTTGCCCCTGGATGTGCTGTTTGCGGCATTGGTTTAGCATCGGTTTTAGGAATTGGAGCAGGATTTCTGTCTTTTTTGCCTTATGAGGGTCTGGAATTGTCTATAGCTTCTATTGTGATATTAAGCTTTTCTATAATAAAAATAACTAATGACATGCATATATGTAAAACTTCTAAATTTTCTTTTTCTAAAAAATCAAACAGGGAGTATAAAAAATTAGAAAGAGACGTGATTAAATATCAGTCCTCAACAAAAATCCTCAAAACCCTGACTTGTTTTTTGTTATTATAATCACTAATCACTCCGATAGCACTTATTTCTTTATCTTTAAAACTTTCTTCACATTCACAAACTAACTCTATGCCATTATCAAGCATTAGAATTTTGTTATTATAGCTAACTTTCTCGGAAACAACTTTTCCATTAATAGATACTTTTTGATTTATCTCTAAAGCATTTAAATCCTCAAAATTATCAATCTCTTTGGGTTTTGCATTTAACAGCAAAGCTAAAACAAACATTCCTAAAATTGCTATGATGAAGGCTGGTTTTCTCATTTTTAGCTATTTTCCTTTACTTTAGACTATAGACTCAATAACGAAATATTTAAAATTTTGTGATGCGCGTTCATATGAAATAAAGGTTTTGGATTCCTAAATATAATTAGTGTTGATATCCTTCCTATTTTCCAGATATTGTAAACTTATCGTCAGTTAGGTAAAAATAATTGCTATGGTTTCTTTTTTAGTTGATGTCTAATAACATTTGTCTAATTAATAATCAAAATATCGAATATAAAATAGCAACTAATTAATTTCATTGTTGTAGCTTTTTGAATATCTTATTTATTATCAAATTCAATCCAAATGACTTTAAATAGACGGTATCTATTACCCAAAGGATTTATAAATATTAAATTATTATAGACAAGATGATAAAAAGAGGCATTTTTTTATTAATTGTTATTTTGGCGTTTGGTTTAATTGGCTTGCGAGCCAATGCCCAAGAGGAAGATATATTACCTAATACTGATGATTTAGAAGAGCAAGATCAAGTTAATAATATTGAAGATGATAGCACACAAGAGAGCGATGATATTGAAGAGACTCTAGAAGAAATTGAAGAAGAATTTTCGGAAGCAGAGCTAGAATTGCCTGATGCCGGCATTACTCCAGATAGTACATTTTATTTTATTGATGAATTACTTGATAGGCTTGCTGATAAAAAGGAAGTCAGAGCAGAAAAGATAGCTGAAATTAGAGAGCTTATTGGGCAAGGTAATTTTGAAGCTGCAAGAGAAGCTCTAGAAAGTTATAGAGAATACGCTAGTGAGCTTGAACAAGAGGTTACGCCTGAAGAAAGAAAAGATGCCAGAAGAAGTGCCGCTGCGATTCATAAAGCACTAAAAGAAATAGAAAAAGAAATTCCTGAAGGACAGAAGAAAGATTTTTTTGATGACGTAATAGAGAGAGAAGGAAAGATTGTTACTGCTGCCGAGATTGCTACAAAGGTTGAGGAGTTATGCAGGCAATTATCTAAATTAGATCCTTCTGAATTTTATAGGGTTTGTAAAACAGAGGATGATTCACCAAGATGGCATAAGGATCTGTTTAATGATTTAACAGAAGAGCAGAAAAAAGAAGCCAAGCTATTTTTTGAAATAATGATGCAATGTTTCAGAACACAGGGAAGAGAGTGTAGATGTGAGGATATACCACACGAAGCATTTGCAAATAAGTGTTCTGTTGTTGCGCCTCTTGCTGCTGCCTGCAACGAAGGAGATGAAGAAGCATGTATGCAGATGGAAGGGCAAACAGATGATATCGAGGGTTTATTAGAAGATGCTCCTCATTTGCAAGCTGTTCTAGAAGAGCTTGAAGAAGAATTTTCAGAAGCAGAATTTGAATCTCATATGCCAAGAGAATGCAGAGAAGCAGGAATATCAGAAAGAGACAGAGATGCAAGAGAAAAATGCATGCTTATTATGATAGAAAATGAGGCTCCTGAAGAATGCATTGCTCCTATAAAAGAAGCTGTAGAAAGA
>CAYTKV010000033.1:4715-7604 GCA_964438545.1 Candidatus Woesearchaeota archaeon | reverse complement strand
AAGATATGCGAAGAAATCATGTTTAGAGAGCATGCGCCAGAGGAATGCATTGAAGCTGGAATCAGAAATCCGAGAGAATGTGGAATTTACATGTTCAAACAAAATGCTCCTGAAGAATGCATAGAAGCAGGTTTGACAGGAGAAAATAGAAATGATCCTAGAAAATGTGAAGAAATAATGAGAAAAATTCACGGAGAAAGAGGCGAAGGACCTAGAGAATTTGCTCCTGCTTTTGGATTTAGGTGTAGAGAAATAAAGGATCCTAATGAAAGATTGAAATGTTTTGACGACGCTTTGTCCGGAGTAGAGGGAGGTTTTGAAGGAAGAGCTGATTTTGATAGAGAGGGCCCTAGCGACGGATGGCCAGAGCAGTGCCAAAGAGCGCAGGCACTTACAAGAGAATCATGCGAGCAAGTAATGAAAGAATTTTATGAAGGACAACAGGAAGAATTTAGACCTCCCGAAGAATTCGAAAGACCTACATGTGGAGAAGGTCAGAGATTAGAATGTTTTGAAGATAATTGCAGATGCGTTGACGAATCTTTCATTCCTCCAGAAGAACCTCAAGAGCAAGAAGAACCACAAACCTCGCCCCCAATAGATTCTGGGACTTCAGAAACAAGTGGAACAAGTGAAAGTTCAGGAAGTTCAGAGAGCGGAAGCGGTGGCGAAAGTGGCGGAGGAATAACAGGAGGAGTAATTGCTGTCGACAATAATTTTCTTGATTATTACTTTAAGTTGTTTAGCAGGTTTTAAATTGCCATTGATGAGCGATTAACCATGCCCACGTTTAATTAATAGAAAAGGGGTTTAGCTCTTTCGTCATCTAATTTTACTAACCCTTTATTTAATAATGCACAAAACAAGAAACATTTAAATTACAATGTTTTCCTTTATTATTATGAATGCAGAAGAAAAGCTTGAATTGATAAAAAGAAACACAGAGGAAATTATTACAGAAGAAGAATTGAAGGCTCTTTTGAAGAAAAAGAAAAATCCTTCTGTTTATTGCGGTTATGAATTGTCAGGGGAAATGCATCTAGGACATATGGTCACCATAACTAAACTTAATGACTTGCAAAGAGCAGGTTTTGGGGTTAAAATTTTATTGGCAGATGTTCATACATTATTAAACAGAAAAGATGAAAAAGTGATAAAAAAAGAAATTGAATCTTGGAAGAAGACAATTAAAGCCGTAGGATTGAAGTGCGAATTTGTTTTAGGAAGCGACTTTCAATTTAAAAAAGAATACCAATTAGATGTTATTAAACTAGCTCAACATTCTACAATTAATAGGGGTTTAAGAAGCATGCAGGAGATTGCAAGAGAGGCGGAAAATGCGACAATTTCTCAATTGTGGTATCCTTTGATGCAAGTTGTTGATATAAAGCATTTAAAAGTCGATGTTGCTTTAGGAGGCATAGAACAAAGAAAAGTACATATGATTGGTAAAGATTTGAATAAAATTTTAGACTATAATTTTATTGCTATTCATACTCCTCTAATAACATCATTAAAGGGCCCAGGACAAAAAATGTCCCGCTCTATACCTGACTCTGGTTTAATAATGATTAGTTCTGCGGATGAGATTAAAAAAACGATTCTTGAAGCCTATTGTCCAGCCAAAGAAATTAAAGATAATCCAATATTACAAATTGTGAAATTAATAATATTTCCAAGATTAAACAAAGTAAAGATAAATAGGCCTAGCAAGTTTGGAGGCGATGTAATGTATTATTCACATGAAGAATTAGAAAAAGATTTTGCAGAAGGAAAATTACATCCTGCTGACTTGAAAAACGCTATAATAAAATATTTGGAAGAAATAATATCGCCAATAAGAAAAAGCTTTAATAAGCATGGATGAATCAATAATCTAAATTAAAAAAATGAAATCAATAAAAAGAGTTGAAACAACAACCGGAATTCTCATAAGCCTTTTTTTAATAATTATAATTTTCTTAGTGGCTCCTTATTATAAATTAACAGATGACATGAGAACAATATTAACAATTTCCACATTTCTATTCGGTATTTTTTCTGGTTTTGCCATCGCAAGCAGATTGACAAGATATTCTCGCTACAGGGACCTATTAACAAACGAAACTGGTTTCCTAATAACACTATATAGCTACTCTAAATACGTAGATGAAAAATTTTGTAAAAAAATTGCAGACCTTATTGATAATTATCTATTAGAAAGTTTTCTTTATGAGGTTTATGAATTTCATGAGAAGACAGAAAAACAATTTTATGCTATTTTTGATGAAATAGGAAAAGCAGAATCGAGTGAGAAAAAAGATTCTTTGAACCAAATGAAAGCTCTGTTGAAGGACATGTTAAAAGACAGAGAAGAGCTTTATTTGCTAGGAAAAGACAGAATAAACTTTTGGTTGAGAACGACATTAACAATCCTTGCTGGCACAATATTATATAACCTGCTCCTGATAAGAACAAACGCTATATACTCATTTGTATTGACAGCCTTATTATCAATCAGCGTTATTATTGTTCTTTTCCTAATCCATGACCTAGACAAATTAAAATTATATAGTGAGGCAATATCATATGGAATTTATTATAGGGTTTTTGATGCAATTAAAAAACCAAGATTATACACAAACGAATCTCTTCAAAGAGGGATGAAATTGCCTAAGGGTATTTCATATAGGCTTGCAGAAATTGTTAGAGAGAAAGACAAAGAGCCGCATTATAAAAAAATTAGTTTAATAAGAGCAAGATGATCGTCTCTTATTTCGTCTCAACTATAAGATTATGAACTCCAATGCCAGAGGCAAAAAGAGATTTCAGATAGAAAAATGCGGAATAAATATAACTTGTGCTCCTTCAATTTTTTCTTTTTTAAATTCTTTTTCTGTAAATATTAGC
>CAYTKV010000033.1:0-4705 GCA_964438545.1 Candidatus Woesearchaeota archaeon | reverse complement strand
TTTTAAAAAATTTTAAAAATCCCCTTTTCAATTTTGTTTTACTTTTCACTTCGATAGGAATTATTTTATTATCTATAGCTAATACAAAATCAATTTCCGCTTTACCTATCGTGCGCCAATAGTTTAATTTTCCTTTAAAATTTTTTAATTCGTTAAAAATAAAACTCTCTAAAAGAATGCCCTTATCTGTTCTATTTTCCAGATTAAGAAAATTACCTATTAAAGAATTCCTTAAACCAGTATCATTAAAATAGATTTTTTTTGATTTTTTTAATTCTGTTGAAATATTTTTATAAAATGGATTGAGCTGAGAAATTATATAGGTATTTATCATAATCGATAAATAATTTTCAATGGTTTTATAATCCATATTTAATTCTCTCATAATAGAAGAAATCTCAATTAACGAACCAACATTAAAACAAAGATAGCTAAGAAGATTTCTAAATTTTTCGATATGTTTTATATTAAGGAAAAAGAAAATATCTTTTTCGAGATAAGTTCGAGTCAAATTTTTGAGTAATTCTTTTTTTATTTCCTCATCTTTTTCTTTTACAATAGCAGGGAAGCCTCCGAAAATAATATATTCAAAAAGCAATGATTTAAATTCGTTTTCAAAGGCCGGTTTAATTTCAATGGGATTTCCATTTAAGATAAAGTTTATAACTGAGTTTCTATAGTCTAAAAAAATCTTATGGAGGTCTTTTGCTTTCCAAGATAAAAATTCTTCAAAATCTAAGGGCATGAGTTCAAAATATACACATCTTCCCACTAAATATTTTCCTATTTCTACTTTAATATCGAAAGAACCAGAGCCACTAACTATGATTTTTAATTTTTCAGAAAAAAGATCAAAGAGAAGTTTTATTATTTTGCCGGCTTTTTTAGAATACTGCGCCTCGTCTAAAAATAAAATATTTCCTTTATTTTTATTTTCAATGAATCTTTTCACAAATTCCTTTGGATTTGTTTCAAATGCCTTTAACATTTCTTCGTCTTCTAGAGTTATATATTTTCCACCAACTTTTTTTTGAAGATGGAGAAGCAAGGTTGTTTTGCCACTCTGTCTTGGCCCTTTTATTATTATAACCTCTTTCCGTTTAAGCCATTTATCCAGTTTTTCCTCTATTTTTCTTGGGCAATACTCCATAAACAATAGAATAATTTATGGAGTATATAAATCTTTCTTTTCCTACTTCGTCCCAACTCTTAAATTATGCACTCCAATTCCAGAGGCAAAATATGTTCATAAGTTAAATTTAAAAGTTTCTTGTTTCTTAGATTAGAATGGAAGAAGCAAAAGAATGGCTAAAAAAGGCCTTAAAGGACTTAAGAGCCGCAAGAAAAAGTTTGAATTCTAAAGAATATGAATGGGCAAGTTTTCAATCACAACAATCAGCAGAAAAAGCATTGAAAGCTTTTTATATCAAAAAATTCAGAAGGCTATGGAAGATTCATGATTTAGTTGAGATTGGAAAAAAAATAAATGCCCCCACCAACATTCTTGAATTATGTGATGAACTTAATCCAAATTATATTGCAAGTCGTTATCCTGTATCTGCAAAATATGACGAAAGAAAAGCTGTAAATTCAATTAATGCTGCTAATAAATTAATGCTGCTAATAAAATAGTAAAATGGGTAAAAAAATTGTTAAAAATTTAGTTGAAAAAATAAAGAAATTTAAAGAGAAAATCGGTATAGAAAAAGCTATATTATTTGGCTCGTATGCCAGAGGAAAAACTAATAAGGAAAGCGATATAGATCTCATTCTCATAGACAAAAAATTTCATGGAAAAGATTTTCATGAGAGATGTAAGGGTTTATGGTTGCAGTGGGATATTGATTTGCCAGTAGACTTTTTATGCTACACTCCTAAAGAATTAGAAAAACTTAGAAAAAAGGTTTCTATTGCGAGGGAGGCTCTTTCTTACGGAATTGTTATAGAGTAATATCTATAAAATTAAAATACTTTTTACTTCGTCTTAATTCTAATATTATGCACTCCAATTCCAGAGGCAAAATATGTTTCAGTGTTTTCAATCTGCAAATTAAAAACAATTGCTTCTTTGTTAACATATGAAATACTCTCAATAATAACATCTTTTTTATTTGAATCCATTAATTTATCTCCAATTCTCAATGAGCCAGGATAAGTCCAAGAGTTTTCTGCCCAAATTGGATTTGTTGCTGTAATCTTTAAGTCATTATTAATAACATAATATCCAGGCATTTCATGGCTTAAAACAGCAGTTACTCTTGAATTTACTATTTTATCATTCTTAAAATCAAAACTCTTTACGTATTCTCCAATTTTGACATCTTCAATATTTTTTTGTTTGTTATTAGACATTAATATCTTTGTTCCTGGCAAGAAACTTCCTCCGCCTCCTGTACCTTCTCTTCCACAAGTTGATGAGCAACCATCTCCTGAAATAGTATTGCCATCATCGCAACCTTCATAACCATTAACAATTCCATCTCCACAATATTCGTACGGCTCGCAAACTCCATAGCGAGAACAATCTATCTCGCATCTCCTTGCTCCATCATAGTTATAAAAAGGAACTGTACAGAAATGTACTTGGCCTAGTTCGCAGATTTCTCCTGGTTCAACAATTCCATTCCCACATGTTGTTGTACAGTAGCCTTTTCCTTCGCTATTAGCCATACAACTATTGTTGGAACCGCAAGAAATAGTAGTAAGGTATAAAGTATTGCCAACACAATAGGCCTCAGATACCATAGTGCTATTCCAACAAACATCATTTTGTAAAGCTTGGCCTTTTTTTCCAAATCCTGGAAGATATATCTCTTCTTGCTGAACTCCGTCTTCGCTACTATCGGAATCGTAGCATACTTCAACATTACATTGTCCATTTGAACATGCAAAACCAAATTCACAAGCTTCATAAATTCTTTCTAAACAAGGATCTTCATCAGCATTTCCGCAATACCATCTGTTGTCAGCTCCCGTACAAGAACTTTCCCCAAGATTACATTCATTTTGGCAAGAGCAATATGCTTTTCCATTTGAGTCTGTTAAACATGCTCTTCCTTCTCCACAGCTTACATTGATAAAGCCTACATTGATAAATATTCCATTCCTATTGCATATCCCTTCATTAATTGTTCCTTGAACAGCAGCGTCGCAATAATCTTTGTATGTTTCGCCTTGATAAACAACCTCTCCAGGAATATCTTTCTGCTCTTCATTGAAACCAAAATAAGCGCTGTCAGAATCATAACATGAGCTAGGGATTTGCAGAATATCGCTTATAACTCTTACATCTGGATAGCTATTAAATAGGGCATTAAATTGGAACCTAGGATTAATTCGATTTTCATCTTGCACATTCCAAGAACTTGATGCTATGCCATTAGTATTTATTGTTGATTGTTGATTTGAGAAAATTTCATTTAACCCTGTTTCCTCGATTTCAAAATTAACTAATTGATTAATGCATTCTGGCTCTGTGCAGGTTCCTAAGTTTAATGAGACTGCCTGTCCTTCGCTTGCAGTGCTTGAGCTCCATCTTCCTGCTAAGCAAACTCCTTTTCTAGAAGGACCTATTTCTTGACAAGTTTCTCCAGAACTGCAGAATACATAAAGTCTGTCCTTGCAAGAATCTCCGTCATTGGCCTCTCCACATGACCATCTGCCTATTGTACCATAGCATCCACCTATGGCTCTAGAACCTTCTTCGCCTCTAGAGGCTCCACATTCATCTAGGCAGTTTGCGGGAGGATTTTCACACTTTCCATTGTTGCATACTTTTCCTGTTGGGCAATTGAGCAATCTAGCGCTATAATTAAATTCGCTTGCGCAGAAGTATTCTCTTATTTGAGCATTGCCAGAGCCACCACAGCTATCATAAAAATACTGTCTTCTTTCTGGAGCAAGAGTCCAATATTCAACAACGCCATTTTGCAGCAGAGAGGAATCTGAAGATGTAGGAGGATTATTGCTCCTGTCAGAGTCTCTGCAATTGCTTATTGGCCTGCAATAATCTCCCAATGTGCTAATTCCAGTGTCAAAGCAAACATGACCCAAAGGACATTTCTTTCTGTAATATTTATCGTCACCGTCTGTATAGCATATTGCCTCTAGAATATAGTTATTATCTTGGTCACATCTGTCGTATATCCTAAAATTGTCTAAAGTATCATTAGCGCTTCCTCCAATTAATAAGGAGTCTTCTGAGGGTCGCGTTTGTCCTGGAGGAAAGTCTAGGTCGTCGGAATCTGCGCAAGATAAATAATACGAAACATTTACAGTTAAATAATCTGAATTGAGAGATAAAATCTCAACTTTTATGGCTATTCTCGGATCTTTAAATATTCTTCCGACTCCAAATACAGAATCATCTACGTCGTCTATGCCGAACAAACTTCCAGGAGTGCCATCTAAAAGCTGTGTATCAGTCCCATCGACATATGCCCCACCTCTATACAATATCGCCCCATCAAAAAAAGAGGTGTTAATATCTAATCTTGCATCGTAACCAATACGTCTTCTATAATCAATATAATAAGGAGAAGGAATTACTGGCGAAAGAATTTTTATTGTTTTTACATCGTTATTGTTTTTTTCTAGCGGTTTTATTTGATAAATGCCCGGTCTATCAAACACTAAAATATTTGATTGCCCTAACCAGCCGATTTTTTCTTTGTGATGGGCATTATAGTGGCCTGTTCTTGTAAGA
>CAYTKV010000032.1:3633-10663 GCA_964438545.1 Candidatus Woesearchaeota archaeon | reverse complement strand
TTTGGCGTCCAAGCGGCTAAATGAGTTTTTACTTCTTCTTCTTTTTTTTCTTCTGGCGTTCCTACTGCTTCCTCCAATATCTCAACGCCAGAATTTATTTTCCCATTCGCAATTCTTTCTATTTCTTCCGGAACTACTTCAATGATATTCCTAGGTTGATTTTCTGTTTCTTTTTCCGCCATTTTAAAGTTTCTCCATTATTCTTTCCAGCAAGAGCGAAACTTTAGAGTTTAATTTAATTCTTTGTATTGAAGGTAAGGCTTTTTCATCAAAGGAAATCTTCAATCCGCCGTCTAAAGCCCCCTTCAAAACTGCATAAACTCTTGATCCTTTAACGTTCCTTTGTAAACCAATATCCAAAAGAAGCTCATTTGATTTTTCATTATATTTTTTTGCTATCATTAACCCAGTTAGATAAGCTGCTGCAAGACTTTTAAGACGTCCTATATTTTCCTTTTGCCAACCTATTCCTAATAAGTCCTTAGAGCTTACTCTGGCTATCACTCTGTCTTGTGCTATTTCTGACTTGATAATTTGCGCGATGATATAACGATTTGTTTTTCTTACAACTAATCTTGGCATGCCGGACTTAAGCAACGCTAGTCTAGCTTTATAATCTGTTCTTCTTTCTTTTCTTCTTCTTCTTTGCGTTTTCATTTTTTAAGTAAAAAAAGAAGCTTTTTAAATGTGTTGGGAGTAAATTAATAATTTTAATAACACAAAAATTAACTTCATAAATTCTGAAATATTAATTGTGCGTCTTTTAAATGTGCTAAGTTAAACTGTTTAGTTAATTGAATTTGGAAGATATAAAATTTTTAATTTTGGTCTTATTTCCCTTAGGCGAAAATTAAAATTATTGGTGCTCTTCACCCTTATGGAAAATTCTTTCTTTGAAGTGAGCCAAGCTCCTAAAACTTCTTCTCCTTATATCTCTTCTAAGTTCTAGAAATTTATCTTGGGAAACTTGTCCAGTTTTTTTTATATTGGAAAGATACGCCCTCAACTTCCTTGTTAAAATAACATAAGCCATTTTTCTTTTTTTTACTTTTTTCTTTATAGATCCGGCCAATCTCCTTTTTTTACTTTTTGCTGGTTTCTTTCTGCCCCTTTTTTCTAGTATCGATATGGCTCTTGCGGCGTATAAGTCCCTGATGTCTTGCTTAGTTATTGCCTCTTTCAGCTCGCTAAGCCTTCGCAGATTAAAAACAATTCTGTTTTTCCCAACATTCAAAGTTCTTGCAGCAAGAGCTCTTTTCTTTTCTAGTTTCATTTTAATTTAATCCATTTATATTGGCGATTTTAATTTTTTTCTTTTCTGCTTCTGAAATAATCTCTAGCCTTTTCTTATTCCCAATTTTAGCCAAAATTGCGATAGAATTATTGTCTAACTTATTTAATTCTTTTGTGTTGTGTATAAGAACAGGTTTTAGTCCTTGTATCAGCCCAGAAGTTTTTTTTGGCGACTTGTAGCCTATGCTAACAGAAAAGGGATACGATTTCCTTTTTAGTCTCATTTTGCTGTCGCCTCCCTTTGGCCTTCTCCAGCTTTGAAGTTTTTTCCTTCTTTTACCTAGCCTTAAATGGACTACGCTTTCTTGTCTTATGAATTTTGGTTTTTTCATTTTTATTTTCTTTCTGGTTTTTGCACTATATAAATTCCATCCTGAAAAATTCTTTTGTCCCTGGCTTTTATTTTTGTTGCTTTTTCAAAGTTTGCCGCTGTTTGGCCGGCGGCTTCTTTATCTGAAGACGCAACAATAATTCTTTGGCCTTTAACATCTACATCCACATCAGACAATATTTTTGCATGTCTAGGAGTTTTTTCTCCTAAAAAATTATTAATGACAAGCTTGTCTTTTTCTATTTTTAGAGATATAGGAAAATGGACGCTAACTGCTTCCAATGTATAAACAAACTTTTCTTGCAAGCCGGAAAACATGTTTTTAATATGGGCCATATTAGACATGATTGCTTTATAGTTCCTCTTATTTCCTTTCTTTTGCTCAATAATTATTTCGTTATCGCTGATTCTTACGTCTGCTCCCCCCATTGATATTTGTTTCTTTAATTCTGAAGAATCTTTTTTGCACTTTAGAATTCCAAATTCATAACTGCAAAAAATGTCTTGCGGAATTTGTATTTTTTTAATTATACTGTGCTTCATTTTAAACAACAATTCTCGATGCTTTAACATAAATTTTAATTTTTCTAGCAGGAATTAATTTCTTGCGTACATGCAAATCCATTTTAATAAAAATAAGCGATTAAGCTTCCTCCTACATTTTTTTCTAAGGCCGTTTGATGAGTCATTAGTCCTTGGGATGTTGATATTATGATTGTTCCTATACTCTTTGAAGGCAAATATCTTTTAACATATTTTTCAATCTCATCAACCTTAACTAAAAATCTAGGCTTTATCGCTTTGCAACCATGAATGTTGCCCAATTCTATTTTTAATTTTCCTGTGTCTTTTATATAATTTTTTATATATCCTTTCAACTTTGCAATTGCTAAGAGCGAAAGCAAAAACTTAGATTGCCTTTTTATTTCCACTTCTTTTTTTCCAATTGTTTGAATGTTTATTATTTGATTTAAGGCATCTGCGACTATGTCTTGTGACATTTTCTACGAACCTCCTGTATTTACTAATCCGCAAATCATTTTAACTATACTTTTTAAAGCCGATTTCTTCAGCAACCTCCCTAAAACAGGCCCTGCACAAATTTATATTATACTGATTTAAATGAGCTCCATAGCGACCGCATCTTTCGCACTTTCTAGCAGCAATTCCAATTTTTCTATCTTTTGGTTTATTATGCTTCAGAAATTTTTGCATTATCACTGGTTTACTTTTAAGCTGTTTCAAAATTTTTCTCCAATCACTTGCCGTCATTTTCTTTTCTCCTTTGAATTAAGTTAATTATAACTTGTCTGTCCTCTAAAAAAACTTTAAATGACTTCTCTGCTGCCCCCTTGACTGCTTTTCTTTCGGCATTTACTTCTTTAACATTTTTATGCTTTGTAGTAGGCATCATCTTATCTAACCTCTGTTCCAAAGTTGTCCTCCATGAAAGTAATTATTTCTTCTTGTTTAACGTGCTGTTTTTTCGGTATCTTTCCTTGCTTGATTTTTCTTCTTCCGACCCTGGCTCCAGCTCTTATGAAAACTACTGTGACGTTTAATCCTCTAATTCCTATTTCTCTTTGATATTCTACTTCCGGAATTTCTATGTATTCTTTGATTCCAAAAGAGAAAGCATTGTCATGAATTTGATTTGTTCTAAGTTTGTTGTCTATCGCGCCCAATAGCCTCTTCAAAATTTCTTTAGCCTCTTTTTCTCTCAAAGTAACTTTGGTTCCTATTTCTAATCCCGGCTTCACATCGAAATCAGGAATTCTTGTTTTTGGACCTGCTTTTATAATTTGAGCCTTTTTGCCGGTTAAAAATTCTAAAAGTTTTCTCAATTTTTCAAGTTCCTGCCCGGAAGAACTGCAACTAAGAACAACTTTTTCTAGCTTGACTTTCCTCATTATATTTTCTTTTAAACCTTGCATTTGCTGGTTCATAATACCATGACCTCCTTCTTTTCTAAATTAACGAGTTTTCCTTTATCTTGAATATGAACTTCCACCTTTTTTTCTTCAACGTTTTTTATCAAACCTTTTTTCCCAATATATTTGCCAGAAATGATAATACATTCTTTACTCTTTTGAATTGGAGTGTGTTTTACAATTTTTCCTGCAAGATTCAGATAAATAGTATCATTGATGCCTATTTTTTCATCAGACAGAATATTAGAGCCTTCGTGCAAATTAATTTGTATTTTTCCTCCTCTGACAAGTTTTTTGCCTATTACTTTGCAAATTCTTTCTTTGGTGCCGGTTTCTTCAAAAGCGAATTTTCCGTTTGTCGTTAGTGTTAAGACATAAGTCCTATCTGCTTCAAAAATATCTAATAATTTTATGCTGTCTTTTAAGTCTTTAACATTCTTTCCATTTATTTTCAAAAGCTTTTGCTTTATCATTTCCTTGACCTCTTTGGCCGTACTCGCCAACTTCAAGATGTCCCTTATTGCTACAACAACAGGAACCGAATTTTGTAAATCAATTGAAGCTCTTGCTACATATTTTGTTCCTTTTCTATGAATTGGCAGTTTTTTTGAAACTGTTGCTCTAGTCTGATGCATTTTTATTTTGTTTTATCTCCTCCTAAATTTTTTACTCTTTCAAGAGCTTCAATTCTCGCTTTGTCTTCTAAATTAAGAGATTGTATTTGTAAAGCTCTTGGAGAAAAGTGAACATTTACTTTTGTTCCATCCTTTTTTGTTCTTTGCAAATTCTCCAATGTCACTCTTGATCTTTTCAAATCTATGGAAGAAACATTTGCTTTTTTCTTCTTAAAAGAACCTCGCATAACAAACACTTCGTCGCCCTTTCTTAAAGGAAAACTTCTCTTACCATACTTTCCTCTTAAACCTTTTGAAAGATTCGCATTTAAAAATTTATGCCCCAAGTGTAACGGTGCATTGGCTCTGTATTTGCGCTGCTTTCTAGGCAATTTACTTTTTATCCAGTGTTTTGAAAATTTATTTTTCATTTGAATCATAGCACAAATTGTGCGATTTTCGCCACTTGCGGCCAGCGCTCTTGAACTTCTCTTGCGGCTGGTCCCTTAATCTGAGTTCCCTTCGGATTACCCTTATCGTCTTTTAAAAGAGCAACAGCGTTATCCTCAAAGCATACTCTTTCTCCTGTAATTCTTCTATAAGGTTTTTTCTGTCTCAAGACAACAGCATCAAAAACTTGCCCTTTCATTTCTGGTTTTCCCACCCTAACAGAAACTTTAACAGCGTCTGCTATTTTTGCATATTGTTGTCGGTGTTTTGTTGATTTTCCATACTTCACACTAACTATCCTGACTATCCTTGCTCCGCTATTATCGGCTGCAATCACTTTGCTTCCTACATGCAATGCTCTTGTCGCCCTTGCGCTGATTGCTTTACCACTTATGATAGTTGTCTTTGCCATTTTATTTTAGGTTTGAAAAGATTTAGAAACTTGTTCAGCAACATTTAAAAACCCTGCGATTGTGTAGCATTTTCCAATACCAATCTTTTTTTTCCTTCTGCTAATAAAATTTTTTCATTTTTCATTTTTAACTACACTGAATACTGATTCTTGGTACATAATTGTTTTTTCTTGCAATTCTTCATATTAAATTGTATTAAATTATTGTCGAATATAAATAATTTGGATTTTATAAAGCATCATTATTAGATCTTAGATTTTTTATGACCTCTTTTTATAGATATCTTAATTACGAAGATATTTTGATATTTTATTATTTTGCAGCACATAACAAATTATGAAAAATCATTTGGTAGTTGGCGTTATTAAGCATCCAGCTAATTTTTCTAATTTCATTTTGTTCTATCATTTTTCTAAGAGCTAGAGGCATCAATAGCGGATTTAATTTTCTTTATAACGACAAAATGAATCATCTTACTCAATGGCCTGCATTCCCTCACCTTAATAATATCCCCTTTATTAACATCAATATTTTCTGGTAGTCTAGCGTGAATTCTAGTTTTTTTCTTAAGAAAACGTTCATATTTGGGAATATAAACAGTTCTCTCAAATTCAATAGATACCCTTTTTGGGAATTTTTTTGTGACGCATCCTTCAAATATCCTGCCTCTGGCTGAAACTGGCTTTTTAACTAAACCTAGCTCCGAGCTCTCCTTCTCAGTTTTTTCTGACTTTTTCTTCTCAGTTTTTTCTTTTGCCATTTTTACCCTTCTATGTTGACTCAATCGCTTATTGAATTTTCAGGAAAACCTAGCCTCATGAGTATAGGCTTAACTTTTTTTCTGTGGTTTCCCTGCAGCTCAATTGTGTTCCCTTTTGTTGTTCCCCCGCAAGCAAGTTCTTCTTTTAAAGTCTTTCCTATTGCCTTTACATCTACGTGTTTGTCAAAACCCTCAACAAGTGTCATCTTTTTTCCGTATCTCCTTTCTTGGATGCTAACTTTTATTTGTTGTTCGGTTTTAGCGATTTCCTCAAACACATCGGTTTCTGTTGGTAAGCCGAATTCGTTTGAATCCATTATTTCTTTTTCAACATCTCCTTGTCGGATTTGTTGAACATTTCAGATTCTGAATATGTGAGCAAACGTGAAATGGCTCTTTTGATCTCTCTTGTTTTTGCATTTGATTTATTTGCGACGACATTTGCCTTTATTAATTCCAATTTTAATTCTTTTAATTTTTCCTCTTTTTCTCTTTTATTCATTCTAGCTATTTCTTTTTTTCTCATGATCGGCATTTTTCTCCTCCTTCATTTTTCTCTTCTTTTTTTCAATTATCTTTTCTTCAGTCTTATCATTTAATTCCTCGTCATTTAACTTTATTCTTTGTTTCATTTCTTCTGTGATAAAGATCTGGTCGGTTAAGTTTACGCCAGGTTTTAAGATGCTGACTTTAACTCCGACAACTCCTGCAATTGTCGTAGCTTGGGCTTGAGCGTTATCTACGACCTTTGCGCTCTCTCCTGTTTTTTTTAGATAGCCATGGGAGAATCTCCAACTCCTTGCTCTGTCGCTAGGCAGTTTTCCAGAGAGGACTATTTCTACTCCTAAAGCTCCTGCCTTGATAATTTGTTGCAACATTTTGTAGGCTATAACCTTAAACTTCAATGAACCGCGCTTTTCTAAAAGCATTGCAATCTCGTCAGCCACGAGCTGGGCGTCTAAAAGGGGCTCTCTGATCTCCTGTACTTCAATGTGGGGATTATCAAGATTAAATCTTTTCTTTAAGACATTTGTTAGGTCTGTTATTTTTTCTCCTTTCCTGCCAATTACCAACCCTGGTCTGCTCGTATAAACAACTATTTTTTCTCCAATTGGAGTGTATTCTATTATAACGTCGCTGATTCTTCCTTTCCCAAGCATATTCTTGATGTATTCTCTTACCCCGAATTCTTCTTTTTTGAATGAAACAAATTTTTTCTCTTCCATTTTAAATGCCTC
>CAYTKV010000032.1:411-3623 GCA_964438545.1 Candidatus Woesearchaeota archaeon | reverse complement strand
TCCTTTTGCACGAGCAGGTCTTGAAGCCCAATTTGCAGAGGCCGCATAGATTACTGTTTTGCTTAAGTCAAGTCCGTTAACAAGTGCGTTTCCTCTCAAGCCTTTTAGCAAGTTAATAAAATAACTAGCAGCCTTGACCGGGTATCTTCCGGACATCATTCCTTTTCTATGTGGAATTTCTCCTCTGAATGGAACTGCTCTTTTTAATTTAATAACCTCATTAAGAGATTTCATCGCCAAATCAATTTCTTTATTTTTTATAAATTCGCAGATAAAAATAGAATGCTTTTTAGAAATAGGCAAGGAATCACCACGAGCTATTGCTTCATGCTTTTTAATCTTTATTTGATCTTTCTTTTTTTCTTCAGTTTTTTCAACTAATTCCTTCTTTTCAGCACCAATTTTCTGTTCTGTTTTTTGCTCTTGCTTTTCGATTTCTTCATTTGATTCTTCTGGTTTTTTCTTTTCCATTTTATTTCTTCAATGCCCTAGAGCTTTTTGTTGAGCCAATTCCTGCCTTGCCATGAGCCACCTTATGTCGTGTTGGCGCAAATTCTCCTAGCCTATGGCCTATCATATCAATAGTTATTGGAACATCAGTAAAATGTGTTCCATTATGCACAGCAACAGTATAACCAACTAACTTAGGAACTATTACCAAATCCCTCAAATGAGTTTTGATTTTTTTATTTTGTGCAATCTTCCCTTCATATCTTTTAATAAACTTTTGGACAATGTCAAAATTTCTTAGCACCGCTCTTCTGCTTCTTGATTTTAAATACTTTGCAGATTCTCTTACATCTAATTTTTTTAGTTCTTCTAGACTTTTACCTCTATAAATTAATTCCTTTATCTTTACTTCTTCTTTTTCTTTTGGCATTTTATTTCCTCTTGCCTGTTCGTCTCGGCCTCAAATGACCCACTTTTCTTCCTGGTGGAGCATTTCTTTTTGCTATTTTAGACTTTATTCTCTTGCCTCTGCCTGATCCAAAAGGATGATCTACTACATTCATCTTAACAGCAGATGTTCTAGGCCAAAGTTTGTTTCTTGCTTTCATTTTATAATATTTTTTTCCCGCCGTAATAAATGGTTTTGAAACTCTTCCGTCTCCAGCTATCGTGCCAATTGTCGCCCTGCAATTTTTATGTAGCAAGACTTCTTTTTTGTTAGGCATTAAAACTGCGACATTCTCTTTCTCTTTTTTTGAAATAGTTGCAGAACTTCCAGCTGTTCTAATCATTTTTCCGCCGTCACCAGGATTTCTCTCAATATTATAAATTCGAGTGCTTATTGGTATCTTTTCTAAGGCAAGAATATTTCCTTGCTCAAATTTTTCTCCTATAGAAACTTTTTTTCCAACATATGCTCCATTAAAGGCAGGATTGTAAAAAATTTCATTGCTTATTTTTATTTTTAATAGGGGAGCCGTATGCGCTGGTGAATGAATAATATCAATTATCTATGCTTCTCCTGAATTAGGAGAATATTTTATTCTATATTTAAAAGCCCTTTTTCTGACTCTGTAAGTCAAGCTTACTTTTCTTATAGCTTGCGAGATTATTCGTTTTCCCATTTTTAGATTCGTGCTCCTTCCAGTAAATTGTCGAAATAATTATAACCATCATCACGAGGACTGCACCTAACAAACCACATTTCATAATTAGCTCCACCAATTCTTGTGATTTTTATTATCCTTGAAGTTTCTCTTTCGGCACGTAATGTTCGTAGAGGAGTATCAGAATCGGCTACAAAAAATGGCACATCATCCAAAACTAAAATTTTTATTTTTTTATTTGGATAAGGAGCTACAACTTCCGTTTGTTCAGGAACATAATTTTCAGCTATCATTTTTTCTAATCCTTTGGCATCGTTCTCTGAAATTTGATATTCTGGCATTGATGATTTTTTCATTTTATATCATTCCTAATTTAGTTGCAATATCAATTGCTGGGTTTTCTTTCGCAAACTTGACATAAGCATATTTTTTGTTATTTCTTATTAATGTTCTCACTTTTTCTACTTTAACATTAAATGTTTTTTCTATTTCTTGTTTTATTTTTTCCTTCTTTTCCTTTCTTTCTACCTCGAACAACATTGTATTATCTATATCAATCATCTTAACTGCTTTTTCTGAGGTTATTGGTTTTAGTATCATCTTGCTAAATATTCCGGAATTTTATATTGTGAAAACTCCTTTAAAAGGTTTTTTCCATGAATTAGCCTTGAAAATGCTTCTGCTGTTAGTTTTGCATCTTCTAAGGCATTGTGGGAGCTACCTGTTTGTATAATAGTGCCTTTCTCTGTTTTTATTCTTTTATCCTCTATTCCGCAGAATTTTAATGTATTCGATAAGCCCATATCACTATGATGTTCTCGCATTAAAAATTTTTTATTTATTTGATAGAATCTTAACGAAGCAAACGAATGTAAATCAAATGCTCTATAATGCAAGGGAAATTCTAAACCATATTTTCTTGCTTTAAAAGTTAAAAAACATAAATCAAATTGTGGATTTTGGCAAATAGCATTTTTAATTTTTGCTGTTTTTGTCCAGTAGAAGAAGTTTTCCAATAATTGCTTTTGTGATTGCTTGTTTTGATTTCTTAATTCTGCTTCTGTTTTTCCTATTACTTTTAATGCTTCTTCTGATATTCCATCTTCCTCGTCTATTCTTGCTTCTTCTAAAAAAATATTATCTGAATTAGAAAAGTCTAGTGCTCCTATTTGCCAAATTCCATGCTTTTCTGAATTTAAACCGGTAGTTTCAATATCGACAACAATCATTTTCTATTTCTCCTTAACAAGTCTTGATAAATTAATTTATCTAAGGGCGTTGAATTGTTATTTAAAAATTCTATTGGAAACCAATCAACTGCTTCGAGATGTGTTTCTCTAATCTTTGGAACGCCGCCAACAATTCTTGCTTCATAAACTGTTAACTCAAAATTACGATCTTTGAAATTAAATGTGTACTTATTAAATAATCCTAATAATTCAACATCAATATTTGCTTCTTCTTTTGCTTCTCTGATTGCGCATTGCTCCACAGTTTCACCTTCGTCTATTTTTCCACTAAGCAATTTCCAATACCAATCTTTTTTTTCTTTTATGAGCAAAACTTTATCATTTTCTATAATTAAACATCCGGCTAATTTTTCCAAATTCATTTTCCTTCCTCCTTTGCCAACTCATCGAGGGCTTTTTGAGTGTA
>CAYTKV010000032.1:0-401 GCA_964438545.1 Candidatus Woesearchaeota archaeon | reverse complement strand
TCGGCAAATTATCTATTTTTGAAATGTTTTCATACCTTTTCTTTATGTAATTCTCAATCGCAGTTGCAGCAAATCCGGAGTTAATTGCAATTTCAATTTCTTTTCTGTTTATTTTTCTCTCTTTCTTTATCCCGCTTGGAGGATGTGCTCTTCTTCCGCCTCTTGTGTTTGGCGCGTTTGCTCCGACCCAATAAAACTGTGTTCCTCTTCGAGACATTGTTTTTCTCGGTGTTCTTGAAATTCCTTTGCCATACTGAACCTTCCATTCATGTCTCTTATGCCTTACACTCCCGTAACCAACCTGTCTTAACCCTGCTCCAGGCATTGTAGAATACCTATGCGCATTATTCAATTTTTCAGTTTCAAAAGAAAAACTCTCAGGCAGATTTGTTTTCTGCTGG
>CAYTKV010000031.1:9644-10713 GCA_964438545.1 Candidatus Woesearchaeota archaeon | reverse complement strand
GGGTCGTGTTAGCGTATTATTTCTTACTTTGAAGATTTGATTGGTCCGAAAAGTACTCAATTACCAAGTTTTAATATGATGTCTGTGTTGTTTTTGTATTTACATTATCAGAGATTAATATTCCATCTCTATTCTAAGCTCTACTAATGACAATAAATATTTGCTTATCTGTACAAGATGTCTTGCTATGCCTTTATTTTCTCCTGTTAGCGATTTGCTTAATCTAATGTGTTCATCCAAAATGGACAAGGAATTCTTTCCAAATTCCATCGCCAAATCTCCCTTAAATTTGAAAAAAGTTTTCTCATAAAAATTAAAATGTTCTTTAACTTTCTCAGCTAGAGGCGATAAAATCTTTACTTTTTTGTTTGTAATAGCCAAATGATCCGCAATGTACTTAAACTCGTCAGATAATAATTCCAAAATAAATAGTGTAGAAAATATTGCTGGTTTCTTTGCTTGCGGAGCCGAATTATTTACTTTGTTGAGCATTCTACAGCAATAATCAATAAACCTATCGATATTCGTATCGAGCGCATGAATTTCTTCGCATATCTCTATATCTCCTATTTCATCTTTTTCTATTGCGCTAAGTATTCTTTCAAACATTCCAGAAATAAGCATAAATATTCTTCTGAATGCATTGTTGTATTCTTTCGCATTTGGCTCGGTCATATCTCTCACTATGCAATAATTCTTTCCTGTTTCAATTATCTCCATTCCAATAAACCTATTCACAAGATCTTGAATTGTTTCAATAGCAGGCTTTGAAGGATGCATTTTCCCAAAAACCTTCTCGCCTAACAAAGGAGAAGAGTATTGATAAATATTAGGATATGTTTTTTTACTTGGATCGAATATTATTTTTATTTCATCGTAGCCTTTTCTATATGTAGATTGAAAAAATTTCCACAGCATCGGTACTACGAAATGGGAAATATCTAGCGTGGCTCTCTTTTCTTCGTTTTTTTGTTCTGTACTTATTATCAAAAAATTTTCCTGTTCTAAAACATCAACTTCATCTTTATGCTGTAAATTTAATTTTCTAACCCAGTCTATTGGCAGAGTA
>CAYTKV010000031.1:8901-9634 GCA_964438545.1 Candidatus Woesearchaeota archaeon | reverse complement strand
TTAAAGTGTAAAATGAAAAGGATAAACAAAATAAAAAAACTAGGACTTGCTGCTTTTTTAGCAGGAGCGAGTGTTTTATCTTCTAAAGCATTTGCTCAAGATCCTTATACTCAGCCAAAAAAGCCTGATCAAGAGATAAATATCCCATATATACAGCCAAAGACTTATACGCCAAAATATGAGGATAGAAATGAAAATAGAACTTTTGTTTTTGGTCATGGAATAAACCAGACTAGTAATGCTTGGCGAGGATTAGAACAAACAATGCAAAATAAAGGATTCCAGACTATTCATGTAGACCTACCTAATAAAGGCCATATGGGCTGGGAGCAAAATAGAATTGTTATTGATAATACTTTAAGTAATATTAAAGGCCCAAATAATGTTTTTTTTGACTATAGTTTAAACGCGGTGTCTAAATTGAGATACATGCAAGAAAATCCAAAGTTTGTAGAAAATATCAAAGGTAGCACAATTATTCTTGCGGACCCTGCAATAAAGCAACATGGCTACATAGAAACTCTTGCTCCGCTTGTAAAAAAATTGACTCCAGCTGAGTCAGAACTTCTAAGACAAGATTCTAATAAATTTATTGATACAACATTAGCCGGCATGCCAAAATTAGCTGAAAATTTAGCAAAAAATAATATTTCTGTACACATAATAAACCTAAATTCAGAGGTTGTAAATGGCAGTGTTATTAAATCTATGGCAGATACATTAAAGACACACG
>CAYTKV010000031.1:6189-8891 GCA_964438545.1 Candidatus Woesearchaeota archaeon | reverse complement strand
GTTAATGTTTATCAGCACACTCCAGCTGATGTTATGAATAACCTTGTTCCTCCTACAATCGGCAATAAAGGAATTTTTCTAGGAGGGAACGATACTTTAAGGGTTCCAACATTGGAGTATAAGAGAGATAGCTCTTCTCATTTTATATGGAGCAATACATATAAATCAGGTATAGAAAAATTTGTGGGAGATATAGCATCTACACCAACGCAAAGCGCGCAAAGCGTAAAACTTAGTGATATACTTTCATCTTCTGGGGTTTTGCAAAACTATTCTATTTTGAAAGATACACAATTGCAGGTGACAGGATCAGGAATTTTGGCTGGACAACTTCAAACAGCAACACTAAGCCCAGAGTTAGTTAAACTAGCGATACCAACTGCAGAAGTAAAAGTAGATTTCAGTAAGTATTTAGCTCAACCTGTAGACATAGGTAAGACAATTAATCTCAATCCTAATATTGTGGATTATGGCAGTATTCTAAAAGACAATGGCAAATTAAACGTTATTGGTGGCGGGGTTTATGGAGGATTAAATAATGGCTTATATAATAATCCGCATATTAACAATGGGGGATTACAGATTAGAGGAAGCAATCATTATTCCCCAAGGAGATAAGAAAATGAGCTTATATGAAATAATTAACAAAGACAAAGTAAAGAGTTTATTTATTAAATCAATGATAGTTGCATCTTCTTTTTTAGTAGGATGCGAGTCTATACCAAATCAGCGTGTAAGTTCACCGCATACCTATGATAAATGTACTCCGATAGAAACAGAGACTTTGTATACAATACCTAATATGGAGAATTGGGAAGCTAAGTATGGCGGATTAACACCATACCACAATGGAAGATGGTAATAATAAAATAATTAATAGGAGAAAGAGAAAATGAAAAGAAAAATTATCGCTTCGGGTTTGGCAGCATTGATTTCTTATAGCTCGGCAAATGGTGATATCCGCTCGTCTTCTCCTTCTTCACGAGGCGGTTGTTTTGGCCCAACTATACCTAGCATGCCTAGCTCAATAGGAAATTTTGGTTCTTTCGGTAATTTTGGTAGTGCAATATACGGCGGTTCTGGACTAACAGCTCCTCTTCCATATCCTAGAACTTGCCGTCCTGGGGATCCATTTTGTGATCTGTCTCCCTTTCCAGGCAGAATTGAAGATATTGCGCGTATGATGGGCCAAGAGCCAGAAACTGTTGTATACGCTCCTAATTCTGAAGATAAAAGAATAAACATCCCAGTTGAATATGTTTCATCTCTTTATGGAGAAGCAATGAGGCTCTGGCTTCATAATAGAGACAAGGAATTTATTGTTCTTAAAGAAAAAGATGGTAAATTTGAGTATGTTGGTGGAACACTAATGCCAATCAGTAGTAAAAATAGTGAAGAATTAGATGGAAATTATGTTCAATTTCTTGATGATAATTTCAACATAGAAAAATTTATATTGGGCGATAATAGGAAGTTTACATCAAAAGCCAGACTAGTGAAAATTTCTAGAGAAAACTCGAAGCCTAGCTTAAGAAGGTTAAATTATGCGAATACAAATTTCTATATAGAGGAAATTATTAAACACGAATCAACTTACACACCAACCAATAATTTCTTGCATATAGATTATGACAATGGAAATATTGCTGCGAGATATGTAGAAAAATGAAAAATAAAATAATTAAATTTGGTTTGGGAATGCTAGTTTCCTTATCGGGTTGCGTGTCTATAGATAGTAATTTAACTAGAGAAGATTATTCTACAAAAGATAGATCAGCAATTATAGAAAATCTTGGTTCTGGCTATGGGAATTCATATGGCATACTGCCTAGAGGATGTGTTCCTCCGAATAAATGGGCACCAGGGGAGTTAACACTAGAAGAAGCGGGAAGCATGAGGATTTTTAGAAGCGGGTATCCCGCATCCATACCACGCGCATCCCTTCTGAGTCCAATGCCCAGTCCAGGTCGCTTTTAGATTAATTTTCCTTTGAAAAATGTCAAGAAAAATCTTAAAATTAGGCTTAACAGCGTTGCTTTCTCTTTCGCCTGGATGTTTAGTTGAAACCGGATATTATTCTCCCTATCAACACAAATATACCCAAAAAGAATTTTTTGCATGCAATTATTGGAGCGATTTAAATAAAGACGGATTAGTTGATTTTCCTAACGAAATAGTTGGCAAAAGAAGAGAAAATAATTTTTCTATAGAAGAAAATGTTACTCTAATGAACAGAATTGTTAATCAAATTGGAAGTGAGCTAGATTTAAGGTTATATGATGGTAAAGAAAGATTAATCAGAACAGAACACCAGGGCTCAATTCCAGAAAATGATTGGGTTAATTGGTTTACTTTTGGCCCTGGACAGTTAACTCCTGGGGAATATACAGGAAAATGGTTTCTTAACGACATTGAAATTGGAAGTACTAAAATCAATGTTGTTGATAAAAATAAACAGTTACAAACACCTTCAAACACAATACAAGAGAATTATATTATTGGTTCTCCAATTATTCTAGCATATTCAAATGAAGAGATAGGTAAATATCTTAGATACGATTTTTATAAAAATGGACAAGGAATGGCATTTAGTGCATATAAAAAAGAAAAAGAAAAAATAGAATTTATTGGCGGCACACTTATGCCTATTGGAGAAGAAAAATACGTCAAATTTGTTGAGGATAATAATAAAATAAAATTAG
>CAYTKV010000031.1:0-6162 GCA_964438545.1 Candidatus Woesearchaeota archaeon | reverse complement strand
CCCATGTCTAGCCCCACAAATGAGTGTGTATATTTGGATTATAAGGATGGAAATATGACTACGCGGTTAGCGAAGAAAATTGTGGAAGAAACCTTGGAATTAGAAGGTATGGAGTTGCCTAACGGCGCTGTTGTTAAGAGATATCTTAAGCCAAGAACTTACGAATTTGATAAAGAAGGAAATGTAATAGACAGAAATAGGGCATCTTCATTTTCTCTTGAATCTTTTGTTACTTATTCTAATCCAAAAATAAATTTACCTATCGGAGAAGGAAAATATGTTGTTATACCAAAAAATGCTGATTGGAGTAATGTAGTAGGATACGTAAAAATATCAAACCAGGGGAAAGCCGAGCTTGTTAATAATGATAAAATTATTGAAAAATCTGAAAGTGCTTTTGTTTATCCTTTACCGCCAGAGAGCTATATTGAAGACAGGAGTAATTTAGAAAAAGCCCTGACGAATCTTGTAGAATCTGAAAATAAAGAACGAATTGAGTGGATATTAGAAAATTACAAAAAAATGGCTTTTATTCCTAGTGCGTTTTCTAAAGACGATATCGTTAACAGAGAGCATTGGGCATATAGCGATAGTCTATTAGTTAAAATTTTACCAGATGCTATAGCTATAAACAGTAAAAGAAAAGAAAACTATTATGATGTTTCTATACCTCTTCATAACATGGGAGCATTATATTTGCAAAAGGGCGAGTTAGATGAAGCAATTAATTATCTAAGAAAAGTATTTGATTATGAACCAGATTATACTTTAGCTGTTCAAACTCATTTAAACATCGGAAACGCATTCTTACAAAAAGGCTTATTAGAGAAAGCAGAAGAAGAATTTAAAAAAATTTTAGAAATGAATCCAGGACAACAGGAAGCCTTGTACAGTTTAGGAGCTTTGGAGTTTAAAAAAAAAAAAAATAAAGAAAGGGCTTTTGAGTATTGGAGTAGAATTAATTTAATAGGAAATGAGTTAGATGAAAGCGAAAATATACAACAAAGAACAAACACAAACGAAAAAGTTAATAATGAGGCAAAATTGGATCCTTTAGATTTTGATAAACTTTATGGAAAGGCTCTTTCGTTATACGAAAATAAAAATTATGACGGCGCAATAAAAAATCTGGAAGAGATAGTAGAATCTGCTTCTCCAGACTATAAAAATCTTATAAATTCTTATTTATATTTAGGAGATTGTTTTTATCTAAAAAATGAATATGAGAAAGCAATACCGCATTATGAAAAGGTTATTTCAAAAGAAGATGGAAGAGCAGGCATTTATTCTGTGATTGGTTACTGTTATTCAAAAACAAATAATAATGCTAAATCCATAGAAGCATATAGAAAAGCTATTTCCATTGAGCCAAATAATAAACTGGCGCATAATAATCTTGGTGCAGCTTTCCAAAGACAAGGATTAATGGCCGAAGCTAAAAGAGCCTATGAAGCAGCCTTGCAAATAGATTCGGATTATCAGGATGCTAGAGATAATCTAAATATGATAAATAAATACATGTCAATACTGAAACAACCATAACTTTAAAGGGAAAAATGAAAACCCCTAAGAAAATTTTTGACAGCTGTCTTTGTTTTTAATTGTTCGAAGAGAATTAGAATAAATCTTTGGTATGATATTAAAATGGGAGCAATAAAGACGATTGAAAATATTTTTATGAATTCTGATTTAGTTTTACCCAACCGCAGCAGAGCTGCGGGGTATAACGATTAAAATTAAAAAAAGGAGAAATTTTACATGGCAGAACCGCTTTTAATGATATGAAAAGACTTTTGTTAAGAGTTCGAATAGCAGAACATAAATTACCTATAAGACTTCTGCCTTTTTGCTCTTGCTTTTGAGTCTCCAGGCTTGCGCGTTTCCTTTCTTCTTGAGTCCTGGACAATCATGTTCCTGTCATATCTAATGTAAGCTTTTTTTAAGACTTCAGAGCCTGTTAATTCAAGTAACGCGCGCGCAATTGCAAGTCTTGCTGCTTGAATCTGGGCTTCTTTTCCACCGCCAATTGTTTTGATGAAAAAATCATATTTCAGCTCTTCTCCGAACTCTTGCTGATAAATTCTTATCGGTTCTGAAAGCGCAAGTTTGTGAAAAAGCCCTAATTCTTCACGCGGCAGATAATTATAGAAAATTTTCCCGCTGCCTAATTTAACTCTTAATTTTGCAATAGCTGTCTTTCTTTTTCCTGAAAACATCTTTTTTTCTATTTGTAATGCATTTGATTGCTTTTGCTGCGATTTTTCTTTTGGTTTTTTTGATTTAGCTGGCATTTTTTGGTCTTAACTTCGCTTCAATATAATCTACCAACGACTCCACAGTTTCTCTTCTTGATAACTCTTCCAACTTCGGATTATTCTCAAATCCTTCAAAATCAACTTGAAAATATCTCCTTCTTAGTGCTGCTATTCCTTCTTCTGTGAATCTATCACGAGTAAAATACAATGTCTCACTAATTCCCGGCCAAGTAGAGGGGAATAAATCGCTTTGGGCTATGCGAATTTCAAATTCTCTCTCTAATCTAAAAGTAATATCCAAATAATCTATAGACTCTGCGTTTAAATCGTATTTTAAACTATCATCTATCCTCATATATTTCTCATTGGCTCCTAATGCATCAGACAATATATTAAAAACTTTTTCATTTATACTTTTTTCTTTTTTCTCTTTCTTCAAAGTTTTCATTTTATGCTCCCAATTCTTTACTTATCTCTGATAACTTAACTGCCTTAACTTTAATTTCTTTTGTCAGTGAAATTTTTTCTTTATTTGCATATTCGTTTGGATAATCATTGTAACAAATAACTCTCTTCAAAGCGTTTCTTCCACGCTCTTGTTTATACGACAACATCCCTCTAACTGTTCTCTTCATAATTTTTTCAGCTTGTTTCGGAAAATGAGGGCCTTTTAAACTTGAGCCTCCTCTTGCTCTTGCTTGTTTGTATTCCTCCAAAATTAATTTCTTTTTTCCTGTGATTAAAGCATTATTACAATTAACAATAATTACTCTTTTCCCTAACAGCGCTTGCTTTGCTGCATAACTAGCAATTCTTCCCAAAATTCCTTCACTCGCATCAATTATTATTTCGTTGCTCATTTTTTCTTTTGTGACGTTTTCATTAACATCTGATGTTTTGCTTGCTTATATTCTTCCAAAAAACTACCTAGATTAAAACATCCCACAAATCCGCCGATACCGCCAATAACATATCTATCTTTTGAAGTTGGATACCCAGCAATTATCTCTTGGATATAATCAACAAATCTGTTTCCTGCTTTAACATCCACTCCTGCTTGTTTATATGTAAATGTTTTTTTATTTTTCATCTTAAAATTTTAATTCCTTCTGCCTTTGGATTTTTCTTTATTTCGTCAAGAATAGAAACAAACTCTGATTTTGTTTTTTTAAGTTTATCTCTTGCAGACTTAGAAATTGACAAAGCGCAAATTCTAATTTTCTTTGCTATTTCGCCTTGAGAAAGAACTTTTCCAAGAATCAAAACAGTATCGCCTTCTGTTGTTTGTTTATCAATTTCAAATAAATTTATCGAAGACTGTCTTCTTGTTGAACCAGAAAGAATTTTAGCTATATCATTCCAATTAGGATTTTTTAATGTTTCTCTAATCGTTTCTATCAACTCCGGATTATTTTTCCTTCCCAAATGTTTTTTTATTTTTGTTTTGCTTTTTGTGCTTCCCATGCTCTCAACGTTTTTAATCTGACTGATTCAACTCCATACTTAAGCTCTATGACTCTCTCTTCAACATATGTTCTTGCCAACGAATGATATTCTAACGGATCTTCTTTAAATAATTTTTTATTATTTTCATGGAATTCCTTGTATGCTTGCAATGTCATATCATCTAATCTTGCAGCATCAGATATTGGATGCGGTAATTGGATTGACATTTTGTTTACACTTTATTTTATTGTTAACTTTTTGAGGGTATTTAAATCTAACTTCATAGAAAAATTTTTATACCTTTATACATACTAATGTGCATGAATAAGATATATTCAAAAGCTCTAAAAAGGAAAACTACGTTATTTGATGTTAAGGCATGGTACGAAGGAGAATCCAAAGAACTAGAAAAATGGCTTGGTTTTGGGTTTTACAATCACATATTTCATGTTGAAAATGGGATAATGACGTTGTATTATGATATTGAAGAAGGTGATAAATTTTGGGAGATTTTAAGGGAAAAATTGACAGAAGAATTTTTTGATGAATTGTGTGATAATTTCCTAGAGTTATATGAAAAATCAAATAAGGTCGATGATAAAAAAGAATTGTACGATATTTATGTTAAGGCGTGGCCGGCTCTTTCAATTTTTGATGAAATCTCAAAATATCCTGAATTAGCAAACGAACGAATTATAAACAGATTGATGAGAGTAAGGAAAACAACAGAATCATTTGCTTTTGACTTACAAAAGGAGATAAATGAATATAATTTGAATAATTATATTTATTTTAAAGGAGAAATTATTGAAAAGCCTTTTCGTGATTTTATTAACGAAAATGAAATAGAGATTCACGATTGACATGAGCAAAAAAAATAAAAAGAAAGAAGATAATAAAATAAGAGTCAATATTACAGTTGATAAAATCTTGCTTGAAAAAGCCAAAACAAAACTTAATTTATTCGGAGGAAAACTAAGCACATTGTTTAATTCTTATCTGCATGATTTCGTTAATTCGATAGACAAAACTCCTAGAAATTATGAGGAATTAGCAAGAAAGGTTAAAGAGTTGGAAAACAGCTTAGAAAGGTTAGAAAAGTTGGTTATGAAAAAGATAATATGATATACAATAATATTAAATTAATTGATTTTATGAAATTCTGAAATTAATAATTACTTTGGTTTTTTATATAGTTGGCTTTTTCTTTGGAAGAGTGGGTTTTTATGTTTTACTTGCGGCATTTGGATTTGCCATAATAATAGTTCATTTGTGAAAATTTCCAAGACACGGTATTAATGGCCTAACTGCTGAACCGTATAATAAATATCTTAAGTTAATTAAAATCAGCAGACAACACACTCTTTTTCCAATTTGCCTGCTAAGAAGTTATTAATATTTTCAATTGTTTTTTCAATAATTCTTTCCAAAGCTTCTTGGCTATAAAATGCAATATGCGGGGTAAAAACAACATTTTCTTTTGCCAATAAAATATGATCCTTAACAAGCTCTTGCAGGGCCTTGATTTTTTTCTTGTCGTAAAGAAGTTGTTTTTCTTCTTTAATGAGCTCTTCGCCTTCTATAACATCTAATCCAACTCCAGAAAGAATTTTTTTATCCAATGCTTCAATCAAGGCTTCATTATCTACTATTGCTCCTCTTGAAGTGTTAATCAAAATTGCGCCTTTTTTCATCAAGCTTAAAGTTTTTTTATTGATCAAATGATGATTCTCTTTTGCATAAGGAATGTGCAAAGTCACAATATCTGATTTTTTTAAAAGCTCGCTTAAAGGAACATATTTAAAATTTAATTGCTCGGATAGGAAATTGTCTTGGTGATGATCAAAAACGAGGATATTCATTTCAAAACCACGGGCGATTCTAATAACGTGTTTTCCAATTCTGCCTGCGCCGATAACTCCTATTGTTTTTCCTTTCAAATCAAATCCTTTCAAGCCTTCGATTGTGTAATCTCTTCTCAAACTTCTGAGATAAGACTCGTGAATCTTTCTTGATAAGGCCAAGACTAAAGCAAAAGTATGCTCTGCAACAGTGTTTTCGCCATAAGAAGGAACATTGCATACAGCAATTTTCTTTCTTTTACATTCCGCTATATCAACGTGGTCAAATCCTGTTGATCTAGTGGAAATTAATTTCAATTTCGGTAATTTTTTAATCATCTCTTTACTTATTTTTGAATAAATAAAAATAGAAATAATATCAAAATTTTTTACTTTTTCTAAATTTTCTTGCGTTAGAGGCTCGCTAAAAAAAGCAAGAGAGTGTTTTTCTAACTTGCCTTTCAGCATCGGCTTCTCCCAACCCTGAATTTCAAAAAATGCGATTTTTAATCTTTTCATTTTTCCTCTTTTATATAATGATTAAAGAAAAATTATGTATATAAATTATTCGTGAACTACTGTGGGCTAAAGCCCACAGCGTCTTAGAACAAAATTAAAAA
>CAYTKV010000030.1:10413-11275 GCA_964438545.1 Candidatus Woesearchaeota archaeon | reverse complement strand
TTCTGCTACTGTTAACTAAGGTATTAATTTCACTAAATCTTCTGCCAGAAAGCCTAATTATTCACTTCAATAAAGTTATTTATTCACCCAGAGGGCCAAAATATCTTTAATGCCAGAACAAAAACAATTATCGCCACAATAAAGCCAATAACCTGCGCTGGGGAAAGCATAAATCTGCTTCTATATTCCTCGCCATACCTCATTAACCCGCCGAATGCTCCGGGCATGTGTATCCTATTATCTTTTGCCATGTTATTATCAACAAGCTTGAATATAAAAAATTAACTGTTTTGGAAAAATATCCTAATTAATTATTATTGTGGAAGAACAATCTGTAGATTATCTCTTGGTATGATGAAAAAGTATCTTCCCATATTAAAATGATCGTAAATCATTACCTTTGCTGTTTCTTTTAGAAATTGTGTTGCACTTCTATAAACTGCATGATGGCCTTCTATTCCCTCCCTTGTGCTTTTTGGTGTTTTGTCTTTTAGATTTGGAAAAACCGTTGTTTCGTTCACAAGCGCTCTTCCCATATTTGTTTTTTTGTCGTATAGTTCTGAACCACCATCATTTAGGCAATCTATACATTCTATTCCATCTGCTTGGAATTCTATTATTCTTTCGAAAGAAAACATGCCTCGAGATTGTTTACATAAAAGATAATAATATTCATTCGGATTTTTCATATGTTTTTATTGAGAAAAGCCTATAAAAATTTATGTAGACAAAATTTCATACAAAACCCACAACATTAATAACAGCCAAATCAAAGGATAAATTATTGTCATAGGAGATAATTTAGAGCCATAGGCTTTTCTTACTAAAGCTAGAAATTCTTTTGGATATTGCAAGAAAGCAA
>CAYTKV010000030.1:8657-10403 GCA_964438545.1 Candidatus Woesearchaeota archaeon | reverse complement strand
AGGGCCATAAATAAACTTGAGAATGCTATTACTGCAAATATTTGAGCGATTGTTAATTCTTGTAATATATAATAAAATATTACCAGTGCTAAGATTATAAAAACTATCGAGCTTATTTCAGGACTTCAATAAATTTTCTTTGGTATAGGAAACCAATATTTTTTATTAACAAAAATTACAATTAACTTGATTAAGCCAAAAAGAGCGAAGATTAATGCTATTATTTCAAGAGGCGTGATAGACATCTCTTCTAATATGAACAATATTATAAAACCTATCTAAAAATTTCAATTAGCGCCCAAATTAACAAAACAAACCAAATTGAAATGTAAATAACATCAATCAAAGACATTTTTTTATTTAGTGATTTTTTCGCAAGATGCATAAATTCTCTTGGATATTGTAACATTACTAAACCGACAATAATGCTAGCAAGGGCTAGAACTGAGATTATCTCTGCTATTGTCAATTCTTCTAATAGAAAGAAAAATAAAATAATGCCAAGAATTATCAATGTAGCTGCAGATTCGCGCGCATTATCGTAAAACAGCTTAGAGACTGTAAACCAGCTTTGTCTGTTTAACAATGCAACGACAAATTTAGCAAGAGCCAATGCGACAAACACTAAAGATATAATCTCAAGTGCTGATAATGCCATTTTAATCAATATTTTTAGTTATATATAAATTTGACTATCTTCATTTTATTTCCAAAATAACAAATCCAATTGTATAATCAACATCGTGGCTAACACTCCCGTCAATACTTATGAGCTTTTCTGGTTTAATATTTTCAGAAAGTTTTATCATAGGTTTATCATTTTTGTCATATTTTATTTCAATATCTTTCCAATTCACTTTTCTTCCTAAAGCTTTCATTGTAGCTTCTTTTATTGTGAATATTGTTGCTAGTTTTTTCTTGTCTTTCAGCTCCCTTGCATGAAAGACTTTTTCTAAAAACTTGGGATTTTCTACTAACTTTAAAAAACGTTCATTTTTTAAAATATCAATTCCACAGTTTATCATTTTACATTTCCTTGATTTTGTTATATAGGATATTTGTTATCTCCTGAAAACTTTGCATTTTGTTAAACTTTAATGGTTTGCCAAATATAATCTTTGCTCTTCCTCGCTTTGGCAGAGTTTTTCCTTTTGGCCAGAGTTCATATAAATCTCTTATTTTTATTGGGAGTATGGGAATATCCATATGCCAAGTTAATAAACCAATGCCTTGTTTGAATGGCAATAGCTTTCCTGTTTTACTTCTTGTTCCCTCAGGATAAATTAATATATTTCTCTTCTTGTCTATTATTTCTCCAAAGTCTTTGATGCCTTGCTTGATGTTTGTTGTTCTTGAGAAAGAGAAAGTATTGAAAAATATTGTTGCTAGAAAT
Source organism: Candidatus Woesearchaeota archaeon (assembly GCA_964438545.1). Lineage (GTDB taxonomy): Archaea > Nanobdellota > Nanobdellia > Pacearchaeales > GW2011-AR1 > UBA73. Next base: position 9,010 of record CAYTKV010000030.1, on the reverse strand, counting down.
CCTCTCCAACGTCGGTTGTCTACAAAGAAAAAATCTTTGGCTGCCGCAACATAAGTATTCATCCTCTCCCTCAATGGCAAGGCTCTTAAGACCGTTATTACATCAAACGGACTGCAATGGTTCGCGATAAAAATCACATTCTCTTTAGGAATATTTTCCCTTCCAATTATATCTAAAGAAAATATTTGTTTAGACAATAAAAGCGCTAAATTTTGCAACACAAATCTAAGCGGATTAAATATTTTTGAATTCAAGAAACTTATTCCAGACTCACTTTTTCTTTCTTTTGCTGAATTAATTAACTCTCTCAAATTTTCAAGTTTTGTTTTATTCGTGATTTCATCTTCATTAAA
>CAYTKV010000030.1:2078-8647 GCA_964438545.1 Candidatus Woesearchaeota archaeon | reverse complement strand
AAATTTTCCTCAATTTTTATAGCTAACTCGATTCTTCTTAATGAATCTAAGCCAAGGTCAACAAGAAGGCTATTTTCCTTAATTTTTTTTGAAGAGATTTCACAAACCGCGCAAACTAGATTTATCAACGAGTCTTTAGAAATTTCTTCTTTTTTTATTGTCTTGCGTTGTAATTTTTCTTCTATTTTTCTTCTTATAACTTTTTTTGTAGGCGTTCTCGGAAAATCTTCTTCGGGCCAAATATGAACCTGCGAAATATATTGATGAGGAGAGAGTTTTTCATTCGTTTCTTTTATTAAGATTTGCTCATTAATTTTTTTGTCTGTTAATATGACCCCGACAAGTTTTTTTCCATTTTCTAAACCAATTACAACAGATTCTTTAATGCCATGAAAAGAATTAAGAACCTTTTCAATATCTTCTGGATAAATATTCAATCCAGAAGGGGATAAAATCATATTTTTCTTTCTTCCGGTGATTTTTAAAAAACCTTCTGAGTCAAATTCTCCTATGTCGCCAGTGTAAAGCCAACCGTCTTTTATTGTCTCCCTCGTGGCCTCCTTATTTTCATAATATCCTTTAAAAATATTTTTTCCTCGAGCCAAAATCTCCCCATCCTTAATTTTTATTTCTATTCCTTTCAAAGGCTTTCCAACTGTTCCTAGTTCATGCTCATCTAGTTTGTTGCATGTCAATATTGGCGAGGCTTCTGTTAGGCCATATCCTTGCAAGACATCTACTCCCAAAGCGCGCCAGAATCTCTCTGTATCAATATCAAGAGCTGCTCCCCCGACAATTAAAAGTTCCAAATTGGGAAATTTTTTTCTAACTTTTCTAAAAATAAACCGTCTCGGTAAGAGAGAATAATTCTCAAATTTTTCTAAAGCATTTTTCAATTTTTCTAGCTTTCCTCGTGCTTCAGCTGTTTTTTCTATTTTTTCTTTAATAGAAATTAAGAAGAGAGGAACAGTAGTCATTATATTTATTTTCTCTTTCTGCATTGCTTCAATGATTGAAGAAGATTTTTTAGAAGAAATATAAATGATTTTTGAGCCATATCTCATTGGAACAAAAAATCCTGCATTTTGTTCAAATAAATGACTCAAAGGAAGAATCGATAAGAATGAAGAATCCGCGATATTTTTTGGCACAATATCTTTAGATGAATTAATATTTGAAACTAGATTTTTATGTGTTATTATTGCTCCCTTAGGCTCTGATGTTGTTCCAGAAGTATAAACAATTTCAAAAATATCATTTTCTTTTATTTTTGCTTTTACTTTGAATTTAGAAAATTTTTCATAGATTTTATCTAAAAATTCAACAAAAACTTTTTTTCCAGAGTTTGGTTGCTTGAAGATTGAGCAGAAAATTAATTTTGCCTTAACTTTTTTATAAATTTTTTCTGTGAATTCTGGATTATTATTAAAATCAATTGGAACAGCAATTACTCCGGAAAGCGCGCAAGCAAAAAGCAATGAGGCATAGTTTGAACTATTTGGCAAGAAAATTATAATTTTATCTTGGTTCCTTATTTTTTCTTTTTCAAAAAAGCCGCACATCGTTTGAGCTTGATTGTAAATTTTCTGATATGTAAATTCTTTTCTTCTGTATAATTCTCTGTCTATTATAAAAATTTTATCTTGAAATTTCTTGCGACTTTCTTTGATTAAATTTGCTAATGTTGGTGACATATTATCAATAAAGCAAAGACTATTTTTAAGTTATTTGTTTTTAATAACAAATTTTATTGTGTTTGCCCAATGTGTCCATAAACCAAGCAAGACATAAGCTTGCAAAGGCGAATCAACATTATGCGGGATATAACGCAGAGGGGTGTTATATTGTTTAGATATTTTTAGCATTCTCTTATCTGATACTTCTCTTTCTAAAAGTTTTATATCCCCGGGTTCAACCCCTAAATCGCACGCATCTTCAGGAGCTGTGCAAAATTGTAGAAGGCAAGTATCTTCAAAAAAATGATATGGTGTTGATGAGGCAAATATCCCCTCAAGACGCGAGCGCCTTATAATTTCTTTTGCTTGAGCTTGATATCTTTCATTTTGTTGCTCTTGTAATTTTGTTGTTAATGCTTTTCTTGCAAAATCCCTGTCCAAGTGAATAAAAAACCCGCAATGTCCAAGTTTTTCCTCCCCCAAAGGAAATAATCCTTCTATTAAATAATAAAATTCCATTTAAAATTAAAATTTGTGATATTTTTTAAATATGATTATTGTAGACATCACTCTTCCAGCTTTCTCAAAAGTCTTTTTTTATCTTTTCCTGGAACTTCTTTTCCCCAGAGGACGAGGATTCTGTTGATTTTAGACCAATATTTCTTTGGGGCCATTTTTTTAAGCTCCTCTTCTGTTTCTTCTCTTGTTTTGGTTTTCACTAATCCTAGAATATTTGAGAGCCGATGCACATGAGTATCAACTGTTACACCATGTTTCTTGTGTATTTCTGTTAAAACTAAGTTAGCAGTTTTTCTTCCGACTCCAGGAAGTTTTGTCAATTCCTCCATTGTATCAGGAATTTTGCCTTCATAATTTTTTAATAACATTAGGGCTGTATTTTTTGCATTTTTTGATTTAGTTTTGTAATAATTAATTGATTTTGTTAGTTTCATTATTTTAGATAAAGGAGCCTTTGCGAATTTGTCTAAAGAGGGAAGGGCTTTGAAAGTTTTTTCCATCACTGGAATCGTGACTTCGTCTCTGCTCTGAGCGGAACAAATTGTTACAATCAGGGTTTTCCATGGAGCGTTCCAACCCTCTCCAGCAAGCCTCTTTTTACTTTTTCCGTATTTCTTTTCTGCTTTGTGGAAGATTCTTAAAAAGAGTTTTGTTTTTTGACTCATTTTGTTAATATTATTTTAATAGCTTATTAAATTATTGTTTTATCCTTAAATAGCAAAAATTAAAAATCCATAAAATAATTATTTATAATGCCGGCTCCTTCAATATCCTTAAAAAGATTTATTAAAGAAGAAATTGGCAATTCTGAAAGAATTCTTGATATAGGATGTGGTGACGGGGTATTGGCTTTCTTTTTAATATCTTCACTGAATTGCAGAATTGATGGAATAGATTTAGATAAAGGCGGTGTGCATAGAGCAAATAAAAAGTTTATAAAAAGGCAAACAAAAGGAAAGGCAATATGTCATATTTGGGGTTCGAAATATATAAGAAAGAAATTTCAAAGAGGCACATTTGATGCTGTTCTTATTATCCATACATTTCATCATTTAGAAGATTTGGCTGATGTTTTAAAGAAAACAAGGTATGTTATGAAAAATAAAGGAAAAATATTTGTTGGAGAATATGAAAGAAATTATGGCGAAAAGCTTGATAACTGCCCAAGATTTTCCAACAAGAAAATAATTTCCATGCTTAGAACAGCAGGCTTTAGAAACATAAGAAATAATGATATTCATAAGAATTTCGTGATGATTACTGGAGTGAAATGAGTGTGAACTACAAAATTTATGTTATCGAAACTTTGGCTTATGGGGTTTTTTCTCTGTTTGCCTTTACAGGCTTAATTTATTTTTTATTTATAAAAGATTATTTTCTAGTTTTTCTTTCCATTATTGCATTATTAGTTTCTTTAGATAACTTTTTTTGTAGCTCTAGAACAAAAAAATGCGGTTTTAGTGTAAGAAAACATTTTATTATTCCGCCTTTTTTGAAAAGGAGCGCTAAAGGAAAACCCCAAGCTTTTTAATCCTTTTTGGCTTTTCTAGAGCATGCCAGAATTAGACATAGCAAAAATAGAAAAGAAGATTTTAGAATTTTGGAATAAAGAAAAAGTTTATGCTTTTGATAAAAAATCTAAAAAAGAGATTTTTTCTATAGACACTCCACCGCCAACAGTTTCTGGAGAAATGCACATCGGGCATGCTTTTTCATATTCGCAGCAGGATTTTATTGCAAGATATAGAAGAATGAAAGGATTTAATGTTTTTTATCCTTTTGGAACAGATGATAATGGCTTGCCAACCGAAAGATTAATTGAAAGATTGAAAAATGTAAAAAGCAAAGAAATGTCAAGAGCAGAATTTATTGAACTTTGTTTAGAAACATTAAAAGAAATTACTCCTGGTTTTATTCAGGCTTGGAAAGATATCGGAGTGAGTTGTGATTATAACATATATTATTCAACAATAGATGAAAATTCAAGAAAAATTTCACAGAAATATTTGATAGAATTATATAAGAAAGGTTTATTGTATAAAGATAATTTTCCGACAATCTTCTGTCCTGAATGCCAGACCCCAATTGCTCAAGCAGAATTAGAAGATAAAACTAAAGAAACATTATTTACAACTCTGCGTTTTCAAGTTGGCAGAGATAATCTGCCTATAGCGACAACCAGGCCAGAACTTTTAGGAGCATGCGTTGCTATTTTTGTTAATCCAAAAGATAAAAGATATAAGAATTTTATAGGCAAGAAAGCAATTGTGCCTATTTTTAATCATCAAATTGATATTTTCGCAGACGAATCAGCAAATATAGAAAAAGGAACAGGAGCTTTGATGGTTTGCTCTTATGGAGACAAATATGATGTAGAAGCGATAAAAAGGTATAAGTTAGAGCCAAGAATCATATTTAACAATAATGGAACATTAAAGATTAAGGAATATAAAGGATTAGCTATAAAGGACGCGAGAAAGAAAATTCTTGAAGACTTAAAGAATAACAACCTAATTATTGAGCAAAAAACAATCACACATAATGTAAATGTACATGATAAATGCCAAACTGAGATAGAATTTCTACCAGTTGAGCAATGGTTTATTAAAATTTTGCACAAAAAAAACGAGTTGATAGAGCAAGGAAGAAAGATTAATTGGTCTCCAAAATTTATGTTTAAACGCTATGAAAATTGGATTAAGGGCTTAGAATGGGATTGGTCTGCTTCTAGAAACAGGCATTTTGGCATTCCATTGCCTTTTTGGCATTGTAAAAATTGTAATGAAATTATTTCTGCAGAAGAAAATGAATTGCCTCTTGATCCTATGCAGAAAAATAAAAAATGTGAAAAGTGCGGAGCAAATGCAGAGCCAGAGAAGCAAGTTATTGACACTTGGGTTACTTCATCATTGACACCACAAATTGCTTCTTCTTTAGTTGAAGGAAAAATTCCAATTCCTTATTTTTTAAGACCACAAGCCCATGACATAATAAGAACATGGGCTTTTTACACAATCGCTAGGGCGTATTATCATGAGAATAAAATTCCTTGGAATAATATTGCTATTTCAGGATTTGTAACATTGGAAGGCAAGAAAATGGCAAAGTCAAAGGGAAATGTCATCAATCCTAAAGTCGTGGTTGAAAAGTATGGAGCAGACGCATTGAGATATTGGGCGGCATCTTCAAAACTTGGAGAAGATTTAGATTACTCAGAAAAAGACATCTTGGCTGGAAAAAGATTTGTCATAAAAATTTTAAATGCTGCGAAATTTGTTTTCATGAATTTGCAATATCAACAAAAAATGCCTAAGTTAGAAGAAACAGACAGATTGTTTTTGTCAATGTTGAATAAGGTTATTGGGGCCTCAACAATGGCGCTCGATGAATATAATTATTCTAAAGCAAAAAAAGAAACAGAAAACTTTTTCTGGAAAGCATTTACTGATAATTATTTAGAAATTGTCAAGAGCAGAGTTTATAAGGGAACAAAGGAAGAAAAAGCCTCTGCTTTTTATACGCTTTATAATGGCTTATTAACAATTCTAAAATTAATGGCCATATTTACTCCTTTTATCACAGAAGAAATTTATCAAAGCCATTTCAGAAAATTGGAAAATGGAAAATCAATACATTTAGAAAGCTGGCCAAAACAAATCGGAATTAGAGAGCTAAGACACGATGAAAAAATTTGGAATAAGCTCATTGAAATAATTTATAAAGTCAGACAAGAAAAATCTAATGCAAGAAGAGCTATGAATGCACAAATTTTTCTCACAATTCCAAAAATTGATGCAAAACTCTTAGAAAAGGTTTTAAGTGATTTGAAGGCTGTTACAAACGCAAAGGAAATCAATGAAGGAAGATTTAGGGTTGCTTTTGCGTGATGATGTTTCTTTAAATCACTGTTATGTGGTTGGCCTGCAAGACGAACGAAGGAGCGATAGCGATCGATAGTATGACGCAGGAGCCCGAGCCATAATTATTCACAAACTGATTTACATTCGTCTAGAGTTCCAAAAGGCGGGGGAGTGCAACAACCCTTAAACTCACTATGTTCTATATACTTATAACATTGACCAGATTCTTTATCAAAATAATAATTTTGGTTTAGACAGATATTTTCACAAAATCCGTGATTCCAATTACAACGAGAATCAATTTGTTGAGTATCTATTTGTTGATAATTTAAATAAATAAACGTGCCCACAATAATTATGAGTAAAATGGCAATAAAAATAGGGATGTAAAATTTTTGCTTCATATTTCTACTCAAGTTAAAGCATGTTAATAAAACTTTCTAAAGACTAGGGCTCCGAGTAATATTGCACATAATTTCCTGTTAATTGCCCTCGACCGAAGAGAGAAGCGCAG
>CAYTKV010000030.1:0-2068 GCA_964438545.1 Candidatus Woesearchaeota archaeon | reverse complement strand
TTATGCTCCCCGAGCGAAACGCAGTGTTGCGAGAGCGCAGCGTGGTCTGAGCGATAGCGAGAAAGTTCGGCTCGGCGTCATTTCAATTCAATAGAACTGGTTATTGGTGGGGGGATGTTGAGCTTTTTAGTGGAAGCTATCCGATGATAGTTAGATATAGTTCTAAAAAATAAAGCTTTGCTTCTGCCTAGCAAACTAAGCTTTACTAACCTCGTTTTTTAATTAATAAAATGGAAATTCATACTATAAGTGCGAAAGAAAGGAAAGAAAAAGGAATTTCTTTGAGAGAGTCAATAAAAGGAAAAATAATTCCAAAGGAATTGAAAGGTCTTTGAGAAAGATTTGAAAGCGGCCATAGAATTTGAAGTTTCTTTAAAATGGTTACAATAGAAATATTTTTATAGTTCGGCTCGGCTATTTTTTAAATGTCATTCCTTGAAGATAGAATTTTGCAAATAATAGAGAAAAGAAAAAATGGCTTGGGTGATATAGCCACAGCCGAAGAGCTTGGATTAAAAACAGATATGATTAAACTTTATGAAGAATCTACGAGAAAAGTGGTAAATGACGCTATTTCCAATGGAGTTTCAAGTATAAATGAAATTGCGAGTAGAGTGGGCATATCAACATTAGCTCTTAACATTTTCATGAATCATTATGGCATTAATGTTCCTGAAAAAAAGATGCAGATGCTAAGGATTAAAGGCGCAAAGAGTGAAGAACGAATAAAGGCTGTTCGTGAAGAAATAAACAAAGGAGCTAAATCTGTTAGGGAGATAGCTAAAAAAACCAATATACCATTGTCTATAATATACAGCTATGAAGGAGTAGATGGGATAAAATTGCCCAGGAGTCATATGAACAAAGAAAAAAGAGTGGAAGCTATTAGACAAGCTGTAAATTCTGGAGCTGAAAGTATTGAGGAAATAGCAGAAAAAGTTAACTTATCAATGGGTTCTATACGCGAATATGCCACTGAATTCGGTATAGAATTGCCAAAAAAGCCTAGCAGAATTAATTATAAGAGAAGAGAAAAAGTAGGAGAACTAGCAAAACAAGGTTTAACATTAGAGAGAATTGGTAATAGCGTAGGAGTCAAGAGAGAAAGAGCAAGACAACTTCTTCATAAAGCAGGATATCATAAAATATGGCAAGAGGCTAAAGAAAAAATCAAAAGAGAACAGGAAAAAGAAAAAGAAGAGAAGGAATCTGAAGAACAGCAAAGAAAAGAAATACTTGGCACATTAGTTTCAAGTTTAGAAACAAGAGTATCGCAATTAGCGAAAAAAGAAGGATGGGTTTATGAGAAAGCTGTTGAATATAAAAGATTAATACCAAGAACACACAAAACACATTATTCTTTTGATGAATTGGTTAAATTATTTAAGGCATATGAAGACGCGAGGAATAATGGAGTTCGCGTATCCTTAGAGGAATTCGGTGAAAGATTTGATTTATGGGCTGCAGATGTTGGAAAAATTTTTAGAAGAGTAGGAGTAAAGCCAATGTACGGAAAAATTGAAAACATGACAAGGCTCTCTAAAGAGGAAATAAAAGTTTTAGAAAGAGGTTTTCCTCTGGGCATGTCAGATCCAGATATTGCTTATTTTGTAGGTGTTCCTCATCATGCCGCACAACAAAGATTTACAAAAAGAGACAAAAGAAGAAAAGTTAATCCATTTATAAAAAGATTTGGAAGAGGAAAAAGGATAACATATCGCTCAGCAAGTCAAATTTACGAAGCGCTTGACTTAGGCTTTACGCAACAAGAAACCATTGAATTATTCGATACGACACAAGAAGTAGCAAATTACGTAATTGAAAAAAGGAAAAAAATAGAACCTAAAATAATTAATACGCTAAGAGTTTTGTCTAACGATAATAATATTGACAAGCCTTATCTGATATCTGCAAATTAAATTTATTGAACGTTAAACGTCATATTTGATATCTTCCTCCTCATGAGCCATTTGTTAAGTCTAAATTGCAACTGGTAACAATAAACTTCATTTCGTGATAATATGACATACAAACTATCACCTTCGAGCATAAACTTAATGTTAGTGTT
>CAYTKV010000029.1:0-11433 GCA_964438545.1 Candidatus Woesearchaeota archaeon | reverse complement strand
ATACATTCCTACTACGCCACGAGGTAAATGCGAAGAAGGAATTTCTCTTACTTCTGCACCATTTTCATCCATTTCCTTTCTAGATTTTCCAAATTCATAATGAGAAGGCAATTTATTATCGTAAAAAAACAAATTTTCAAGAACGCTTTCTTGTTCTGAATAGTTTTCATTGAAAATATTTTTTGTTTTTCCATATTTTGGTCCTTTTTATTTATAAACAACAAGATTTAATAAAGTTGCTTGTTAATAATTGCTATGAAAGAAAAAGACGAAAAAGGCATCACAGCAGAGAAAGATGAATTTTCAGAGTGGTTTACACAACTCATGCAGAAGGCTGAGCTAGCGGATTATACTTCTGTTTCTGGAGCAATTGTTTTTAAGCCAACGGCATATGCTATATGGGAAAAAATAAAAGAAGAGGTTGACAAAAGATTTAAGAAATTGGGAATAAAGAACTGCTATTTTCCCTTGCTTATTCCAGAGAAAACTCTTTCTAAAGAGCAAGAGCATGTTAAGGGATTTAAGCCTGAAGTAGCATGGGTGACACATGCCGGTGATACAAAATTGAATGAGAGATTAGCGATTAGGCCAACTTCTGAAACAATAATGTACGAATCTTACTCAAAATGGATTAGAAGCTGGAGAGATTTGCCATTAAAGTTAAATCAATGGAATAATGTCATGCGTTGGGAATTTAAGCATGCAATCCCATTTTTGCGCACTAGAGAATTTTTATGGAATGAAGGGCATACTGTTTATTCTAGCAAAGAAGAGGCAGAAAAAGAGAAAGATGAGATAATTGGAATTTATAAAGAAGTATGCGAGAAATTTCTTGCTTTACCTTCACTAATCGGAAAAAAGTCCGAAAAAGAAAAATTTGCAGGAGCAGAATACACAGTTTCAATGGAGTTTTACATGCCAAATGGAAAATGTGTTCAAGGCCCGGATTTTCATTTTGATGGACAGAATTTTGCTAAAGCCTATAACATAAAATTTTTAGATAAAGATGGAAAAGAAAAATATGCTTATCAGAATACATTTGCGATATCGACAAGAATGTTAGGAGTTATATTTGCTATTCATTCTGATTCAAAAGGCTTAATCTTGCCTCCCAACATTGCGCCAAATAAGATTGTTATTGTTCCTATTTTATTTGAAGATTCTAAAGAAAAAGTAATAAAGAAATCTAAAGAAATTGAAAAAAGCTTAGATGAGTTTTCTCCAATTTTAGATTATAGGGAAGAATATAAGCCAGGATTTAAGTTTAATGAATGGGAGCTTAAAGGGATTCCTTTAAGAATTGAAATAGGCCCCAAAGATTTGAAAGAAAATAAAGTTGTTGTTGTGAGAAGAGATAGCGGAAAGAAAGAAGAAATCAAGATTAAAGATTTAAAGAAAAAGATTGAGAAAATTCTTGAAGATATTCAAAATAATTTGTTAAAAAAAGCCGATAAATTATTAAAAGATTCTATTGTTAATGTTAAAAGTTTTAATGAACTGAAAAAAGCAATTAACAATAAAAAAATTGCTTTTGCTTCATTATGTAAAAGTAGAGAATGCGAAGATAATTTAAAATTTGAAACTTCAGGAGCAAAAGTATTGAATATTCCTGAAACACAGCCAAAAGAATTGGAAAAAAGTGAGTGTGTGATTTGCAATAAAAAAGCGGATTATTTTGCTTATATTGGGAAGAGTTACTAGAAAGCAGATTAATAATAACAACAGATAATAATACTTTAAGTTGGTCTATTCTGTTTAATACAGAAAAATTAAATTTTGAAAAATCTTCTCAAGACTCCTATATATTTTTTCCAACCGTTTTCTTTCTTTTTTCCTGTTTCTTTTTCTAAGTTTGGCTCTATTATTTCATACTTTATTTCTGGCTTTGTTTTTAGAATTGGCGCTTCCTCGGCCATTTTTTTATCAGCATGTTTCAGAGCTTTCTCAATTTCCATCTTAGAGTAACCTTGATTAATCAATGCCCATTTTAATGACTCTTTTGTATATCCTCTCTTTAAATTTTTTTTAATGTATTCTGCTAGTTCATCTATAATACTTTTTCTTTTAAACATAAAATTAGGAAGTAAAATAGATATTTAAAATTAATTAATTACCAATATTGTGAACTTTATTGGAAATAGTAAAAAATTGCTCTGCCAATTTCAAATCTCTTATTACATTTGTCTAATATTTAAAAAAATTATTGGATTATTTTAGTGGACTGGTCATTATTACTGATAAAAATTAAACTTTTTCTAATTTAATTGGTCCTGCTTCATGAAAGAAACGAAGGCCCTCGTTAATTTTTTTCTCAGACTCAGAGTAAATTGTTAGTAGTTTTTCTCCCTTATTTATTCTTTCATTTTTATGTTTGTACAGATAAATTCCTGCTCCAATATTTGTGGGGCATCCCAGAATACGAGCAAGCATATTAATATTTTTGTTGTCTATGGACCTTATTTTTGTCTCGTATTTAGATTCTATATTGCAATAAAATTTTCCTGGTTTTAATTTTTCTTTTTTCCTTCCTTGGGCAGAAATTATTTCTTCAAATTTTTTTAATGCTCTTCCTGAATCTAGAATTTCTTGAGCTAGCTTTCTTCCTTGTCCTTTTTTTGCTTTGTCCATCATCTCTAAGATCTCAGAAGCAAGAAAAATAGATTTTTCTTCTAAATCTTTCGGGGAGTTTTCTCTTTTTAGAACTCTTAAAACATCTCGCATTTCTAAAACTGGACCAATGCCATTGCCAATTGGTTGCGAGCCGTCTGTTAGAACAACGCTTAAATTTAGTTTGAAATGCTTGCCTATTTTTAAGAACTTTTTCTTTAAATTTAATGCTCCTTCTTCACTAACCTTTGAGTTTTCTCCATTAGGAATATCAATTAAAACATAATTACTTCCTGCTGCAATTTTTTTTGCGATTATAGAAGCTAGAAGCTGTGGCTCTGGATCTAGGTTCAAAAGTCTTTCTACCTTGATTAGTTTATCATCTGCAGGCGCTAATCCTAAGGAGCCGCCCCAAACCAAGCACGCATTAGTTTTTTTCACAACTTTTTTTAATTTGTTGTCTGAAAGAGTTACATTAGCTAATGTCTCTACAACATCCGCTGTCCCAGCAGCGCTTGTTATTGCCCTAGATGAGGTTTTGGGCATTATAATACCGGCAGCAGCACAAATTGATACAACTATTGGCGTTGTTCTATTTCCTGGAATTCCTCCAACGCTGTGTTTATCAGCTATCTTTTTTTCTTTCCATTTTAATATTTTTCCTGTTTTTGCTATGGCTTCTGTTAGATATATCGTCTCTTTTAGCGTCATACCGTTATGATATACTCCAGAGACAAAATATGCAATTTCTGCTTCGTTCAGTGCATTGCTCACAATATCTTCTACAATAGAATAAATTTCATTTTTTTTCAATTCTTTGTTGTTTAATTTTTTTAAAATATATCTTGTGCTCCTTGGCTCAATAGCTAGTGAAACGTCTATTTCAGCGCCCTTTCTAATTTTCAAAAACGAAACAGCCTCCTTCGAAAAAGATATTTCCTTGTCATTGAGGAATCTTTCAACAATATTCACGATAATTATCAATCTTTTTTTCTTATAATTAATTTCTATCCTGTTTCCCTCATAGATATTAAACTTCTCGGCAAAATTTTTATTTATAAACGCTATGGGCCTTCCTGCTTCAAGATTCATGGGCTTAAATTTTAATTTCATGCTCTTTTTGTTTCAGATAAATTAGAATTATGCATTATAAAAGTTTTCTATTTTACTGAAACAGGCTTACACATTTTTTAATTTAAACATAATAATCTCTAATAGGAAATTTCCAGAAATGACAAATTATTATATATAAAAAGGATATAGATATTTACTCTAACGGCAAACGTGGCTAATCAAACATAAGTTAATTACTTTATTTTTAACTACGATAAACAACACCAAATAAATACTTGATAATGAAGCAAGATTTTATTTTTGGGAAAAATTAAGGTCGTTTACTATAAGCCTATAGAATAATAAAAATTATAAACCAATAAAGCTCTATTTTGTCATGAAAATAGAGGAATTAACAAGAAGGGATATTGAAAATAAACTTCCACAAATGGGCGATTATGTTAAGATTAATTACCTAACAGGTTGCTTGAAAAATAAAATAGATTTTGATGCTAGAAGATTTGTTTTGGTTAAATTATCTGAATTATACTCCAACAAAAAAATGTTTTCTGAGGGAGGGAGAACTTTAAGAGCGGCAGCTGATATAAATACCTCCACTAAAAATAAAGTGGGCGAGTTGGTAAAAGCGACTGAATTTTTCATTAAAGGAGGAAGTTACGATGATGCAGAAATTACTTTAAACAAAGCATTATCTTTTTGTGAAGAGAAACAGAAAAAAGAAATAATGAACAATGTAAAAGATATTTACAAATCTCAAGGCGATGAATACATGAAAAAAGATAAAAGAAAAAATGCCGCTGTTGTTTATGAAAAAATTCTTCTTTTAGATTTAAATGAAAATGAAAGAACAGACACCCAGAAAAAATTATTATCTCTATACGAATCTCTCGGTGAAATAAGAGAATACTTTAAATTAAAAAAAATTTTAGAAAAAAAATAAAAAATTATTCTTCGGACGTTGAATGTAAGCCGCTAAAGAGATCCGCATCAACGTCGAATTCATCAATGTCTTCTTCAGAACTTTCCTCCTTTACAACCTCTTTTGATGCCATTTTAGCCTATTTTTTTTAATTTTTTTGAATATATAAAGATTTGCTTTTTATCTCTTTAGGATAGTAAGTTTTAAAAAACCAGTAAATTTAGGGTTTCTATGGCTCAATATAAATGTTTTAAATGTGAAAAACTGATAAGCAACAAAGCTTTAGAAAAAAGATTTATATGCCCTCATTGCGGCTCGAAAATATTTTACAAGCCAAGAAACAAAATAGTTAAATTGAGAGGCGTATAGTTCTCTATGATTCTAAACTCTAAAGCCAATCAAAAAATAGAAGAATTACAGGTTATAGAAAATAATTTGCAGAATTTTCTTTCTCAGAAACAAGCAATTCAAATAGAACTAAATGGCGTTGAGAATGCAATAAATGAACTAAAAGAATCTGATGACGAGGTGTATAAGATTGTTTCAAGCGTCATGTTGAAAACGACGAAAACAAAATTAAATGAGCATCTAGAAGAAAAGAAAAAATTGCTTGAGATGAAGATAGATTCAGTCGAAAAGCAAGAAAAAATTCTTGAAAAAAGGTCTTTAGAGCTAAGAAAAGAAATTGATAATCTTATCGGAAAATAAAATAATGAGAATAAATGATATAAACTGAAATCAATAATATTTATATACCCATTTAACGAAAATAAAACATGGCATTTAACCTAAAAAAGATTTTTGGCGGCGGGGGAGAAGAAGAATATGTTGAAATTGATCTTAATTCTGTTAAACCTGAAGGGAATAAAGTTGTTGTGAAGCCGTTTGTTCTAAAGAGCTTTGAGAATATGGATGACATTCTAAATTCGCTGAGAGATGGTTACACAATAGCGATTATTGACATCAAACCATTAAAATCAAAAGACATAATTGAGTTGAAGAGCGCTGTTTCAAAAATAAAAAAAACTGTTGACGCATTGGAAGGAACAATAGCAGGTTTCGGCGAGAATATAATAATTGCAACTCCTCAGTTCGCGCAGATTCATAAACCTGTTGAAAAAAAGCAGAGAGAAAAACCTGATTTTATCATGGGCTAATTAAGAGTTTAAGAGAGGATTAACACAAAGGAAATGAAAAATTATATATTCTATACGTATGATATATAATTTTTGGTTAAGTATTCAATTTAATAGCAGCATTTCAAATTTTGCGGGATAGTTTGGAAAAACCCAGAAAATCTAATTTTTAGGCTTGTCAATAAAGATTTTTAACAAAAATAGCAAAGTTAAATTATTAACAATATGCAGAGAAAATATAAAAATAAACATAATAATAAAATAGGCAATTTTTTTAAGGTGATTAAATTTCTTAAAAATATGGGCTAATCAAAGCCCTCTATATTATAAAAAGCTATTATCTAGTGGAATGTGGAGTTAAGATAAATTATTATTTAAAAAATTATATGGCTAATTCAAAAAAGTGTTTTGTTGCTTGAATTATCTTTTTGCCAAAGAAAAAACTGTTTTTAACGCGACTATGATTGTTGCAGGAATAAACAAAAAAAGTAAAGAGCCAAGAATTGAGGCGACTATTTTTCCTATTGGTAGTCCTCTAATTGCCGCGTCTAAAACAAGACCCTGTATGCCCGCGAAACTTACTATTACTAAAGAGACAGAAGCAAGAAGAAAAGTCTGCACTTCTTTTTCTGCAACAAAATAACCTAAAACAACGCCTAGAGCAACAAGCACCAAAAATATTAGAGGACTTGCGCTATTTTGTGTAAAAACGCCCACTATCACTGCTAGCACTATGCCGATAAAAAAAGCCCATGCTCCCCAAAGATTTTATCTAGACTTGATAGGCATATTAGTATTTTATATCATAACCTTTTTGTTATAATTAATTAGAAACACATTTATTTAAATATTCCTAAATTTTCGGAAAGACAAGCAAAAAATATGAAAAATAATATATGTTCTGCAACACCGAAAAGTTTAAATACCGTTTTGTAACTAAAGAATTACAACAATAAAGACAAAATGACAAACAAAACAAAAATATTGTTAATACCAGTATTAACGATTATACTTGTAGTTCAACTTTTGGGAGTGGTGAGCGCGGATCACTTAGTGATAGTTAAAGTATCTTCTCCTGCTAATGTTGAGCATGATGATGGCACTTTTAAGATTACATTCAATATTAATAATACAGGCTCTACAGAATCGCTTGTTAGTTTTAGTTTAACGTTAGTAAGTGGTACTGCAACATTGGTAAGTCCTACTTCTTTGACTATTAATGCTAATGAACAATTAACTAATAGAGAGGCTATTATTAGTTTTAATCCTAATCAGGCAGGACATATTGCTGGACAGCTTGTTGCAAAAGTAAATAACACATCACATGGTAGCATTGGTTTTGATGTACTAATAAATGACAAAAAGGAACTAACAATAACAGAAACAAGAGCTATAACAAAAACAAGCGCGGGGGAAATTGAAGTAAAAAATAATGGAAATGTTCCATTATCAAATATTGAGCTAACAGACACAGGTGATTTTGATGTTACATTTTCTATAGATAATTTTAATCTAAATGCTGGATTATCACAAAGAGTCACAGTGACAGCAGTTAATCTGGGAGATGTTGGAGTTGAGGGAAAATCTGTGACAATAACTGCCAAAGCATCAGACAACACACAAGCTAGTAAGATATTGCGTGTTGGCGGTTCATTCTGTATAGCTGGCGAAAAGGGAGGAAACCTTGAGATAACAGATTTTGATATTGAGAATACTGGAGATGGCGATGATGATGAATGGCTATTATTAGATGTAATTGAAATAACAGTTGATGTTGAAAACATGGGAAGCATAGATGTTGATGATGTTAGTGTTGAACTAGGATTGTTTGACTCAAAAGGCATAGACCAAACAAACGAGCTTGATTTTGAAAATGATGATGAAGAAGAAATTGGAATAGGCGATTTGGATGAAGATGATGAAGAAACAGTAACATTCAGATTCAGAATTCCTGCTGACATGGAAGACGGAGACTACAAAGTTTTTGTGAAGGCATTCGGCGATGATTTGGGAGAGGAAAACGAATGCACAGAAACTTTTGACAGTAAAACTTTTGAATCAATTAGTATTGAAAGAGAAAATGACGAAGGCAAGTTCATAGCATTTGATGATATTGTATTCACACCAAGTGAGGCTACTTGCAGAGACAGAGTTTCATTAATGGCTGACGTATTTAACATTGGTGATGAGGATTTAGAAGACCAAATTCAAGTTAATTTGTTCAGCTCAAGATTAAATGTAGATGAATCAGTAATAATCAGAAAAGACTTTGACCAAGGAGACAGGGAAACAGTAAACTTTGAATTTACAGTTCCGAGCGGATTAGCAGACAGCACTTATCCTTTAGAATTAACAGCAGATTTTGATTTTAAGAGAGGCGTTTTCAGAGAGTCTTCTGACGAGCCAACAATAGCTCTTCTTAGAGTCGTAGGATGTGCTGTTGGCGGAGCTCCTAGTGAAAGAATTGCAGCCATAAGCGCTGTTCTTGACTCAGACGCAAAAGCAGGAGAGGAATTAGTTGTTAGAGCAACAATAACTAATCTAAAGAATGAAAGAGCAACATTCAGCGTTGACGCGACTGGCTTTCAATCTTGGGCTTCATTAACAAGCGTAACACCATCAACGCTAGACCTTGATGCTGGCGAGAGCAAAGAAGTTGTTCTTACATTTGGAGTGGATGAAGATGCTGAAGGAGAAAACACTTTCTTCATAGAAGCAACATCCAATGGCGAAAGTGAAAGAAGAGAAATTGGAGTAAATATAGAAAGTGAAGCAGGAGTTAGAGGAGGATTTTCAAGATTTGTCGAGGGGAAAGCATTCTTATGGGTAATTGGGATTGCCAATGTACTCTTAATAATCTTGATAATAGTTGTCGCAGTTAGAGTTTCTAGGTCCAAGGAAATGGGGTCTGAAGAAGAAAGATAAAATTAAAAACTTCTTTTCTTCGGAATTTAATGAACATTAAAGGGGTTTAGCTCAGGATTCAATGAGATAGGCTATGAGATAAGCTCTCTGCTTATAGCACCTTTCTAGCGGTTTTAAGAGCCTTCTCGACATCTTCTTTTTCTAAATTCAAATAAACATTGTACTCTCTAAGCAAATCGATAAATTCGCTTAATGATGCTCCAGCTAGTTTTGCTCCTAAACCAAAGCTTACTTTTTTCATTTTATAAAGCTCTACTGCCTTGTGTTTTTTTCCAGATTCTACGAGTTCTCTAACTACTTCAGAACGTTTTGCTTTTAACACATTAACAAATAAATTTATTGTATTCAAATCCAAGCGTGAGGAAACAGTATCCATTTTATTTTATTTCTCCTTTAAAATAAGCATAAAGTTCTTTTAAATATCTATCCTATCTTTTCAAACTTCTTAGAGTTAACATCACATTTTTAAAAGTTAATGTATAAGATTATTAATGAATAGAAAAGAGGCTTATGAATTATTGCGCCGGTATTTAGCTCTTGTATTACTAGGATTGTTCAAACTAAAAATATTTTACTCTGTCTTTACACCTTTAACTGTTTATCCTGTATTTTTTGTTGTTCAGTTGTTTGATAATACTGCTGTCTTAATGCAAAACAACATAATCTCTTTTTCTGATTTGCAGGCGCAAATAATTCCTGCTTGTGTTGCAGGTGCTGCTTACTATCTATTGTTAATATTAAACTTAACAACGCCTATGGAAACAAAGAAAAGAGTAAAGAGCATTTTGTTTTTGTTATTGGTTTTTCTTTTTTTGAACATAACAAGGATACTGGTATTTGCATTTTTATTGGTTTGGGGCTATCAATATTTTGAGCTAACTCATATCCTAATATGGTATTTTGGCAGCACGATTATGGTTGTGTTAATATGGTTCGCAAATGTTTTCATTTTTAAAATTAATAATATTCCAGTTTATACAGACATGATGAATATCTATAACAATATTATAAAAAGAAAAAAGAATTGAGTATTTGGTTTTATTGATTTCTTAGAGATGAACCAAAATTATTAAATGTTTTGAAATAAATATTAAATATTTTTATTGCTTTTCTATTTCCTGCTTCTTATTTTATTCTTTAAAAAGTTCATTAAAGGCGGAAGCAGAGATATAAGAATAATCATTATGATTACTAAAGACAAATTTTCTCTGACAAATGGAATTTCCCCAAAGAAATATCCTCCAAAAATAAAAATAGCCACCCAAAAAATTCCTCCGAATATATTAAAACTCAGAAAAGTTGAATAGTTCATTTTTCCCATGCCAGCAACGAAAGGGGCAAATGTTCTTATTATTGGGATAAATCTTGCTAGAATTATTGTTTTACCACCGTGTTTTTTATAAAACTCCTTTGTCTTTTCTAAATACTCCCTCTTAAAGAATCTAATCCTTAGAAATACTTTTTCTCCAAAGTAATTGCCTATCCAATAGTTAAATGTGTCTCCTAATATTGCTGCTGAAGTTAAAATCAGAAAAAGCAAAAAAACATTTAAGGCTTTGCTCGCGGCAAATATTCCAGTTATGAAGATTAAAGAATCTCCTGGCAAGAAAGGAGTTATCACAAGGCCTGTTTCACTAAATATGACTAGGAATAAAATAAAGTAAGTAAAGACACCAAATTCCTGAATAATTATGCCTATGTATTTATCAAGATGCAAAAAAATGTCAATGAAATTTTTAATTGACGCCATTTAGTGTTGAAGAATTTTTAAGTTTATAAATTCTCTTTTAACTGCTATATCAATTCCCAAATTGGTTTATGAATGATTATTTATCGACTAAGAAATTATGCCTCATAATTAGCTATGACAGATTTTTGATTTATGCTCTGGTTTTTGCATCTATGATTGATTGTGTCATGAATTTTTCTATTGCCTCAATAGCATCGCAGTTAGCAACAGATATAACGTAACATTTATCTGCTTCTCTCACTATTTTTGTTTCTGTGCCTTCTTGAATTAGTATTACCATATTGTCTTGGCGATTTTCACAAGTTATATGCTTGAAGTTTGCTTCTTCAGCGACTTTCTCATCTGGAGTAGCTCCTCTAACATTAAACTGGTTTCCTGAAAGAAAAATTGTCAGGCTCGCTAACATGGTGTTTGTATATTCGCACTTGTTTAAGTTGGTTGCATTAACGCTGACGTATAAAAATTGTTTTCTGTTTGGGAAAAGAATCTCGCCTTCAACAGGAACATTATTTTCTCTTGGGTCTACTCTTAAATATAAATTAATTTGATGTAATTGCTCTGGATTCACAACTCTGCCTGTGGCTCCAATGTCTGTGTAATAATAGTATCTATAAAAAGGTATTTCCCCAAATTTTACTTTAGTAAAGGTTAATCCTTGATACTCAAAAGTTCTTAAGCTTTGAAAAATTGAATAAGAAATAAAAAAAATAATGAAAGAAGCAAGCATTACCAAAAATATAACAAGCAATTCTTTATTCTTTTTGAGAGCTTTAAATTTTGTTCGCTCTTCAGCTGTTTTATTTTTTTTATTTTTAAGTTCTTTATCTTTCTTCATTTTCTCTATAAAAAATGAAAGTTTTTAAGTTTTTATGTTCATAAGAAGATAGTGCAAATAAGAAATAGCTAAAGAAAAAAGATGTTTTAAGGTTATAAAGCGGAATTTTCTAAGTTAACAGAATATTATTTTGACATTTTTGATGAATATAATAATAAAAAAGTCCTTGCGTTTACCACACTTTAAA
>CAYTKV010000028.1:0-11448 GCA_964438545.1 Candidatus Woesearchaeota archaeon | reverse complement strand
GAAACATCTGAAGGAAGTTTTTATGAAGCATTGCAATTGGCTTCTTATTATAAATTAGACAATCTTTGCCTGATTATAGATGTTAATAGACTTGGACAGAGAGGAGAAACAATGTTGGGGCATAATCTAAAAGTTTATGAAGAAAGATTAAAGTCATTTGGTTTTCATGTGGAAATTGTTGATGGACATAAGATTAATGAAATTATTAACGCATTTGAAAAAGTAAGACGATCTAGAAAACCTTCTGTAATAATAGCAAAGACAATAAAAGGAAAGGGAGTTTCATTTATTGAAGATAAAAATGGCTGGCATGGAAGAGCTTTAAAACAAGATGAATTAGAAAAAGCCTTAAATGAAATTCCTGATGTTAAATTTCCTAAAATTGAAATAAAAAAACCTGAAAAAATTTTTACAGAAGATAGTAAGTTTGGAAAGGTAGAGAATAACTATTACAAAATTGGAGAAGAAATATCAACAAGGACTGCCTATGGCAAGGCGCTTGCTAATTTAACAAAAGCAAATTCAAATGTAATTGCGCTTGACGGAGAAGTTAGCAATTCAACATATGCCGAAGAAGTTAAAAAAGTAAAACCAGAGCAGTTTATCGAGGCGTTTATTGCAGAGCAAAACATGGTTGGAATGGCTTTAGGATTGTCAGCTAAAGGATTCAATGTTTTTGCTTCTACATTTTCTGCTTTTCTTTCTCGAGCACATGATCAAATAAGAATGTCTGCTTTGTCAAAAGAAAATTTCACATTGTGCGGCTCTCATTCAGGCGTTTCAATCGGTGAAGACTGGGCATCACAAATGGGATTGGAGGATATTGCTTTGTTTAGAGCTCTGCCGAGCAGCACAATATTCTATCCTTCTGATGCTGTCTCAACAGAAAAACTGGTTTATTTAGCTTCTAAAATTAAATGAGTAAAGTATAACAGATCAGCACTTGTAAAAGAAAAAGTCATTTGTAAAAATTATGAAATTTTTAATTTGGATGATTTCAAAATTCTTAGAGAATCAAACAAGGATAAAGTTGTTCTTGTTGGCTCTGGAATTACGTTACATGAAGCATTAAAGACTTATGAAGAATTAAAAAAACAAAATATTTACTGCTCTGTTGTTGATTTGTATTGCATTAAGCCATTTAATACAAATAAATTCGCTAATTTTGTTAAAAAACATGGAAATAAATTAGTCATGGCAGAGGATCACTATAAAGAAGGAGGCATAGGAGAAATGCTTTGCGATGAATTGAGAAACGCAAATATCAAAATTGAGACTCTTGCTATTAAGGAAATTCCTCATTCCGGCAAATCAGAAGAATTGCTAGAAAAATATCAAATTAATGCCAGGGCTATTGTGAAAGCAGCAAAGGCTCTGGTATAAAAATTTGTATTATAGTACAAAGATTTGTAAACTTTTGTGCAGTATATTTAATATGCTGGCAGAATTGAAAGAAAAATTGCTGTTCTTTTTTATTTTTTCTTAATTTAATTAATATTGTCAAAAACAATGAATAGTTAACTTTATAAACATGTTTAACATGTTATACATATGACTAAAACATTTATTGCTGTGAGAGATGTAGATGAAGAAACATTTAGAAAATTCAGAGCCATGAGCGTAGAAGAAAGAATGAAACTTGGAGAAGCATTAAATCTGGCTATGCGAAAAGCATTGGAAGAGGAAAAATTAATGAAAGAGAAGAAAAATAAGCCAGATCCAAGAAATCTACTTAGAATAAAACCAATCAAAATAGGAAATAAAAGAGTGAGATGGAGTGAGGAAATAGATGAAATTTTATATGGATTTAAAAAATGATATTCTTAGACTCTAGTTTTATAATCTCGTATAAGATTGAAAATGATGAAAATCATGATAAATCTCTAATTATAATGAAAAAAATAGTCAATGGGAAATATGGAATTCCTATAATTTACGATTACATTTTTGATGAATTCGTAACTGTTCTTCTTAACAAAGCAAAGAGCTTATCAATAAGCGTTAATAGCGGAAATGAATTAATAGATTCTACAAAAATGTTAACTATAGACGAAGAAGCATTTGAAAAAGCATGGGAAATTTTTAAAAAACAAAAAAATACAAAATTTAGTTTTACGGATTGCTCTACATTGGCTTTAATGAAAAAAGAAGATATAAATAATATTGCTACATTTGATAAAGATTTCAAGAAATTAAACTGGATTAGTGTTGTTAATTAAATCCTAATTTAATATCAAATTTTGTCAACTTAAAGAGAGAATACCTCAAGATATTTTTGCCTCTGATAAATGCCTTAATTATTTTATATTAGAGATATTGAATATAATTACTAAAAAATAAACAGAAGCAATTATATGTATGGCAACTTTTCTAAGATATCTCGATAACTTTCAGTATCTTAATATCAATAAATATTTAAAATTAGTTTAAAATAGACTAATATGAAAAAAGAAATTGCATGCTTTGGGGCAGGATGTTTCTGGCATGTTGAGTATGATTTTGCGAGAGTTAAGGGAGTCTTAGAAACAAAGGTTGGTTACATGGGTGGCTCTCAAAAATATAAAAATCCAAGTTATGAGCAAGTCTGCACAGACAAAACCGGATATGCGGAAGTTGTTAGAGTAACATTTGAGCCTGAAAAAATAAGCTATGAAGCTCTTTTGAACATTTTCTGGAAGATTCATAATCCTACAACACTAAACAGGCAAGGCCCTGATATTGGAATACAATATCGCTCTGTCATATTTTATTATAATGAAAAACAGAAAGCTCTTGCAACTAGGTCAAAAAAAGAAGTTGAGAAAAGATTAAATAAAAAAGTCGTGACAGAAATTAAAAAAGCTAAAGAATTTTATCCCGCTGAAGAATACCATCAAAAATATTTTGAAAAGCACGGAAGAGTTTGTTAAATAATGCGCTAAAATAATTCAATAAAATCTTATCTGCTTTAGTTTTTTCTCACAAAACCCCTCGCTCTGGAAAATTTAAACTTTTCAAAGTTTAAATAAATTATTATACCTAAATTTAATTATTCAACGACCACTTCTAAAGGGATATATTTAACTTTCCTTTTTAATCCAAACCATTCTTCTCTATTAAAAATTTCCATGCTGGAATAAATTGAATTTTAACTTGTTTTCTATTTTTTTAATATTAGACAATACGCCAACCATAATTTAACTATTATTTGGTTTAATTTTGGAATTGACTAGTCTTTGGCATTCGTTTCCAGTTATTAAGTTCAAGAGCAGGAAACCTAGCAAAAAGGTTAAATACTGATGTATCAAAATATATACATATGTATCCAAAAAGAAACAAAGAACTTGATGTAATCGGTTTATTTAGAGGGGACTATAGAGCAAAATTTTATTTGAGGCAGATAAGCAGGCTTGCAAAACTTCCCCTTAAAACCTGCCAGGATATCCTTGCTAATCTTGAAAATGAAAGAATATTAAAAAGTAAGGTAGAAGGAAAGAATAAATATTTTGATTTAAATTTAGATAACATTCAAACCAAATCTTGTCTATTAAAAGCCGAAATTTATAAAACGGATCTCTTCTTAGAGAAATATCCAGAATTTAGGACTTTCCTAAAATCAATTAATACAAATTCAACAATAATCATATTTGGAAGTTTTGCTAGATTCACCGCAGATAAAGATTCTGATTTGGACTTATTTGTCATTTCAAATAAAGAAGAAAAAATGCCTTCTCACTTACTGCCTTATAAAGTTCATAAAAACCGTTTAACAGAGAAATCTTTTAAAAAAGCAATAGCAGAAAAAGAAACCTTAATAAAAGAAATAGAGGCAAACCACATAATTCTAAATAATCATTCCTCTTATGTGAATATAATGTGGGAACACTATGGAAAATAAAAAACTAAGTTGGTGTTTCAAATTAAAGGATGGGCTTAGAATAGTTGAGACCAATGAAAGATTATCAAAGTCTTATCTTGAACAGGCGAAATCTTCTTTGCTAAGGGCAGAAAAGGATTTGAACGATAAAGATTTTCTTTGGGCTACTGTTGCTATTTATTATGCAGAATACTATGCTCTTTATTCTTTCCTTCAGAGAATAGGCATAAAATGTGAAAATCATGCCTGCTCCATTTTAGCAGTTACTTTGCTCTTAGGAGAAGATAAAACAAAAACAATAGACCAGCATAAAGATAAAAGAATCGATGCTCAGTATTATATGAAAGTTGATCAGGAAGCGAAAATAAGGATAATGTTGCAAGAAGCGAAAATATTTGTCTCTAATTTTGATGAACTTGTTTCTAAACTAACCGAAAATGAAATCAAATATTCTAGAGAGAATATTTCTAGAAATAAATAATTACTGCTCCAGCTTTTTTAGCCCCTTGACATATTCTGTAAATCTTACAAGTGAAGCTTTTATCTTTCATTGAGTATAATAATATCTAGCTTTTTGACACCTTCCCATAGCCAACAAAAAATCTTCACTAATTAGCAAGTGTGCATTCGCCATTAGGCCCGCCAGGACCGCAATTGCAATTTGCACAGCAATTGTACCATGGACCCCATCCACCTCCATAACACTGGCTTTCCTGATACCCTCCTGCATTATCTCTACACCGGTGTGCTCCGTTAGTGCATTCTACTTCAGGATCGTCTGTTATTGCGATGGTTGCTAATGACCCCAATTTTTCAGAAGGGGAAGCAGTCACGGTTCTAGTGCTTAAATAAGCTATAAAACCAAGTAACACAAGCAAACCAAGCGCGCCTATTATTGCTTTCTTGTTCATTTTACCTCCTATAATTTATTTATATTTGCAATACCTTCTACTTAATAAACTTTTCGTCAATTGCCCTCAAATGACCATAGTCCGAAAAACTAGCAATATGACTTAAATCAGATTTTACTATTATGGCTCCTGGAGGCAAGCCATAAGCTAATAAACTATATCCTATTCCTGCCTTATAAGGAGGAAATGGACCTAATTTGCCTTCTTGAAATTCCAATGTAAATATTCCAAGTTGTCCTCTGTCAATAGCATTCTTATTTCTTTGTAACATTAAATCAAATTCTTTATTCCATTGGGCATCAAAATATACTCCTGAAACTAGTGATAACTCTTTACTAGCAATCATGCTCTCCAAAACCTGATAAGGTGTGTCTCTAGGAATAAAATATTCTCCGAATTTTTCATAGAATCTCTGTTTTTTATCCCTAGCAGTAACTAAACACTCTGAGTATTCACCATTTTCTTTATCAGTCAGTGAAAGAGAGTCAACATGTTTCTCTAAATCTGTATCTGAAGGCAAATCAAAATATTTCACTTCAATGCCATGTTCCTGTCTGAATTTTTCCATCTCCTTTTTAAAATCATTACTAACTGCTCTAGGAAAGCGATATCTATTTGCAGTTCCATCATATTTGCCTCTTGAATCTGCTAAATATGAGTCCCAATGCCTCTTAATTTCCGTAGGAATATTGTGATCATTCATTTGGCTTAAAGCCTTTTGCCAAGCCTTTATATCTTCAAGCATTCTATAATGATTTTCTCCACTCACAGTCGGAATATAATGTGAATCAGTTGGATCTGGTTTAATGAAAATACCTGCATAGTCATATCCAAGAATATCCATTAAAGTTAGATCTTCAGCTTTAGACGGGGGCTCATCACTCCCTACAGCAAAGTACTTTCTCCATGCTGATTTATCTTTAATTAGACGTTCAGCCTTCTCTTTTGGAAAATAGGTTCTAAAAAGATGCTCGACAAGCTCTTCAGGCAAAGCAGGATTTGGCTCCTCATTTGTTTTAAGCCAAATTTCTTTTTTTAATCTGTCTAAATAATATGCGTGTACTCCTTTAGAATTTAGGTCATGATGCAAAGCCAAAGAAAAATGTGAAGGAATAGACAAATCCCAATTAATTATTGGCCTGCCTTTCTCTAAAATATTAATTTCAGGCAATTTTTCACTTGTTAATGCGTCAATAACAGGGTCACAATTATCATAAATGGCTTTTAAAATTGGTTCAACAAATGCAGAACCATGATCTATGCCATAAAGAACTTTATCAATGTCTCTTTCTAAGCTTCCAACGCCGGCATCTCCCTTTAGATTTACAAAGACTAATTTCACTTCTCCAGCATTATCTCGTTGTGCAATAGCATATGTTGGAAATCTCTTTACTCCGAGAGACTGATAAAAATTTTCAAATGAATCATTTAGATTATCATTGAGTGATTTAAATACTGCCATTGCCGGTTGGTTTTTTCTTCTTATGTAGCGTTCTTCAAATAATTTCTGATATCCTGGCACTGCTTCCCTGCAAGCCACGCACCATTCTGGACTAAGGGCAATAACAAAATCATTTATTTCAGAAAGGCGTATTTCAGTAGGATTCTTTACATATTGAAACATGGGTCCATGTTCTTTGACAAATTCCTCATCTCTATGTCTTTCAAGTGTAATCTTAAAAAGCTCTTCTAGTTTGTGGCTTTCCTTTTCCTTAGCTGCCCCCACCATGCCTTCGAGGCCTTGACTAGACTCATTTGTAGTTCGCACAACTGCTGGAATAGCATCAATTTTTTCAATATTTTTAGTATCCACTAGAGAATATGTGGTAGCTGCAGCAGCTATACCAATCAATCCTAAGATAGTAGACTTTTTCATAGGTTAAAATGGAGCATTAAGTTATTTAAAAGTTATTGTGCTATCGCTTCTGTTGGTATAAATAATAACTTCTAAGTAATAACAATAGAAAGACTTATATTTCACGTCTTTTATCACTTCTTTATGAAAACTGTCAAGTTTGAAACTTTAATCTCGCCCCTAACTTCTACTTGCCTCTTGTATTTTCTAGAACTATTATTTTTAAGCCTACTCATACCTTAAAGCCTCAACTGGCTTGACTTTTAGGGATTGTTTTATTATTAAATTAAACATTGCTAAGACTTTTGGTGACATGCTCAATTCTCTAATTTTCAAGCCAGAATTTTCTTTTCTTATGATATATTCGTGTGCACATGATCTTGAAATAAACTCTATCTTGTCAAAGTCAAGCAGTATTTCGCTAACAGAAAGTTCTCTAAGTTCATTAAAAAAATCTGCTATCGCTTTTCTGGTGATGATAATTTTGCCAAAATGCTTAAATAAACTTATTTTCTTTTCCATTTTAAGCTAAATATTTATAGATATTTAAGCTTTTTTGTGGGACTTTGAATCTTATGTAAACAAGAGTGCCCTTAAGAACAGAGTTTTGTAATTCTAAATGCTTTATTTCTTTAATAGTAATTTTAACTGCTCCTCTTCTAGAAAAAAGATAAAATTCTCCTTTCAAGCCATTAGTTACCAATTCTTTAGATGTTTCTAATCCCCTGCCTCTTCCAACTTCTTCCTTTGTAGACACCCCTCTCAACGCCATCATAATTGCTTCTGTGTCTTTATCAAATTTTATTGACTTTTGTTCAAAAAGTGCTGGAATTGTTACGCCATTGTCTAAAACTCCTATATCAATATGATTTTTTTCTTTATCATAGTTTGCTATAAAATCTGCGCGGGTAAATCTGGAGTGTTGGTCCAAATTATCTGAAAGTTCAGCAAGAAGATACCATGCGCTTTCTATAGAATTTTTTGGAAGAGTCTTCTTTACGAATTCGAAAATTCTTTCCATCTTGTTTTCTAGAAAATTTCGAGATTCTTCTTTTTTATCTTTGTGGATGTGAAATATGGCCTCGGCAATTTTTACATTTTGGCTCATTGGAGGAATAATTTTAACAACAAATTTATTTTCTATTAACTCTTTTATTTTCGAGCCAATGACGAGAGCGGAATAAGGATAAAAATATTTTATATTTTTCATGTTTAATACTATAACATTATCTTTATAAGATTCTTCTTCAATTTGTGTTATTACCTTAAAAGAAGATATTATCTGATCAAATACATCATTAGAATTTGGAAATTTTACTTCTATCATGGCATTAACTACCAATAATTATATTAAAACTTATTGTCACTCATACCTCAATGCTTCAACCGGCTTTACCTTTATTGCTTTCCAAGCCGGCCATAAGCCAGAAAGCGAGCCAACCAGAAAAGAAAATGTAAGACTTCCTAGAATCAGATAAAATGGTATAACTGCTCTAAGCAAAGTTGTGCCAAGCTGATTAATAGCGATATATTCTATTGTTTCGCTTATTGCAATTCCAAGTAGTACGCCTATGACTCCTCCTATTAGACCAAGAAGTCCTGACTCAATTAAGAAAATTGCAAGGATATTTTTGTTTTGTGCTCCAATTGCTTTCATGATACCAATTTCTTTTGTGCGCTCTAAAACCGATGTGTACACAGTATTCGCTATTCCTATTCCGCCAACTAACAAGGAAATTGCAGCAACTCCTAAAAGAAATGCTGTAATTATATTAAGCACGACACCAAAGCTCTCTAATAATTCCTCTGGCGTTAGAATAGAAAAATCCTTTGTCTTATCTGTTAAACCTCTTGATTTAATTAATTTTCTTTCTACTCCATCAGCAACGCTCTTTAGGTTTTCATTTTTATCAACTTGAACCACAATTGCGTCTATTCTTTCTTCTATATTGAAAAGCTCTCTAAATTCAGTTTCTGGCATGTAAATTAATCTGTCATCTTGAGGATTACCTATTGGTTTCAGTATTCCTCTAACTTTGAAAGGAATATCATTAATGAGAATAGTATCTCTTACATTTACAGGTTTTTTGAAAAAATTATTGCGTTTATATTGAGAGCCAATCATTATATCTTTTGTATCGCCTTTTTTCAGCAATCTTCCTTCATCTGATTTATATGCACCTGTTTCAATAAATAAGTCTGATGTTTCTAGGTCAATGCCAACAACATTCGTAAATCTTATTTCGTCTTTGTATTCAATTTTTGCAGGCGATGCTGTCCATGCAGAAATTTCTTTTACTCCTTGGACTTTTTCTATTGTTTTTACATCTTCAAAGGTTAAAATTGCCGCGGATGTTGTTCCAGGGCCAGCTAATTGTCCTCTCGGCTGAATAAAAAATTTGTCTGCGCCCAAAAGCCTGAACTGTTCTTCTACTGCATTTTCCAAACCAAGAGAAACGCTAATTAACACAAAGATTGTTGCTATAGAAATAAGAATTCCTATTAATGTTAAGAATGTTCTTAGCCTTCTTTTTCTTATGTTTCTTATTGCCATGATTATATAATCAGCTATCATTTTCTTAACGCCTCGACGGGATTTAATTTAGAAGCTTGAAATGCTGGAATCATTCCTGAGATTATGCCTATTAAAAGAGAAAAACCAATGGCCGAAAGCAACAGAGGGATTGAAAGCGATACTTGTAATATGTTCTCGCCCAATGCCGAAGCAGCAAATTCTGAAACGCTGAATGCCAATCCTAAACCAATAATCGCTCCTATAATTCCTCCAACTAATCCTAAAAGCGCTGCTTCAATCATGAATATTTTTAGTATGTCGCTGTTCTTTGCACCTATTGCCTTCATTATACCTATTTCTTTAGTTCTTTCCAAAACAGAAGTAAACATTGTGTTTGCGATACCAATGCCTCCTATTAATAAAGAAAGTGCCGCAATTCCTGATACAACTAAATTAATTATGTTTACAACTATATTTACTGACTCAAGTGTTTGAAGAGGTGTTTGAACAGAAAAGTCTTCTTCTCCTTCTCCTAAATCTCGATCTTTTCTTAATTTTCGTTCAATTTGCTCTGCAACATTGTCTATTGTTTTCTCATCTTCGACTTTAACTGCAATTAGGTCAATTTCATCTTCTATTTCTAAAATATTTTTTAAGTCCTCTTCTGGCATAAAAATAGCGCTGTTTAACACAAAGGTGCTACTTCTTCTTGCGAATCCTATGACTTCAAAATTTTTCCCTTGAATTTTAATATTTGTGCCTATTCTTATCTCTTTATCAAATGGCTTGTCTCTGAGAAAGTCATTTCCAAGGACTATTTTTCCTCTATCTTCTGCATTTAGTAATCTTCCTTGTTCTGTTTTTATATTAAAAAATTTGTAAAGTAATTCTGTTTGCTCTTCATTTTCTGGAATGCTTCCTACAAATCTAAATTGCGCTATTTTGTTGAACTCTACTTTTGCTATTCTGATTATTCTCGGAATTGCAGCTTCTACGCCTTGAACAGATTCGATTAATTCTAAATCACGCTCATTTAATTTCCTCACAGCTGTGCTTCCTGGCGGGCCAAAACCTGTTTCAGCGCTTGTTACAACTAATGTGTCTGTTGAAAGAGAGCCAAATTGACCTGTAATAGCTGTCTCTAAGCCTTGGCCTAACGAGATCAAAGAAACAACTGCCGCAATGCCAATAAAAATTCCTAGCATTGTGAGCCATGACCTTATTCCTCTTTTTCTGACATTCTTTAATGCAAGAAGAAAATAATCTGAAAACATAGAACTAACTCCTCCTTGTTTCTAAATCAATATTTCCTATTGGTTCTTCCTTTGTTGTTGCTTGCTCTAGCCTAGAAGCCAAATCGTTTAATCTTCCAGCAGTTTTTTTTAAATGCTCTATGGTTTTTCTTCGGCTTTGTTCAAAATCGCCCATGTAGGCATGTATGCTCAGTGCTTCTCTAAATGGGACATTATTTTCTATGCAAAAAGCTCTTAAATCAAGTGCATTAATTATTTGTTCAATTCTAATGGCGCTGTCATAGGTAATAACGGTTCGTAATTTTTCTTCATGTTCTTCTATGAGACCAACTACTTCATGATCATGACCATAAATATGAACTCCCTCCAAATATAGTCCTTTCCTCGTGCTTGCCGGCGAATTAAATATTCTTTTCGCTTCTTGATATTTTTGCTCTTTAATTTCTTCTGGTTTTGCCATTTTATCTCTCCTTAGATTCTTTATCTATCTTAGATTGTCTTCTAAGAAGTTCATAATTGCAGATAAATAAAATAGATCCCGGAATGGCGGTCCTTCCCCCATAAATATCTGTGAATAGCCTAAAATTTCTACTAAAAGAAAAATCGTGTAATAAAGGATTTTCCTCTTTCATTATATGACGATATTTTTTGCATTCGCCCCAAGAGATCCTTTCTGTAGGTTTAACCTCACGCGAAAAAGAATCTATTGTACTTCTTGTCACAACAGGAAAATCTTCTTTCTCTAAACCTCCTAATAAAATATAAGGCATAACAAAACTAGAATGTTGTAAATGTGCTTGCTTTAAATCTGATGATAAAAGGTTAAGCTCTGTCTTTAAATCTATTAACTTTACGATGTACTTTACTTCCTCAACTAGTTCGTTATTTCTACTTGAGATTGTTTCTAATTGTTGAGCAACATAATTTATTAATGCGGTATCGCCTTGTTGCCTTAACTCTTCATCTTTTCTTGTCATCTCTTTAATTGCATTTTTAGAAACTACTCTTAAGCCGTCTCTTGTGAGTTTTTCCCGGCGTTTTGCCATAGTGTTACCTCC
>CAYTKV010000027.1:5640-11544 GCA_964438545.1 Candidatus Woesearchaeota archaeon | reverse complement strand
TTTGGTTATAGCTGAAAAAGAAAGATTAATTGAAAAATTAGAAGAGGACATGCTCTTAAAAATACTCTATGAAAAGCTTTCTTTGTATTTTATCAATAACACCTTTCTTATTTTTGGTTCTTCGGTAAACAAGATAGAAAAAAGATCCGATATTGATTTATTAATAGTTGGAAGGGCAAATATCAATAAAATAATAAGTGGATTTCAAGAAGTATATAATAAAAAAATACACAAAGTCCAGATTAATAACTTCAATAAGTTAACTGCCACTTTAATTAAAGAAATATATAAAAAACATCTTATTTTCAATAATACTGAACAGGTTGTAAGGTTTTTTGGAGAACAGCATGAGCAAAATAAGTTGGTATAAAAAACAAAAAGATGGAATTAAAATTCAAGAGCAAAATGATAATCTTAGTCAAGAATATTATCAAAATGCAGAAGAAAGTTTGAAGGTATTAAAAAGCATAAAAGAAACAAAATCAAATATGTGGCTTTCATGGTCGCTTAGAATCCGCTCATGCAATTATGAAAGGATTGGAGATGGGTTAAGAGAAAAGCAAGAAGTGTGAAAAAATTAAAAGAGGTAATGAATAGATTTGTATTTGTTAAAAACGCAAAAGTTTAGTTATCCTTAGGTTTAAATACCTTGAAAAACATGCTTTTTAGTATAGTATAAAATTAAAACGTGTATGAAATAGTTAAAGGCTATTTCTTTATTGATAAGATTATACTTGCACTTTTCTGATTTCGGTCAGAATAATTGAAAATGGAAAAATTTAGAAATTTGAAATTAAGCGAGCGTATTCTCAAAGTCATTGAAGAAGTAAACTTCAAAGAGCCTACCGAGATACAAGAAAAAACAATTCCTCTTGTTTTAGAGGGAAAAGACGTTTTAGGCAGATCTGCAACTGGCTCTGGAAAAACGCTCGCGTTTGGAGCAGGCATTATTGAGAAAGTCGAGAAAGGCAAGGGTATACAGGCGTTAATATTGGCTCCTACAAGGGAGTTAGCAGAACAGGTCGCTCATAATTTGAGAATTTTCTCTAAGCATTATGGACTAAATGTAAAAGAAGTTTATGGAGGAGTTTCTATTAATCCGCAAATTGAGGCTTTAAAAAGAGCAGATATTGTTGTTGGAACACCCGGAAGAATCTTAGATCATTTAGATAGAAAAACTTTGAATTTAGAGAATGTAAAATTCCTTGTCTTAGATGAAGCAGATAGAATGCTAGACATGGGCTTTCTGCCTGATGTTGAAAAAATAATCAGATCCTGCCCCAAAAAAAGACAAACTTTGCTTTTTTCCGCTACTATTTATCCTGATATCGAAAAAATAGCCAGAAATTATATGAAAAACCCTATTTTTGTTGAAGCAGAATCTTATATTGATCCCTCTAAATTAAAACAAGTCTTTTATGATGCTCCGCAAGATAAGAAGTTTTCATTATTGGTACATTTATTGAAGAAAGAAAAGAATGGATTTGTGATGGTATTCTGCAATACAAGAAGAAACACAGATATTGTTGTTAAAAATCTGAGAAGGTACAATATCCACGCTAGAGCTATTCACGGAGGATTAACTCAAAATAGAAGAAATGATATATTAAAGGCCTTCCATTCTCATGAAGTTTTAATATTAGTCTGCACTGATGTCGCTGCTCGTGGATTAGACATAAAGAACATTTCGCATATTTACAACTATGATATACCTAAGAATAGTGTTGAATATATTCACAGAATCGGAAGAACTGCAAGAGCCGGGAAAGAAGGAATTGCTGTTAGCTTAGTTTCTCCAAGGGATTATGAAAACTTTAGAGAAGTTACTCAAGACGATTCATTGAATATAACTCAGGAAATCTTGCCTGAACTAGAATCGCTGCCTGTTGACTTCAGGTTATTTGACGGAGGAAAAAGAATTTTTGACAGAAGAAGCAGATTTGGAGCAGGACAGAGATACAAAAGAGAAGGGAGGAGATTTGAAAGAGATGAACATAGACACAAATGGGGAAAATGGAAAGGAAGAGAGAGGCATGAGAGAAGCGAAAATAGAGGATTTAGAAGCAGATTCAGAAGAAGAAAATATTAGTTTTTGATTGATTTTATATGTTAATTACCTAATCAGTAATAGTCATTTTAATTTATCTTTATGAATGTATTATTTTAGTATCGACAATTTTGAACTCAATTATAAATTATTGTGTATTTGAAGTTATAATAATACCTCATAATCAAAAGATTTATGAGTAGAATTATAGTGTTTTTTTGATGAAACAAATCATTTATTATCTTATTGCAGGAACAAGGGGAGGAGAGGCAAGAGCTAAAATAATAAACGCTATTAGGAAAAAACCCATGAATGCAAATAAATTATCTAAAGAGCTTGGTTACGATTATAAAACAATTCAACACCATATTGATATTTTGATTGAAAACAAGATTTTAGAAAAAAGAGGAGATTACGGAGCAGTTTATTTTATTTCATCCTTGATGGAGTCAAATATTTCAATTTTTGATGAGATTTGGAGAAAATTTGGGAATAATTCTGGAAAATCTATTTAAAATAAAGAAATTTTCTTTGAAAAAATGTAAGGAGGGATAATAACATGAAAAAGCTAAATTTTAGTTTGTTTGCTTTAACTCTTGTGCTTAGCACATTTATTGTTGCAGCAGAGCCAGTGGAAAAGACAGAAGGGTTTGTTTGTCCTGTTTTTAATTCCAATTCTGCTGTTGGCGCACATAACCCAAACGCAGTAGAAATTGGAGAAGGGGATTACAGTGTTATTGGACCAGACGTAAGTGTCCCTTTACATGCAACAAATGGCGATGGTGATGGCACACCCCCAGGAGAACATTCGGCTCCAGGAGACAATGATTACACGGCTGTTTGGGCAGGCTCATAAATGAAAATAAAAACATTTCTTTTTCCTTTTTTCTTTTATGAAAAGATATAAATATTAAACAAAGATTATAGTATAATGGCATTAATAATGAATTTGTCTCTAGTAACCGCTGTGATAAATATTTTGCTAATAGCAAGCTTACTTTATGTTTACGGAAGAAATTTTATAAAAATGAAATCTCATTTTGCAGCAGGGTTATTTATTTTCGCGGCTTTATTTTTGTTGCATAATGTTTTGTATTTGTATTTTGCAATAACGATGATGCCTTATTACGCTGGAAGTGCTCAACTCTATGGATTTATTTTTAATTTATTACAAGTTCTTGCTTTTTTGATTTTGAATATCATTACATGGAAATAAAAGAATTATACAGATAAACTTGTCAAATTACTTTTTATCTTTTAACTTTAGATTGAACAAGCATCCTATAATAGTAAGCCGCTACCCCCAGTGTCCCGCCAACATACAAAAACGCCTTAGCAAATGTTCCGCGTGTATCAACAATCAAGTCCATGATAGCTCCTACAATAAACATTCCTAGCAGTATCACCAAAGGCACCACCACAAAATCAAATATCACCTCGCTAATTACATCCCGATACTCTTGTTTCTTTTTCTCCATGCTCTTTTATAAGTAGAGAAATGAAACTTATTTAAACTTAATGTTTTATATAAACAAATCAAGCAGGCATCCAAAAAAATTTCCTTTGATTAAGTACACTGCTTCTTAAATAATGCCATCTAATTGATTTTTACAACAATTTTCAATATTTTTATTTTATTATATAATCTATATTCGATAAAAAATCAATTCCTATTATTAGCTTTATAATAATTTTATAGTTAGCAGAAGAACGGGGCAAATAATAATTTTAGGATTATAGAGGACAATTGTCAAATCAGAAATAATGTAGCCACTAACTTATTAATGGGGAAGTATTATGGTTTGGTGTAATTAAGGTATGAATCACCAAAGAGAATTTACTGGCTATTTTGTTAACTTACTAACTTTTTGGCAAATCAGCCAATAATGATGCTTGCGAAGTTTAGAGTATGGTTTTAAGAAAAATTGGCAATTCAATCGACAACATTAACTCAACTTTAGACTTTCCTCGCCGCCTTGCAAACCAAATTCTCCGCCGGCTTTGTCGACTCTCAAACTTAAAATTTTTGAAACTCCTTCGTGCATGCTTACTCCATACAAAACTTGAGAATCTAAAATTACTGCGTCATTATGAGTCACAATGACATATTGCCCGCTCTTAGTATATTGATTTAACAAAGCAGACAATCTTTCTGAATTCCTTTTGTCTAATGCTGCATCAATCTCGTCCAGAATGTAGAACTGATAAGGCTTGTACTCTTGAATTGCAAATAAAAGCGACAACGCAACTATTGTTTGCTCGCCGCCGGAAAGCGAAGAAACATCAAAATATTTTCCTTTTGCAATTTTAACAACTATGTCTACGCCTCCTGCAAAAATATCATCTTCATTTTCTAACTGCAAGTATGCTGTGCCTTTGCCAAATAGCCTAGAGAAATTTCTAGAGAACAATTCGTTTATTGAATTAAATGCTTTCATGAATGTTCTTTTCTTTTTTCTGTCTGTCTCATCAATTATTTTTAATATTTCTTCTTTTTCTTTTTCTATTGTGTCGGCCTTTTCCTTAACAGCGACATACTCTTTCTTAACTTCGTCGTAAACTTCTAAGGCTCTTAAGTTTATTGAGCCAATACCACTCAAGGTTTCATTAGATTTTTTTAGCCTCTCCTCAAGCACATTTAGACTTCCTTGGACAAATTCAACAACGCCATACTCTGACATTTCTATTTCGATGATTTCTTTCTCTCCGTCAATTTTTGCTTTTCCCAATTTTAAGTAATTAATCTGGTCTTCAAACTGCCTTATTTCGCTTTGGATTTCTGAGAGTTTAAGGCTCTCTTCTTGGTATTGTTTTTGTAGGCTGTCTCTTTCAGAAAACATTTTATTAAATCTCTCGTTTAACTTATCCTCTTGTTCTTCTTTCTCACTTAGTATTTGTTGCTTTTCTTCTATTTCTAAAGAAAATGATTCAATCAAATTGCCTATTCCTTCTAAGTCTTCCTCGCTCTGCTCTACTATGCTTTTTATTTTTTCTAACTCTCGCTCTTTATACAACAAAGTTGTGCCAATATTCTCTTCTGTTCTAGAAGAAATTTCTTCAATCTCTAGCATTTTATCTTTGTATTTTTCCTCCACTTGCGCAATAGTTTCGGTTTTGCTTTCTGTAATCCTTTTCCTTTCTTCCAGTTCATAAATTTCTTTTTTTAAAATAGTTTCATAATCTAGCTTGGATTTTAACTCATTTTTCTTCTCATTGATTGTGTTATGTAAAATTAGATCATTTTCACAAACTCTAATAGAATTCTTAAGCTCAAAAATTTTTTCTATTGTGCTCTTTTTATCTTGCTCTAATTTTTGAAGTTGTGCTTGGGCGTTTTTCAGATTTGTTTCCGCATTTTTAATTTTTTTATTGCAATCGCCAATCACATGACTGATATGCTCTTGAGTGATTTTACTTTGGCACAAAGGACAAATATCTGTCTTACTTACATTATTCTTAATCTCTTCGTGCCTAGAAATTTCAGATTCAGAAATAGAAAGCGCTTTTTCATTTTCTAATTCCTTTTTGTTTAGAGATTCTAAGTTATTTTCCTCGCTATCAAGATTTTTTTTAAATATTTTTACAAAATCTCCAGCTTTTTTTTCGCTATCGTATTTTAATTTCTCCTCCAAATCTTCTATTTGCTTAACAAGCGACTCAGATTCCGCTTTTGTTCTGGAAATAAGCGTTTTCTTGTCTTCTATTCTTTCTTTTATTGCGTTTAACTCTGTTTTTAACGAAAATAACTTTTTTCTTTCTTTTTCAAGCTCGGAAAGTTCTTCTTTTCTCTTTTTAATTTCTTTTGATTTTTTATCCAACAAAGGCGTTTCTTCTCTGAGTTTCTTTATATCTTCTTC
>CAYTKV010000027.1:0-5630 GCA_964438545.1 Candidatus Woesearchaeota archaeon | reverse complement strand
CTTTTCTGTGCTCCTGACCCTCTTTCCTGACTCTCAAGCCTTCTAGCTCTGCTCTCAAGTTTGTTATTTCTTCTCTCAGGGAGCTTTGCTCCAAACCAGAAGCCTCTCTTATATGCTTGTTTATCTGGTTTATCTTTTCAGAAAGCAAATCTAAAAATTCTTGCAATTTTTTTGCTTTTTCAAATTTTTTTTCTTTGTGGTTAAGTTTTTGTTCAATCGCTTTTGCTATGGAACTAATTTCCCTTTCCTTCTCTTCTAATTTCTTTTTTTTTATAGACGCTTTTAATCTCTGAACTAATAACTGCAAGTCCTTGTACTTCTGGGCTTGCTCTTTCTCCTTTTCCAGATTGTTTAAGTAAGAAATTCTTTGTTTTAAAATCAAATTTATTTCTTTCAATCTTTCTTCTGTTTTTCCTAATTCTTTGAGTGATTTTTCTTTTCGCCACTCATAAACAGAAATTCCCGCAACCTCTCCGATAATTTTTTTCCTCTCTTCGGGATGCATTTTTACTATGCTTTGAATCTGTCCTTGCAAGATTATGTTAAAACCATAAGGATCAATTCCTGCTTGCCCTAAAGTTTCTATCATCTCCGCTCTTGTTTTTGTTTCTCCATTGAGCTTATAGATACCTTGCCCGTTAATTCTCACAATTCTTTTGAGTGAAATTTCTTCTTTGTCAATTGCAAAGGCTCTATCCGAATTATCAAAAATTATTTCTGCATATGCTTCTTTTGCTGGCTTAATAAATTTTGAACCCATGAAAATTAAGTTTTTTGCTTTTTCTGCTCTCATTGACTTAATTGACAATCTTCCTAAAGCAAAACAAATTGCGTCTGAAATGTTGCTTTTGCCAGCTCCATTTGGTCCAATTATAACATTGATTCCTTTATCAAATGGTACTTCTGTTCTACGCGCAAAACTTTTGAAACCGTGAAGAATGACTTTTTTAATGTGAGCCATAATAATTCTTTGTTTCTTTAAATATTTAAATATAGCTTTGCTTGTTTTCTATGATTTTTTGCGAGCTTAACTGCACTGGAATTCTTAGTACATAATTGTTTTTCTCACAATTCTCCATATTAAATGGTATTAAATTATTGTCGAATATAAATAATTTGGATTTTATAAAGCATCATTATTAGATCTTAGATTTTTTATGACCTCTTTTTATAGATATCTTAATTACGAAGATATTTTGATCTTTTATTATCTTGTAGCACATAACAAATTATGAAAAATCATTTAGTAGTTGGTGTAATTAACTACGCTTTCACTTAATTAATAGCTCTTTTGTTGTCTCTTATAAACTTCATTCAACCGGAGGAGATAAATCCACACAATCTCCCAAAGAATCGCCATGCTCTAAATGAGTATCAACTGCACTTGCGCTAATAGTTATTGTTTCTTCTCTTCCACTTTCCTCATCAACATGACATAAAGTGACTTTTTCGTTCAAATCAAAATCTTCTTCTCCTGAAACTAGGAAAGCCCACCATGGCTTATTAAATTCTGTAATCTCGCCGGTTTCAGAATCAATCTCTGTTTCAAATCTTAGTTTTAGTTTAAAAATACCTACGAATCTTCCTGTCTTATTTGCTTCTATATGATAAATTAACCTAGGAATATTTCTATCTGTTTCGTTATCCTCTCTTAATTCTATAGTAAAGTTCAGGCTTCTAAGTACTTCCAATGCTCTTTCAGAGGCTTGATGTGGCATTATTTTTATTTCGGCTTTTCTGCCATTAGATAATTCAATTTTTAACTTTGTTTTGTTTTCTTCCAAGTCCTCTTCAACTTCTCCATCTACTTCTGCTTCAAAACCATTAACTTTTAATTTTATTTTTATCTCTTCCTTGCCATCTTTAATTTTTGTTTCTGTTTTTATCTCAATTCTATTGCCATTCTCATCTATGAATCTTTTCCTCTCCACTTCTTTTATTGCTCCATCATCTTCTGTGCTTTCTCTTACTTCTCTCTTTATCCTTATTTCTACCTCGTTGCCGTTTTCGTCTATGAATCTTTCTCTTCTTTCATACTCTGTTCTCTTTTCGCCATCTTCAAATTCTTCTTCAATTTTTACTTCGTTTTTTTCTGATGGTCCGCTGTCGTCATCATCTGAAGCTTCCCATGTGTCTCTGTCATCATCAGAACCGCTTCCAGAATTGTCCGGGTTTATAATATCATCAGAATCAGTTGTAGAATCGTCAGAGTTATCGTTATCGTCATCACTTCCAGAGCCCGTATTTGAATCTGCAGAATTCCCTCCCGAACTATCAGAACCACTCCCACTTTCAGCTATGATAAAGCTTGAGCTAAATATACTCAAGGCTAGAACAAATAAAAATGCACAAAAGATAGTTTTTTTCATATTATTTGATTGCATATATTCTCAAGAATCTTCAGTTTTATAAATGTTGTGTTTGATTCAATGCAAGTTGAACTCATGCTTGAAAATACGGATTTTAATTAACGGCCATTTTTAATCTTCTAACAATCTCTGGAATCTGAAGAGCCATACTAGTAGCTTCTTCTTCTCTGCCTTCGTTTTTGTATGCTCTTATTTCCATTCCGGCTAAATGTAATTGCAAATGTAAGTCATGTAATTCTTGATCCTGAGAACTCGGTGATCTCCGCCTGGGAATATAATCTGTTTCCCTGTATATCCCATGAGGCAAGCACTCTTCTATATCGAAACCATATATTATAGTTATAGGATTTGTCAAGCCGTCTCTAAAACCAAATCCATTAGTAACATTATTTAATATCGCTTGTCTGATTTTAGTTTTTTTATCCATTTTATGCTCTCCGAATGAACAAAAAAGAGTTTATTAATATTATCCCTAATCATTGATTTAAGGCCAGAATCCCAATAATGAATCCAATGAAATTGAGCCTGCTCCGACTAAAAGTAACATTATTGCTGTAACAAGTATCAAAAAATCAAATTCCCACCCTGTTGCTCTCATAGACGAGAATGGAATATTCAATTTGCCCATCTTAAAAATAAAGATTGTTCCTAGCATTATTAATCCGATGGCGATGCTTGCTATTTCTGTGAAAAATCCTAAAATCAACATAAAGGCTGATGCAGACTCAATGATGCCAATAAATGTCAGGAAAATGCTCATTAATTTCCCTGGACGACCCATTTCTTGGGCAACTTCACTTGCTCTGGCAACTTTAGGCAGGCCATGATAAAGAAAGATGACTCCTAAAGCTATTCTTAGCGCGAACAATCCTAAATTCTCGTATCCATTTATGAATATCATAAAATAAGGTATTGTTGTCACTTTAAAAAGGTTTTGTTTTTTTTAATTTACTCGAGGTAGTGACAAATCCTTACTTTTGATGTGGACTTTTCGTGATTGTTTTGTCTAAACAGTATTCATATATTCTTAGGTTTTTAAGATGAGCGAGGTTTTAAGAAGAAGGACTTTGCAGGAAGGAAGAAGAAATAACAAATTATTTTAAACCCATTATGTGAATGATAGGTATGAACAGACTTATGTTTGACGAAGAAGGAAGATTTATCGGCGTTAATGACGCCCCTGCTAAACAACCAGATAATAAACAAAAAGCCACTTTAATGACTTCTAAAGAATTGGACTTTCCTAATAATGAAAAGAAGACAGAGCTAGTTACGGATTCACCTTATTGGAGTCTTTATTCAAGCGAGAGAAAACTTGCTCCGCTGGCATATTCAAATGGAAAGACTCAGGAAGATATAGTTCAGGAAGTATTTAATTTAATAAAAGAAGGCAAGAAAATAGTTTTTGTTCACGGAGTTTGCGGCACAGGAAAATCTGCTATCGCTCTTAATTTAGCCAGATTACTTGGAAGAGCGTCTGTTGTTGTGCCCGTTAAAAATTTGCAGAAACAATATGAAGAAGACTACACAAAGAAAAAGTACATTTTAAAGCCAAACGGAATGAAAATGAAAATAGCCGTGATTACAGGCAGAGACAATCATGACTCTATAATTCAGCCAGGAGTTTCTTGCGCAGATCCATTTCTGCCGGATACTATTCTGATTACCGAAAAAAATAAAGACAAGATACTTAAATATTACAATCAAAATCCTCTGATTCAACATAAAATGCTTCCCAACATTAGAAGATTAAGAAGGATATCTATTGCTCCTTCTAATCCGCACTGGAGTCCTATTCGTCCAGCTGAATTTGAGCTGAGTCAATTAACTGATGCGGAAAGGAAGCGTTACCGAGGCGTTTTTGGGAGAGAGTTTATTTTTTATCATAGAAAAGAAGGATGCTCTTACTACGATCAATTCCAGGCTTACCTTGATGCTGATGTGATTATTTTTAATGCGGCAAAATATGAAATTGAGATGGCAATAGGAAGAAAACCTGAAACAGCGGTTGATATCATCGATGAAGCCGACGCTTTTCTTGACAATTTTTCTAGAGAAGACTCGCTTAATCTTAGCTATTTGGCTGGCTCTTTGCAGACTCTTTTCCCTGAATATGAAGATGCGCAGATTGCTCTTGAGAAAATTAAAGAATTGCTTTCTTTTGAGCTAAAAAATAAACTAGCGTTGGGAATAGACGAGCAACAAATTTTTCCTCTTAAAGAAACTATCACGGGAAAAGTATTGAAATTATTGCTTAATAGCGATGCTTTGCAAGCAGAGATTTCTTTAGATGAAATGCATTACTCCAACAAGGCATTGGAAACAGCTTTTAACTTTGATGAGCTCTTTGATGATACTTATGTGACGTACAACAAAAATGATAAAGATGTACACGCACATTTAGTTACCACAAACGTAGCAAAGAGA
Organism: Candidatus Woesearchaeota archaeon; assembly: GCA_964438545.1. Taxonomy (GTDB): domain Archaea; phylum Nanobdellota; class Nanobdellia; order Pacearchaeales; family GW2011-AR1; genus UBA73. The sequence goes on along the minus strand of CAYTKV010000027.1, from coordinate 834 downwards.
TTTTCAGAGCTTTGTGAAAAAACTAAAGCTCTTGTATTGATGGCCGGGACATTACATTCGGAAATTGTGCTAAAAAATGTTTTCGGGATAAAAGATTTTGCTATTGTTGAAGCAGAAACTAAAATGCCGGGCACAACAGAAATTTATGAAACAGGTTATGAATTTAATTGCGAACACAAAAATCTCAACTCTGGAAAGCACAAGCGCAAAGAATATTTGCTTGCATTATCATCTTGCCTGGAAAAAGCGAAGAAACCTGTATTAGTGCACGTAAATGCTTTTGAGGATCTTCCTACTGAACTAGAGCTTCAGGAATATTCTATTGGCAACATTATTTCAAGAGAAAAATTACAAGCTTTGCAAGCCGAAGATAAGACAGGAGATATTGTTTCTCGGTTTAAGGCAAAACTCCTAGACACGTTATTTTCTACAAAATGTTCCAGAGGAGTTGATTTCCCAGGAGATACTTGCAATAGCGTTGTTTTTACAAAATACCCGAATCCTAATACTCAAGATATATTTTGGAAAATTCTGAAAAGGACACATCTCTATTTTTTTTGGAGCTTTTATAAAGACAAAGCAAGAAGAGAATTTATGCAGAGGCTTTATCGCGCTTTAAGGTCAAAAGACGACCATGTTTATGTCTTATCCCCAGATTCACGAGTTTTAGACGCAGCGAAAAAACCTTAATTTATTTGCGGGTCTTAAATTCTCCTCGCTTTTTGGATTTGAAATTTAACTCTGAAAATAAATGGTTGGAATTGATTTATAAGAGCAAGTTATAGAAATCTTCTCATAACCAAATTAACAAAAATGAATTCAAATATTAACTGA
>CAYTKV010000026.1:0-11594 GCA_964438545.1 Candidatus Woesearchaeota archaeon | reverse complement strand
ATAATAGCCCTTATAACCATAGTAAAGAGGTTTTTAGGAATTAATTAATGTAGACAATGCATGCAATCTAAAATGGTCTTTTAAGACGTATTAATACATTATCTTTTGTTCTAATGATTTTGATTTGTGCTAAAATGTAACAATCACCTTAATTATCATTTAATTCGATATTTTGATTATTAATTAGAAAAATATTATTAGAGATTAATCAAAAGAATCATAGCAATTATTTTTACCTAACTGACGATAAGTTTACAATATCAAATTTTAGTTAACTTTAAAAATGCTGTTTTTTTAAACTAATTATGAGGAATGGAACAAAAATCAGAATAGAAAGTTATCGAGAAGCAGAGAAAATCTTAGCTCGCTACAGCACTAATGAGCTATATCTAAGAAGCCTTGTTGCATATGTTACCGAAAATGACAGATTAGCAGACGAATTGGATTTTAACGAATTGCGACATTTTGGCCATAAAATATTAGGTGCTGCAAAAAGAATGCTAAGAACAAGACAAGAAAGAGTTTCGGCAGAATCCCCATTAGAGGAAAAGTCAAGGGAAGAGCAATTAGTGTTATTCAGATAGAAATTGATTTTTGTTGCATACCAGCCAGAAACTTATTAAAATTCTTCCAGATTTTGATATATCGCATCTTAGCATTTATACTTTTATAAATCTCTTAAACCTGAGAACTAACATTAATTTTATTAATTAGCTTTGCTTCTTAAGTAAATGGGCTTACAAATAGGCGACATAGTTCCAAGAAGGGATATAAAATTTGAGGAGCTGAAAGACAAGATTGTAGCAGTTGATGCTTTTAATGCAATTTATCAGTTTTTGAGTTCAATAAGACAGCCAGATGGCACGCCCTTGATGGATTCAAAGAAAAGAGTAACAAGCCATTTATCTGGCTTATTTTATAGAAACATTGCTTTACTTTCAGAGGGAATTAAATTAATTTATGTTTTCGATGGCGAGTATAATGCTCTAAAAGGCAGAACACACGATAAAAGAGAGGAATTAAAACACGAAGCTAAAGAGAAATATGAAAAAGCAAAAGACGAAGAAGACATAGAAGCAATGGGAAAATATGCGAGAGCTTTTTCAAAGCTTGATGAGGAAATGATAAAAGAGAGCAAAGAGCTTTTAGAGGCAATGGGAATTTCAGTTGTGCGGGCTCCTGGCGAGGGAGAAATGCAATGTGCTCAGCTTGTTAAAGATGGAGAGGCATATGCTGTTGGAAGCCAAGATTATGATGCCCTTGTTGTTGGCGGAACGCGTTTAATACAAAATTTAACATTGGCAAGGAAAAGAAAAACTCCATCTGGATTTGTTTATATCTCTCCAGAAATTATAGAATATAAGACTGTTTTAAATTCACTTGATATCAACCCTGATCAATTCATTTGCTTAGCAATTTTAGTTGGAACTGATTTTAATCCTGGCGGAGTTAAAGGCATAGGACCGAAAAAAGCGCTAGCTCTGGTAAAACAAAGAAAATATCCTGTGGAAATTTTTAAAGAAGTTGAATATCAGTTAGATTTTAATTGGCAAGATGTTTTTGAAATTTTCAAAAAACCAGATGTCAAAGCAATTAAAATCAAAATACAAACATTAAGCGAAGAAAAAAACAAAAAACTACTTGTTAAAGAACATGATTTTTCTCTAGAAAGAATAGAAAAGCAGTTAGAAAAATTAAGAGAAGTGAAAAAACAAAGCGCACAAAAAACGCTGTTTTAGAAAATAATATATAGTTATCTTATTTGAATCTTTAATGGAAAGAGGAATTGGAGATAAAAACATATTAGACAAATTTGCAGAAGAATTTTGTAAGATTATTGATAAACGCCCAATATGACAAAGCCAATAGGTTTTATAAAAATTTAGAGAAAACAAAAGAAGGCAGAAAGATTTTGGAAAGATTGAATAGGTATAGAAGGAAAAGGATTTAAATTGAAGTTAATTAATTACTTAATGAAAGATAAAATAAAATTATTCATGAATAAGCTAAGAGAAATGCCGGATTTTGATAGAGTGAAATTTGTTATTTTATTTGGTTCTCAAGCAGAAGGAAGGGCAAACAAAATGTCCGATTATGATTTTGCAGCGTATTATAACGGCAACGATAAAGAAAGATTCAAATTTAGAATAAAATTTGGGGAAAAATTGCCAGATAATTATGATATTCAAATATTTCAAGATTTGCCGTTGCATGTTAGAAAAGAAGTTTTGAAAGGCAAGATAATCTATGCTAAAGAACTAAGTTTTGTTTATGATATTGCCTATCAAACAATAAAAGCCTTTGAAGATTTTAAGAAGTATTATTATGATTACATAGACAGGAGACCAAAAATAATATGATAAAAAAGAGAGATTTAAGGATAAGAGAAATAGAGGACAAGTTGAATAGCATTATTGAAAATTTTTCAGTTGTAGAAGAGAATCTCCCTGATAACACAAAAGAGTTTTTGGGTTTGGGATTAGTGAAAGAGGGGATTTATAAAAAAATAGAATTTGCGATAGAAAATATTCTTGATATTTGTAGCATAATAAATTCTGACTTGAGACTTGGAGTTCCAGAAGCGGAAGATGATGTTATAAAACATTTAGAACTAAAAAATGTTTTTGACAAAAAAGTCATAAATTTAATCATAGAGATGAAAAAATTTAGGAACATTTTAGTTCGTAAATATGGAGAGATAAATGATGAAAAGGCATATGAGAATATTAAAGATGGATTAACGGATTTTGAGGGAAAATATTCAAATATTAGTTTTATTCCGTTGTTAAAGTTCTGCTTCCAAGGTTTGAAATGACCTCGTATTAAATTAACAAAAACAGAAAGTTCAGGGGCTTCTTTGGCCTTTTCGGATGTTTTAGCTAGCATATTCAATGATAAACTAACGAAAATCAATATTTTTAAGAGGCTGAACAAAAAAATACCGAAATAGCCGATTTAGAAGTTAAGCTTGAAAGATTTTGAGATTATAATCAAAGCATTGGGATGTTTTTAGCCCAGCATAAAAAAGCAATTTGAATTTTATCTCTTGAAGACGGATTGTAACGAGTCTGCTAGTTTTTCAATCGCTTTAGCTATCATGCCTGTGTGCACGTCGTATTTAACATTTGAGCCCTGTCTTGAAGCAGATTCCGTGTATAAAATCTCTCTGGCTCCGCGAGATGCATCTGATGCGTCATAAACTGCCCCGGCAACACTATGTTGTACTGCTGCTTCTGCTGTTCCCCTAGCTCTTGCAACAAGAATTCCTCTAGCGGCCAGCTCTTTTTCTAATTCGGGAGGAAAGTCATATTTTGTAACGCGAAGACCATCAACCTTGACACCTATCCTTTCGAGTTCTTTTGGCTGTTCATTCTCTTTCCAAGCAAAATTAGTTTTTTCTGTTTTTTCTTTAAACAATTCATCTAGTGTACGATCGTTTATAGCATCTGTCAATCTCGCTTTTGCAAATTCCCTAGTTAAACCTTTAAAATCACTTTTTGGCGCCACAGTCATTGCTGCTAAAGGGTCGACAACACTGTATGTAAGCATAGCATCAACTTCTTTCATTTCAATAAAATCTTTCGTTATTAAATTACGAGATTGTATTGGCTCCTGTCTTTGTCCTGTAAAAACAACAGCTAGTTTTGACAAGCCAAGAGGTGTAAAAGCAAAATGAAAACCGGGCTCAAAAACTCCGCCATAAGGCCAATCTCTATATTCTTTAACTGCTTTTGTTGTCTTGTCTTCTTGCGGGATTATATGGCCCTGCTCGTCTACTCTTATGAGCGCTCCTACTCTTCCTAAATTTAATTTAACTAACTTATGCTCTTGGGGGACTATTAGAAGATCAAAAAGTGCTCGAGTGTAAAACTCGTCTACTACATAATCATAAAAAGGCCAATTATCAAAACAGTCCTCTCTCTTACCTCCGTGTCTTCTTTCTCTTATTTCTTTTAACTTTTCCTTAGGTTGATACCAGTGTGCCATGTTTTTCTTTTGAATTTGAGGTTTATAAACTTTTCTATTGTGTAATTTCTTTGTAGTAATTACAATAGAAAGATTTAAATATCCTGATTTTTTTAATTTTTTATGGTAAAAAAAGATAGAAGCGAATTGGAAAGAGTATTAGAAGGGCATAGCTTCAATGTAAATGAAGGTATAGAGCTATTGGACAAATGGTACAATTATGCATCACAGCATCCAGAAGCAACATACGACGAAATAGTTAAGGGAATAGCAAAAGAAACAAGAAGGCCTCAATATAGGACAAGATGTCTTCTAAAAGAGCTAGAATGGGAAAATGAATTTGGAAATAGGAAGAATCCTAAAAAAAGTACAGGAGGGAAACAAAGAGAAAAAGTAACTCAAGAAACAGAAACTACGCCCTCTAGTTCAAAAATAACTCCTGAAAACTTACAACAAACATCTTTTTCTTATGATATAATTGACGTAGAATACACCTTTTCAAATCCTGTCCAGAATGCAAAACAAGATTCGCAACAAAATGCAGACAAAGGTCAAGGCGGCGGAACTCAACAACAAATAGCTCAAACGAAACCAGCTGGAAGATGGCATAGGTTTAAAACTATGCCAACTAGACATGCTAAAGGATTTGGAAGAGCTTTGATGGGTCTTGGTTCTGGTCTTGTTTTGACTTCTCTTATTTACGCTGGTTCTTATATTTATGAAGCATTAAAAGATGATAAAAAACAAGATTCGCAACAAAATGCAGACAAAGGTCAAGGCGGCGGAACTCAACAACAGATTGTAAAAGCCTCAACACTTCAAACTCCTGCAGATTCAACCAGAGACTTGGAAAAGTATGTTGATGAAGATGCTGGAAAAGTGCGCGCAGACAATGTCGCGTTTGATATTGGCCCCATTATTAATTATTTTAAGAGAGAAAATCATGATGAGCTTGAAAGAGAGAAAATTAAAAGAAGAGATAATGTCGCGCTTGAGTTAGGTTATTTTTTTAGCAATAATGAAAAAGAGAAAGAAAACGAGATGAAAGAAAAGAAGAGAGGAAACGTCGCTTTCAACATTAATTTTTAGTTTCATTACAATTTGCGATAAATACAATAAAGTTTATAAATGTTATAAGATTTAATTGTTATATGTTAAATAAAAGAGGATTGTTTGAAGGCTCTGGTAAGGGTTGGGTGATAGCTATTCTTATTATAACTGGAATTGTTGCGATTATTGTTATTGGGGAGATTAATATTACTGACACTACTGCCAAGACGAAGGAAAATATGGCAAAAGGGTCGTATGGTTTTGAAGAAGTCCTTACTATAAATGGTCAAAAGACCAAATCTCTTTCTTTTTTAAATTTTATTTTTGGAAGAATACCTATACATTTGATTGAGATAATTGGTGAAGGAACTCAAGAAGGCAGAGGAGCTCCAGCAGCATTAATAATGATTGCTATTTGGATAGCCTTTTTCCTAATCTTTGCAGATATAATGAACCTCTTTGCTCCTTTTTCTCCTTGGGTTAATTGGACTATTGGAGGTGTAATGGCACTTATTGGCGCTAATTTAGGGTTATTATCTATAATGATGGTTTATTCTCTCACAGTTTTGGCTATCTTTGGTGCGATATCTGTTTTATTTAGTTTATTTTCTGTCTTTGGTTTATTTATCGCGTTCCACTTTGGAAGCACAAGCGTAAGAAAGTGGATAATTTTAAGGAGAGCAGAAGAGCGTGCTTTGAAAGCGGTCGCCGGTGGAAAAGAGGCAGGAGGCGCAATAAAGGCACTCAAAGAAATAGCTGAGGATTTAATAGAGAAGCCTAAATAACTTTCTAAACATATTTAAACTAATTTTAATTTTTAATTGTTATGAATAAAAAAGTAGTTAAGTTGGTATTTGCCAGCTTTTTATTGCTTGCATTAATTATTTTTTCTAATGTAAATGCAAGAGCCCAAGATTTAGAAGATATAGAAAATAATAGCGTTGTCAGAGGAGTTGATGAGCTTAGAGAAATTGCAGAAGAAAGAAAATGGGAATTTCTTAGCGAACAATGGAAGGAAATTTTGTTAAAAAATAGGTTTATTTCAAAAATTGACAGTTTCTTCACAAAAATTAATTTTATTTTCGTTTTTTTAATGTCTAGAAATTACTCTCTTTCTCTAGAATTATTTTTTGTTTTTTTAATCTGGCTTTTCACTCTGCTCTCTTTGTATGCTTACTCTAGTTACTTTTTTGATAATGATATCTACAGAGGTTTAATTGCATTAGCTGGCACTGTTATATTTTCATGGCTGCAAATTTTTAACATCCTAGGAAAAGGAATAATCAGACTTATCTTCTTTAGCGAGAGAGGTTTAATTTCATTTTTCACTTCACTACTTATTTTTGTGCTTATATTCGTTTATCTTTTTTTGAACAAAATGTTTGCAGCAAGACTAAAGGAAGATAAAGAAGAGGCAAGGAAAAGAGAATTTGAGCATAAAGTTGCTGTAGAAGAAAAATTCAGAGAAGGCGTTTCTAAAGCAATATAATAATTAGTTACTCCCAAAATTTTAATTTTCCTAGCATGTTCCGAACATGATCAACAAATGTTAAATCTGCCCCTGCTTTTATACCCTCTTCCTGTGCTTTTTCTATTTCTTTGTGTTGTCTGAATGGTTTCATTATTTTTTTACCCACAAAAAGTAAAACTAGTATAAAAAGAATTATAGACACAAGAGTTGCAGCATTTCCAGCGCTTGATAAAAATTTCAATTTTTGACTGATGAAAATAAGGAAATTTGCGATTACATTTATTACACCGAGAACAGAAAGTATAATAGTAAGTGTTATTCCTAACGCTAACGAAGCTTCTTCGCTAAATGGAGAGAATGTTTTGATTATTTGAATCAAATAAATAAGAAAAAATATCAAGAGCGATAGAGAGATAATAAGAAAACTCAAAGAAACTTTTTCCTCAACTCTCAAAAAAATTCTTGCCAAAGTTTGAAAAGGTTCGGAAAGAGTAATCTCCCTATCAACAGCATCGTCTAATTTTTGCGTTCTGTCTTGTATTTTTGATTTTATCTCAGAAGTTTCTTCTTTCACATCTTCTTTGTCTATCGTTTCATCTTCTGAGTTCGCATCTTTTTCATCAATGTTTCCCTCTTGTGCCGAAGCTAAATTAAAAAATATGCTAAACAAAATTAAGAATAACAACAAAACACCTGCTTTTTTCATATTTCATTTATTACTCGCGCAAATATAAATGTTTCTTTGCCAAGTTTTATAAGTAAAGATATTCTTTTATAAAGATGGGATTAGGTGATTTATTACTTTTTGAAAATCTTGGTTTTTTAGCAATATTAGTAACATTGTTACTTTTTTTCTTGGTTTTTATAGCAGTTCACAGAGCAATCAGAAATAGAGGTATAGCAGTAGTTATTGCGTTAGCTGTTTCTTTTATAGCTGGCTGGAATCTTTATAAGAATGAGTTTTATGGCATGGATTCATTAATTGCTATTTTGATAATCGCGATAGTCGTTATTATATTGGTAAAGATAGGCCTGGTATTTATCAAGCACACAAAATCTAGATTCGGGAGAATCAAGACATCTGAAATCAGGCAACCACAAAGCTAATGCTGTCTATAGGCCACAACATTGCCTCCCTGATAAATTGGCAATTCGCCGGCTTTCATTTTTCTTCTTCCGCCTTTGATAATAAAGAAAATTCCTATTATTATAATTATTATCGAGGCTATTAAAAGTATCGTGTTAGTAACTTGATCTAAAAATGGGACAAGGTCTTTAAATTCTGGAATTACATAGGCGGCCACGCCAACTAAGCCTATTGCCGCGATTATATATCCAATGATTTTGTTCATTTTGCGCCTCTTTTTCTTTTATAATTAAGAAATATCAATATTTAAAGCTTTTTGTTTTCATCTGTTGTTACCACATAAACTTTTTTACCAATAAACTCTTTAGGAAAATCTATTCTGGCGCTTGTGCCAAAAGGTTTTGCAACTCTCTCCAGAAATCCTCTTATCCCCTTCAAAGTTAAGGTTGACCTCCTAACTATTTCTACTCTTTTCATACCTTTCTATTAGATAGGTTATATATTTAAGCTTTATTAGGATTTGAGTGACGCCGGAACTGGAACAACTATTAAATACTAAACTTTATTAGCAGATATTGTTTATACATTCAATGGCAAACTATGACATAATAGGAAACATAGCAATCATCAAATTTCCTAGAAAAACAAATTTTAAAACAAAGAAAAAATTCGCAAATTTATTTTTAAAAAAATACAAAAATATAAGAACTATTTTAGAAAAAATAGATAAATTTTCTGGAAGATTAAGAACTCAAAAGACCAAATATCTTGCTGGAGATAAAACAAAAGAAGCATTATACAAAGAAAACAACTGTGTTTTCAGATTAAATGTAGATAGTTGCTATTTTTCTCCGCGCTTAGCGTCTGAAAGAAAAGAAATTGCCTTGAAAGTTAAAAATGGAGAGAATGTTTTGGTCATGTTTGGAGGCATTGCGGTTTACGCCATAGTTATTTCAAAATTGTCTAAAGCAAAGAAGATTATTAGCATAGAAATAAGCAGAAAATGCAACAAATATGCAAATGAAAATGTAAAAAGAAACAAATTAAATAATGTAGATATAATTCAAGGCGATGTTAGAAAAAAAGTTCCTTTATTAAAAGAAAAATTTGATAGAGTCATAATGCCAAGGCCAAATTTAAAAGAATCTTTTTTAGACTTGGCTTTTTCAAAGATAAAGAAAAACGGTATAATTCATTATTATGGTTTTTACAAAGAAAATGAAGAAAATAAATTAAAAGAATTAATTGAAAATGAAGCAAAGAAATCAAAGAAGAAAATTAAAATTTTAAAAATTAAAAAAGCTGGAGAAATTGGTATAAAGAATTTTAGGTTTAGAGTTGATTTTAGGGTTTTGAGTTGAGGTAATTTTTAGGATTGCCTGTGACATGAGCAGTTGCAGCGCCGTCCATTTCCCATTCTATCCTACTTTTTTTATTGGGGTCTTTACAATCTCTAATGATCTTCTCAACCTCGCCAAATAACTCCTCGGCCTCATTCATATCTTTTCTTGGCAGCGTGGCTATTCTAATTAGTAAGTCTCTAGTTTTTTTGTCTATTCCTATCCATTTAGGGTTTTCTAGATAGAATTGCAAGTCTTCAAGTTCATTAAGATTCCCAAAGACTTTGTCTATGTCCTTATCTTGATACACTCGGCCGTTCCTGTCTCTTAGACGATAGGGACCATAGGCATTTCCTTCTACTCCTCTCAATATTACAGATACTCCATTTCTTGCTGCCCCCAGATAATCTAAATCTGCCGGAGGGCTCCCTGCTTCTCTCAAACCTTCAGTTTCCTGCCATCCGGGACCATCACTTAGTCTTTGGAATCTTCTGCTTATTAAAGACTCATATGTTGCTATCATTTTATTCTTGTCTTAGTATTCATTAATAAAACTTGGGTTTTTAAGCCTTTTCTTTTCATGTTTTAAGAAATTCTGTTTATGTGAATAGAAAATATATCTTGATTTATATTAATCTTTATAAAATAAATTTCATGTTCTGGATTATGAGATATCTTGCCTTAAGAGTTGAGGGAGAGGTTTACGAGCATCCTTCTTTTAATAAATATGGGAATGATTATTTCCTTATGCCTCTTAGACCATCAAAAACAGAAATAGAGTCTCTGGAAGGAAAACCACCTACACCAGAAGAAAAACAAGGACTAGAGGAAAGTTTAATGAGCATTGGAGAATTAGCTCATCATGGCCAAGCGCTACCTATCTTCAAAGGAGATAGAGTTAGGTCACATCAATACGGTGAAGGTCTTAGATGCAATTTAACTCGCGAACGAATAATAACTATGGTTCCAGATATGATTGAGGTTTTAACAAGTGATAGAAAAGTCAAAGCTCAATATTTTAAGTAAATTTTTCAAATCTTTACCTTAGCTCTTACTGTTGTAGGACTTTCTCCGCCGTGCCATGTTATCCTTGGTCTGACTCTTATGGGATAAATTCTTTCTGAATTATCATCGAGAATTATTGCTGCTCCTTTGTCAGAAGGCAGCTCGTTCATTTGCTGTTTTATGTTCTTTAGCAAATAAGTTTGCATACTCTCATTCAAAGCTTCTATGTCTTGTTTAGCTGTTACCCGATGCGCTAGAACAATGTCTGCCTGTGTCATAACATCTTTATGAATCTGTCCGGGTTGCTGTGTTGCTAAAACTAAAGAAATTCCTGGCTGTCTGCCCTCTCTAAGCAACTGTATCAAGGCGTCAGTTGCAGGAGTTTTTTCGTCTTTTTTTAAGAACTCGTGCGCTTCATCAATAAATATCCATATCAAGGGTTGCTCTCTTTCTGTTTTGTAGGAAAGATATTCTTTTCCTTCTCTCACGCTTTCTAATTCTTCTTTTTTTCTTGCGTCCATTCTTAATTCAAATAACCTTCTTGAAATTAATGATATGACCAATGCTCGAACATTGAATGCGCCGGCAGAAGAGTAAACAGAAATGTCAAGAACACTGGTTTGGCCAGGACTTACTAATTCTGTGATTTCTGTTCCCTCGCTACTCTCCGAAAAAATGCCCCAGCTTTGTGCGGCGTAAAACAAAGAAGATACTACCTCTTTAGTTTCTTTTGATGATTCTATGTCTCTAAAAATTTCATTTTGAATTTCTTTGATAGTATAGTTTACCTCATCTCTTTTGAGTTTTGTTATGATTCTTTCTATTATAACTCCTAAAAGAGAAGTCATTTCTAAATTAAACAATATAATCCAATCTTCTGCATTTAATTCAGATGGCTTTAGAGCAAATGTTTCATCAAATGGAATGCCTTTTTCCAAATAATCTTTTTCCTTGCCCGACGGAATAAAAATTTTAACAGGTAAATTTTCAGGCCTAATCTGCCATTTTCTTAAAAGTTCCTTGTCTTTTTCATTTTGGTACTTCATTGTCCAAAAAATTCCCATTGTGTCAAAGATTAATGACGCGACATTGGCAGAGCTTTCGTCTCTAATGCTCGAAAGCTCTTCTGCAAGAACGCCCAAAGTGTAGCTCTTGCCGCTTCCTCTCTTGCCAGCAACAAGAATCACATGGCTTCTTGCAACATCAAGCCATATTTTGTTTGATAAAGAAGTGTAATTGCCCATCTTAACATAACCCTTTCCTAAAAATACTAGTCCGCGGTCTTCAAATTTTTCTTTATCGGCATTATCTCTTCCTATTATTATGTCGTATGGCATAATATTCTTTAGAAAAGGTATTTTATTAAGTTTGTTATTTTTACTAAGCGATTTTTTCTTGCTGATTATAGTTTACTTCTTCCTTTTTTTCTTCTTCAGATTGTAATTTCTTTCTCTCTTGCTCCTCTAATCTGTCATATTCGCTGTATATTAGCTCTGTTCTTTTTTTATCTGCTTCATGGACTTCTTTCATTGTTTCTTTTCCCTTATCTTTAATGTCATATTTTGTAAGAACTATTAATTCGTAGCCCATTCCTGTCCATAGGTCCTGTTTTCCTGCAGAAATAATTGCCCCCTTTGCTATAATTATGCTCCACAATTACTAAGACGTTGTCTTT
>CAYTKV010000025.1:0-11756 GCA_964438545.1 Candidatus Woesearchaeota archaeon | reverse complement strand
AAGATGGTGTTTAGCAATATAATAACCCCATCCATGATACCACGTATATCTCCTTTTCTATTAGCGGGCTACGACGACTTTGGTGTTTACCTTTTTGATATTTCTCCAGATGGTTATCTAGAAGAATCTGAAGATTATGCTGCAAGCGGAGCAGGTATTAAACAGGCCCATCCAATCCTTGATTCAGAGTACAAAAAAGGAATGTCAGTTGAAGAAGGAATAAAGCTTGCTGTTAAATCTATAAAAGCTTCAATGATGCGAGAGCCGTCTGTTGGTGAAGGAGTAGATATTTATGTAGTGAGGAAAGGGGAAATTACTCAAGTTTCAGAACAAGAAGCATCTTATGAACTAAAAGAAAAGAAATGATTTTCTTACTCAGCGGATAAAAATGCCAGACATTTTGAAAACAATTAAGGAAGAATTACCGAGCATTATAACCGATGCGTCTTTTGAAGGGGCGAATATAGTTCTTTACACAGACGATAAGGAATTTTTCAAAAACGGGGAAGGGAAGATAAGAGAAGTAGTGTCAAAAATAAAAAAAAGAATTGAACTAAGAGCAGATAAAAAAATCCTTGCTTCCGAGGACGAAACCGAAAAAACAATTCGGGCACTAGTAGAAGAAGAGGCTGGCATAACAAACATAATATTTGACGTTCAGAGGAGCATTGTGGTAATAGAAGCAAAGAAACCAGGGCTAGTTATAGGAAAACAAGGCTCTATTCTTAACGACATAAAGAAATCAACATTTTGGTTGCCAGCAGTACAAAGAAGTTCTGCAATTCCTTCGAAAATAACAGAAAAAATTCGTTCGGTACTGTATGCCAATAACATTTATCGAAGAAAATTCTTAAATGACGTCGGAAAGAAAATTTACAACGACTGGAATCCCGAAAAGAAAGATATGTGGGTTAGGCTAACTTTCCTGGGAAGCGGAAGCCAAGTAGGGAGGTCATGCTTGCTTTTACACACGCCAAACTCAAAAATATTATTGGATTGCGGCATAAATCCTGCTGTTGCCGAAGGCCCGGAGAGATTTCCTTATTTAGATATTTCAGAAATAGGTGATATCAACTCTATCAACGCAATAATTCTGTCGCATGCGCATCTTGATCATAGCGGTCTATGCCCGTATATTTACAAGATGGGATATAGAGGACCAATTTATATGACTTCGCCAACAAGAGACATTGCGGCGCTTTTGCAGTTGGATTTGATAGGAGTGGCATATAAAAAAGCAGAATTTCCATTGTATAAAGCCGAAGACATCAAGGAAATGGTCAGACATTCTGTTTGTTTGGATTATAATGAGGTTACAGACGTTACGTCTGATATAAGAATAACATTTTATAATGCAGGTCATGTTCTTGGTTCCGCCGAAGTCCATATCAACATCGGTAATGGTTTGCACAATTTTGTTTATACAGCAGACACAAAATATGCAAAAACTCGTTTGTTAGATCAAGCAGTCAACAGATTTCCAAGAGCGGAAACTTTGCAATTAGAGGCAACATATGGGGGCAAGCAAGACGTGTTACCGCCGAGACAAGAAACCGAGGCACAATTTATTCAGATGGTCAAAGAGACAATAGAACAAAAAGGTAAAGTTTTGTTGCCTGAGCTCGGTTTAGGACATGCACAAGAAACAATGTTGAGAGTAGAAGAAGCTATTAGAATAGGCGAGTTACCGAGAATTCCAGTTTATGTTGATGGCATGATTTGGGATATCAATGCGATTCATACAGCTTATCCGGATTTTTTGAGCATGAGGGTAAGAAATCAAATTTTCCAGGATAACAATCCTTTTCTATCAGAAATTTTTAGTAGGGTTGGTAGCTCTGCTGAGAGAAAAGCAGTCATAGAAGGAGGATCATGCATAATTATAGCAACTTCTGGAATGCTAGTTGGCGGAGCTTCTGTAGAATATTTTATGCATTTAGCAGAAAATCCAAGAAACTTAATAGCTTTTGGTTGTTATCAAGGCATTGGTTCTTTAGGGAGGCAAGTAAAAGAAGGAGCGAAAGAAGTTAATTTAGGCAAAGATTATGGCGGGGGGATAATCAGAGTAAACTTAAGAGTTGAAACTTTATATGGTTTGTCTTCTCACTCAGGAAGAAACGAGTTATTGCAATTCATAAACAGGATGAATCCAAGGCCAAAAAAAATAATAATAAACCATGGCGAAGTTTCAAAGTGTATTGATTTAGCGTCCACATTGTACAGGTCTAATAAAATAGAAACAATTGTTCCTAAAAATTTGGAAACTCTTCGACTTAAATAAAATTTGATATGATAAATTTTTTAATCTAATTTAGATTATATAAAAAATATTTCTTATGGAAAGTACTATATGTTTTCAATTATCAAAAATAGTATTCGATTATTATAATCGAGAAAAAATTAACAAGCTAACATTAAAATCTTAGAGATTTAAATAGTTCAATAATGATTAAAGCCTATCAAAAAATGACCCAAAAATGAGAAAATGGAAAAAAACAAATAAAAAATAAGAAAAATTTTATTCAATAAAAAATTAAAAACCTTAGAAAAATGAATAAAGAAGAACAAAAGCGAGAGCTTGAGAGAGGTATAAGATTTATCAAACAAATTAAGAAAGTTAAAGAAGACTTGAAAGAAGCAGAAGAAAAAACAAAATTAATTGACTTTAATTTTTTATTGTCCTACTGTCTTCAAACTTAGAATTGCACAAAACAATTAAAAACCTATTTTTCCAATTGGTGTTATGAAGCACACAATAAAAATAACAGTTCTCCTTTTGGCAATGTTTCTGTTAACACAATTGATAGGGTTATTTGTAATCAGCAAATATTCTCCTGAAATTAAGCAAGTTATTGATAACCAAGGAAATATAAAAAATGTTACCTCTTATAATTTGCCCTATGGATTAGATCCACCAGAAGGAATCGAACCAAAGAGCACTTTAATTTCAATTATATTCGCCATAATAATTGCCATAACATTAATGTTCTTGCTGATGAAATACAAAGCAGAAATATTATTAAGAATTTGGTTTTTTATTGTTGTGACGCTGGCGATAGGCATCACAATAAATTCTATTTTTTTGTCTTTTCAAGGATCCGCGTTTTTTTCTTTTATTTTAGCTTTGCCTCTGGCTTTTTTTAAGATATTCAAAAGAAACATCATGGTTCACAATCTGACAGAATTAATAATCTATCCTGGAATAGCTGCAATTTTTGTTCCTCTTCTGAATATTTGGACAGTCGTGTTGCTCCTAATTTTAATTTCTATTTATGACATGTATGCTGTTTGGCGCACCGGCTTCATGCAAAAAATGGCGCACTACCAAATCAGCAAATTAAAACTATTTACAGGTTTTTTTGTGCCCTACATAGGCAAAAAAGAAAGAGAGCTTCTTAAACAGATTAAAAAATCAAAATTAAAAAAGGGAAAAAGAATAAAGGTGCATCTTGCAATTTTGGGAGGAGGTGATGTCGTTTTTCCTATCATTCTGGCAGGCGTTGTTTTGAGGCAGCTTGGCTTGTTTCACGCTATAATAATCTCCATGGGAGCAACTTTATCTTTGGCTTTTCTGTTTTATATCTCAAAGAGAGGCAAGTTTTATCCAGCAATGCCTTTTATAAGCGCGGGAGCATTTATAGCACTGATTATAGCATTTCTGATTTAATTTCTGTCATGACTAAAAAATGACTAAAACCGAAAGATTTAAATACTCTGCTTTTGTTGCTCCTTTATGAGCACAACTAAAAACACAGAAGAAACAAAGAGAGAAATCCTGAAGAAAGCAGGAAAGATTGCAAAAATTACAGGCTTAGCAGGACTTACAACTATTTCTCCGCCAATAGGATTGGCTCTCGCAATGAAAAATACAAAGCGTGGTGCAGTAGCAGGAGTCATAGCTGGAGTTGGATTAAGTTTTATTTCAGCATTAACCGGAACTGTCTTGGACTATGCTATGCATGACAGAAAGGTATATGACTCTCCTAAAATAACTCTCAAGACTGGAAGAACTTTCGGATTTATAGATATGGCAAACTCAAGTGTGGGAATAATTACTTCTCCTTTATTGTTTTATTCAAGTTCAACACCCTGTACAGAACTTGTTGATGGAGAAAAAAGTTATATTATAACTGGCAGAGATGCTATTCAATTCAATAAAGAGGAAGGAAACTATGTTCTTAACTTTGAGCCAGAAAGAAAATTTTTAGACTCTAAAAAAAGGCTCGTTTCTGTAAGAAAAGCCGAGCAGAAACTTGAAGAATTAAGAGCAAGCGGAGATGTTTTAGGTGCGAGAAAAGCAGCCGCAGATTACGAGAGGATTCGCTCCGAGTATGAAATGGTTAGAGAGCATTATGCAAGCGCAATAGAAAAAATGAATTCGGAATTAAAGGGTTTATCAAGAAAATTGGAGGAAAAATAAAATGATGATAAAGCAAGAACTTGTGAAGAGAATTAGAGAATACTTTGACTTGAATATTTATGAAACCAAAGTCTGGATAGCTTTGCTCTCGAAAGGAATCGCTTCTGCTGGCGAGATTGCTACAATTTCCGGCGTTCCGAGATCAAGAACGTATGATGTTTTGGAGTCTTTGGAGAAGAGGGGGTTTGCTATTGTTAAGATAGGCAAGCCAGTCAAGTATATTGCTGTCAAGCCCTTAGAAGTCTTGGAGAAGATAAAGTCAATCGCTTTGCAAGACGCCCAAGAAAAAGTGAAGAATCTTTCTGCTTTGAAAGATACAGCCGAATACGAGGAGCTTGAGAAACTGCACAGAACCGGAATTTCTCCAATAAAAACCCACGATATAACAGGATTTTTGAAAGGAAGATCTAATATAATCTCTAGGTTAAGAGAGCTTATTCAAAATGCGAAGAAAGAAATTTTTGTTTTGACTTCAGTTTCTGATTTTGAAGACAAAGGCAGAGTTCTAATTCCCGCTTTAAGCGACTCGTTAAAGAATAATGTAAAAGTAAAACTTTCGTTGATAGGCAGCGCAGAGAGAATAAAAAGGATAAACTCTAAATTCAATTTTAAAGCCTTTTCCATGAACACAGATGCAAGATTGTATATAGCAGATAGAAAAGAAGTTTTGTTCATGATGACTTCGGATAATTCAGATGAAGAAGTTGCAGTTTGGCTAAATTCTCCATTCTTTGCCGAATCTTTAACACGAATGGTAGAAAATAATATAGAGAAAACCAAGGTTTAAGAAAAGCAAGTAAATACTTATAAAGGCGTTATATAAACTTGGTTTTCAACATGTTAGAACGTCAGAAGCCATGCTATTTTGAATAAATTTGACAAAGAGAAAGGGAAGATTACAGTTCCTGTACCTTTACACAGAGAATTAGCTAAGGGAACATCAAAAAGTATAATGAGACAAGCCAATGTATCTTTAGAAAAACTCCTTGAATTGTTATAAAATAATAAAAGAATAAGAATCGCTATTACTCCAAAATTTTCATATCACTAATCCCCATCTCTTTTATCTTCCTGTTTTTTTCTTCTTTTATAAATTTCTTTAAAAATTCTTTTCCCAAGAAATCAATCTTTATTCTTGCATGTAAAATTCCATTTTTTTCAAAAACATTTTTATTTTTTTCTTTGAATTTTTTTGCATCTTCTGCTCTTTCCAATGGAGGCCCTATCCTGATAATTTCTTTTTTCTTTTTCAATAATAAATAAAAATGGGCTTCTTTTTTCCCTTCGTAATTAAATTCCTTATAAAGAACATCGAAATATTTTTTCATTTCAGCCAACAAAAAATCAGCAAACTTCTTCATTTTTGTTCCGGCTATGTCTCCTTCTTGTCTTTCTGTTTTTAAAATAATATGCAGGAATTCAGCTTTCTTTTCTTTTGCTTTTTCTTTTAGTTTGTTTTCACCTAACTTTTCTAAATAAAAGAATTTTTCGCTTGGTTTTTTCAAAAATTTTTTTGCAGTTTCTTGGAATTTTTTAAAGGTTTCAAGGCTTAAAGCAGCAAGAACATTTCTTTCTTTCCATGTCGGATCCACAAGTATTATAGGGCTTTGTAATTTGGATTCATTAAGCCAAAAAAAAGCACTGTCCTTTTTCTTAAAATGCTTCATAGGGTCTATTATTAATTGTTCGTTTTCCTTTACTTTTACTAGTGCCTTTAACATTTTTTCAAAAGTTTTATAATAAATTATCAAGCATTCTAAGGCATATCCAGAAAAACCTTTAATGTACGATTCTGCTCCATAAACTCTTTGTCCCTTGCAAAACTCTTTTGTTAACAACAGCTCTTTTCGCATTTCACCTTTTAAATTTCTTTTCACATAGTCAACGTGAAAATAGCTTAAATCTGTGACATTTCTTGCTTCTCTTACATTTCTTATTTTAATGACCGGGACCACCTCAAATACCAATCTCTTGTCCCATCCAACTACAAAGTAATCTCTGCTCCCATGCAGTCTTTTTAATATTTTTTTATTTTTTTTGCAAACCTCTTTCAAAATTTCTTCTAAAATATCAGAAAGATCTTCATATTTCCAATCAAACCTCGCAAAAATGTCTATCTCGTATTCGTAGGACTTTACTAGAGTTCCCTTTGCAAAACTTCCGCCCACAAAGACTTCGGCATTAAGCCCTTTTCTCGCAATTTCTTTTTTCAATAGCTCAGAAAAAATTTTGGTTTCTTTTTTTAAATAACTGACTTCTTCCCTTTTAGGAAAAAAATCAAATTTTTTTGTTATTTTTTTTATGCCCATAGATTTAATACGACATTGTCGCTTTTAAATATGTTAGCCGATTACTTTGTCAGGAAGTTTATACATTTCATTTTTCCAATTTCGTTCTATAGGCGAGATCTATTACGTATTTGCCATCTTCCAATTTGTACACTCTTGGCTTTTTTGTCGAAAATAGATTTCCTACATCAACAAGGTATTTTCCGGGCTTGATCACTTTTATGCTCTCAAAATCTAGAAAGACAGGCATTTCTTCATCTCCGAATCCTGTGATTTCTCTTACGTCTCTTTCTACCTGTTTTTTTTCTTCATAGCTTAGCTCAATTTCTTCTTCCCTTGTCTTCATTTTTTCCATTTGTTCTTTTCTGATATAAAAGAAAAATTTCCCATGACAAATATCGCAACCAGTTAATAATTGGGCAGAACCATCATCGTACAATTTTGAGCAATGAACGCATTTGTAAGGCATATTTTCTTGAGCTCTTCAGGATTAATAAATATTTGGCTTTGGTATGCGAATAGATTCACAAAGTTTAGGGAAGAAAAAGCTGAAAGAGTTTTTAGCTTGAGGAAAGGTTTAAATTATCATTTTGATTTAGAATATTATGAAAAGCAAACTCGCGATTTGGAGTTGGATTTTGCCGATTATTACTGTTATTTTCTATATTATCGCTATAGGTATTTTAGCTATGCGCCCTGACGCCGGTCTGGGATCGCCTATCAAACCGGAAGAACGTTCATTGTCCATATTTTTTTCCCTTATTTTTCTTTTGATTACAATAACTGGTTTTATTTTTGGTATTGTAGGTTTAAGAGCTAAGAATCCTAACATATCCGGGAAAGGCCATGCAATAGTTGGTATTATTTTAAATGTTATCTTATTTTTCTATGGCCTTTTATTGTTTGGCAGTTCTTTAATTGGTGGTTAAGCCAATCCAGCCATAAAAACATTAAATATAAGTTACAAAATCAACCCAGCATCAACTCAATTTTTTTAGGATCTTTTTTTATTTCTTTTATTATGCTTGCGGGTCCAATTATTGTTAGGCTGCTGTTGTCGCCAACAAGCCTTTTGGCCAAACCGTGTTTCATTTTTATAAATATCCCTTTTTCTTTCAAATCTGGTTCTAAGACGGCCAACTCAATGCCTTTAAAGTTCTTGACATGATCAATCATTGCCATTGTGTCCTCTATAAGCCGTGCTTCTTCTTCCGGGCGCAGCCTGCCATGCAAAATAACTATCTTATTCCCCAGAACAAGACCCAATATTTTTTTTACTCTTCCAGCTATTGGCAATTCTTGAATTTCTGAAAAGGGTATTACTTGTAGGCTCAATCCTCTTAGTTTTTTAGCTTCTTTCTTTTTGTTCATTTTACTTTTTTTGACAAACCGTACAATGATTCATAAAATTCTTCCATGTTTCTTCCTTCTTTTGCGGATATTCCGACAACCCCGTATTCTGGAAAAGCCGATTCGATTCTTTTGACATCAGAATTTTTTAAATCGATTTTGTTTGCTGCGATCAAGACAGGTATTTTTCTGGCAATAAGGTTCCCAATTATCGTGATATTGACTTGCGAGTAAGGATTTTGCGTTGAATCTAAAACAACAATCACCGCATCCATGTCGTCCAGCCACTGTATAGCCTCAATTATGCCGCGAGTTGCTTCTTTCGCTCTTTTTTTCGCCACACTTTTTTTCAGGCCATATCTCAAAAAATTTTCATAGTCAACTTTAGTTGCTATCCCAGGGGTGTCTACTACCTTGAAGGTTAAATTTTTGCCTTTATATTTTATTTTTACTTTTTCTTTTACTTGAACATTTCTGGTTTCATGGGGGATATGACTGACTGTACCAATCTCTTCTCCAGTCCAATCCTTGCAGATTCTATTCGCCAAACTTGTTTTTCCAGAATTTGGAGGACCATAAAAACCTACTTTAAAAGTTTCTCTCCTCATAAAAAGGCTTCTCAATATCCTTTCTGAAAACTCTTTTAATATCCTTAACATTTTTTTCAATAATATCTTTGTTTAATAAATCTTGTGTCTATAGGGCCGTGTCTTTTCTCGAGCTCTCTTCTAACCTTTTTGTTTTCCATGAATTTAAACATTGGTATCTCAAGCATGGTAGTTCTTTTTCCGTCTATTTTCTTAAATGCATAATGTAGCTGCTCTCGGGTCCAATTCTTTTCAAGCAACTTTCTTTTTGCTTCAACATCGCTAACTCCGGCTCTTCTTCCGTTGTAGATAAATCCTACTAAATTGTACAAATCATCAGAATTCTTAAATAAATGTCTTTCATAGTACTTTTTATACCAGTGCTGTAAGAATAAATAAACAATCAAAAATAAAGCAAAGAGCATAAAGATTCCGATTATAAATTCTTTTGTTCTAAAATCTTTTTTTAGGCATTCAGCTAGATTTATGCAGGGAATATCAAATCCGCCAACATCTAGACTGTCTACTGTCGGCGAGATATAGACTCCGAGCTCTTCTATTGAAGGTGCAGATTCTTTGATAAGGAATTCTATAGAGTCAGGCTGGCCGAATTCGTCAATACTAATATAAGAAAAATCTCCGTCAATAGTTCTTTCATTATAAGAATCTCTAAATTTTATTTTATCAAAAGGATGAGCAATAATCAAATAAGAAAACTCGCTTTCATCTGCAAGTTGTTCTATATTGATTTTATATCTTTTCAAAATATTCTTTTTTCCCAAATCTTCAAATTGAGATATTGTTTCAAATTCTATGACAACATTGTAATTAGAATCCATCCAATTGATAATACTGTTTTTTAGTTCTGCGCTGTCGCTTACTTCCTCATCCGAAATTTCTCCAATATAAAACTGATTAATATTTTCATATCCAACTGCAGCAGGCAATTCTCCAGATTCTGTCACAGATACCGAGTTAGGAATTACCAGAGCCAATAATTTATCTACAATTTCAACATATTGCCCTTCGCTTGCATCATTTCCCAATAAGTCAAATTCGTTCTTAATTGATTCTAAACTTCTTTCAGCCTCTTCGATATTTGTTTCTTCTTTAATAATTTCTTGCGTCCATTCAGGAAAGTTGTTCATGCTAGATTTCACATTGGAAATTCTGGATTCATACTCTCTTATCGTCAAAGTCGCTGAAGTTTTAGCATCTCCAACATTGATTTTAAATTTTCTTGTAGAAGATTCTCCTGCAGAACTAGTCAAGGTTACTTCAGCAAGGTATTCTCCTGGGTCATTGTAAGTGTGTTGGGCCGTGTTGTCATTAGAATTAATAATTTGGCTGTTATCGCCAAAATTCCATCTTGAGGAAAGAATGTTTTCTGAACCAAAGGCTGTGAAAGTTGTTCTTCTTCCTACCAAAACAGTTTTTGGGCCAAGAGTAAAAGGAAATCCGACTCTGACTGTTATGCTTTCGCTTGCAAGCGCCTTGCCTTCGCTTGCAGATATTTCGTTACAATTAGCCTCATCAAAACATAAATAAAAGTCATATCCATAAGAATCCTCTGCGCCCTCTTCAGCCGGGATTAAAAACCGCATTTTTTCAATATCGAGTATTGTGTCATTTGAGCTTATCGTGAATTCCCTTTCTCCCAACTCTAAAAAATCTGAAGTGCTTGGAGAGCCTATGGCAGTAGAATATTTTACCAATCCATTGCTTAAACTAATTTGTTGACTATTGCCTTGCAAGCTGAACGGGATTATACAGCCTTTTGGAGCAGAGCATTTTGAATCATAAGTTTCTTGTAAATAATTTTTGATTTTAGTCAAATCCTGTTCTTTGATTTCTGTCTCGCCAACTTCATCGTATTTCAAAGGCTGAGCATAAATTTCATAATCCGCAATAAACTCGATTGGATTTTGTTCAGTTGGAGCTATTCTTCCGCCGCAAGAATTATCTGCTTGTCTTGCTCTTATTTTATAATCAGTGCCGCTAGTTCCTGGCTCTGCGTTGATGCATACATAAGCATCGAAACTCTCTTTGGATAAATAACTAACGATACAATCATGTTCTCCGGAAGAAGTTGGAGTAATCGTGCATTTCTTTAAAAAAGAGCCAGTCAGATTTTCATTTAATCTGTACATTCTCATTGTTAATTCGCCTTGGGTTGATCCTTTTTCTATTTTTGCCCCGATTCTATATGCAGGAGCTGCCGCGAGATTCCCAATTTTTTCGCAATAAAGCCCCTCTCCGATTATTAAGGTTCCAGAGATTATGTTTGCATCTTCTATAAAACAGCCATAGTTTTTTGTTCCGCAGGCAGAATCAAAATATTTAGTATTTGTGAAGTCTATTTTATTGTCACTCAATAAGTCAATTGAAATTTGATTTGCGCAACTTAATCCAACATCGCTTGTCAGATTAAACCTAAAAGTATCAATGCTATTAATTTCATCTCCTGTTATTTTAAATCCATAGAATTCTTTGCCAGAGAGCAGAAAGCTTTTGTTTGTTGAGCCGCTTGAAACTACATCATAATCATTCTTACAACTTAAAGGATCACATATGTACTCGTTTCCGGCGTTGTATCCCATGCTTTCCAACAAGTCTATTAAGCTTATCCCTCCTCCAAAATTACTTGTAAAGTTCTTATTTTTTTGTTCAGAAAAAGACATTTTTATTTGCCCTTTGACAAAATCTCCCTCAAAGTATTCCCCTTGGATAACAGTGATATTTTTGTCTATTGAGTAATCTGAACTCACTTTAAAGGAAAATAAACTGATTAAGAATACAAAAAGCAACGCATAGACAAAAAAATCAACAAATCTTCCTTTTGCAACAAGCCTCTTTTTTTCCGAGTTTTTCATTTTCTTTTTTCTTTAATTAAATAGAAGAAAATAATATATAAAGCTTCTTGCTTCTTATGTTTTCATGATTTATTTTTCCGAATACCCCACAGCTTGCTGTGGGGATAAAGCGTTAGAATATTAAACTTCCAATAATTGTTGTTTTGATGAATGATCTTGAAAGAGCAGCGCATAAAGTTTTCGGAATAAAATATCATTTTGTCTTTTGTATAAAATATAGAAAAGACCTGTTTTTGGA
>CAYTKV010000024.1:8504-11773 GCA_964438545.1 Candidatus Woesearchaeota archaeon | reverse complement strand
ACTAAACTATATGATTCCTTACTTTAATGACGAAATAGTTATGTGCGTTACACCAGCGATGAAAGTTTATAAACCAAAAGGAATTCTCCAAAGGGTTCAGGCAATTGAGTATGACTTAGGAATATTCTTAAGAAAGGCTTTCGCAAATATAAACGCAATTCATGTCACTCCAGGACCTTTTTCAGCATATAGAAGAATATTTTTTGAAGAGCATGGCGGCTATGATGAAAAAAACATCACAGAAGACATGGAAATCGCAATGAGAATACAAAGCTTAAATTACAAAATTGAAAATTCAATGGACGCTGTTGTTTATACAATAGCCCCGAAAAAAATGATAGCACTTACTAAACAAAGAAGGCGCTGGTATTATGGCATGATTTACAATCTAAAAAAGTACAGAAAAATTTTAGGGAAAAAATATGGTGAAATTGGAGTGATTGTACTGCCTGCGGCAATTATTTCTGTTGTACTGGTGATGACAATCAGCTTTTATGCTATAATTAAAATTATTAATGACTGGGCAAAGCAAATAAAGTTATACAACGCCATTGGGTTCGATTTTATTAATAATTTAAATTTAAAATTAGAACTTCTTACACTAAGCTTTTATCAAGTTATATCAGAGGGCATAATTATATTCGGCGCTCTCTTTTTCATGATCGCGATAACTTTACTCATCACAATAAACAAAAGAATCAAAGCAATGGACAGGCCAGCATCCATATTTTTAAGTT
Source organism: Candidatus Woesearchaeota archaeon (assembly GCA_964438545.1). Classification (GTDB taxonomy): domain Archaea; phylum Nanobdellota; class Nanobdellia; order Pacearchaeales; family GW2011-AR1; genus UBA73. The sequence continues at coordinate 11,036 of CAYTKV010000024.1, read as the reverse complement.
ATATATTTTTCATGTTTTTCTATGGCATATTATTTTCAATATGGTGGGCAATTTCAGGTGTGTATGCGATTTTTAAGAAAGATGTAAATTGGTGAAAATGGAAAGAGAAATAAACTGGTTGAGAGTATTGTTGGCATTTTTGATAGCAACTTTTCTTTTTTTATTTGGTCTATTTATTGGTTTTCTTGCGAAAGGAGTTATTACTGGCTCGTCAATTAGTATAGAAGAAAGTGTGAGAAATGACATAATTAATTTAGAGACTTTATACCTTTTGGAAGGGTCATTTCCATGCAATGAGGAGATTTTAAGCATCACATCAGAAAAACTAGACTACCTAGGGAATCTCATCACAACACTTGAAACAAAAAAAGGCAAAGACGCGAGCGACGTGTTAGAATTGAAAAAACTCTATACGATACTAGAAACAAGGCATTTTCTTTTGACAGAAACTAGAAACGAAAAATGCAATCAGGATTTTGATATATTTCTCTACTTTTATTCTAATGAGGAAAATTGTGAATCTGAAAGAGAGAAAACAGCTTTTGTTTTAACTTATCTTAGAAATAAATATGACTCTGTAAGAGTTTATTCTTTCGATATGAATTTAGATTCTGACATAATTTCAACTTTGAGAGAAGAATATCAAATTAAAGGTTGCTCTGCTGTTATTCTAAATAATGAAAAAATTCCATTTAAAATAGAAAATTCTGAAGATGTTGAGAAATTACTTTAGACTTATTAAAATTCGAGAGAATCAAACGTAAAGGTTAAAAAATACTTTCCACTTAGTGTTTTTCTTGAATTTCTTTGTTGATTTTGCTGACTTTGATAATAAACTATAATGTTACCATATTAATTCTTTCAATAACAATATTTTATATCAAATTAATTCAACTGCCAAACAAAGCTTTTTTTGTGAATAGCTTTTTAGAAAAATATTTTTCGTTATAATCCGCCTTATATTAAAATTTCAATGTCAAAATTCCAAACAATTTGCTTCTCCTTTTGAAATATTTGATATCTCTTGGTTAAGAGAGAATACAAATGACAATGTTTTTTTGTTTCCATTCATAGAGTCAAAATTGCCGTTTTTGCACTTTTCAATGTATTCTTGATTAGGAAGTCTTTGGCAAGAATATTCTTTTACAGAATCAAACAAATTATCATTATTTGTGCTAAAGCACAAAGTATAACCACAATCCATGCCCCCCAGCGCGCACCAGCCCCAATGATAAAATAATACAAAATCTATAGAATTTAAATATAAGCCAGTTGCTTTAATTAAACCTCCTCTATAAGGAAGAGCCTCCATGCATCGCAATTTATAATCTTCTTTTAATAAACCAAAATTATCACTAATTTTCTCGAAGTATAAATCCTCATTTATAGAATCGTACTTTTCTTCTTCGCAACTTTTTTTCAGCGGAACTCCTACTGCAAAAAGTTTATTATTTGGCATTTTAAGCTTAAATACAGAGGGCGCATGGCCGCTGGAGTAAATCCTAACTTCAGCAAATTCTGTGCCATCATCTCTCAAACATTCAGCATCATTAGGCTTCAGCTTCTCTGCGCTTTTTGAGGTCGTTACCCACCCGTAAGAGTAAGCCAAAATATTTTTTGTTTCTTCATCAAAAGCCACAACCTTTAATCCTTTGTTATAGTTTTCAGGACATAAGTCTGGCTGAAGATTCTCTATTGAAATTATTTTGTAGTCTTCTGCCCAAATTTGAAAGTTTGTTTTGACATTTAAAAAAAATAAGATTAATGCCATTAAGAACAATAAAAAAATCGTAACAACAATGATTAGACTTCTTCTCATATTAAGTCTATGTAGAATTGGTTTTATAAATCATTATCTCCACAACAAAAAGCATGCTTCTAACTTTAAATGATATTCATATAAAATATTTTTGTATTTTAACTTATTTTCAACTTTATATTCAAGCAGTAGAAAGTTTATTAAAGAGAAAATTCTCTGGAAAATTATGAAAAGCGCAAATAAATTTAGAGTAATCAACATAATCTTAATTCTAGTTGCCTTAATCTTAATAATCAATCTTCTTATTCCTCTAAAGACGATAACAACAAATGCCATTTATTCCTTGGGCAGAGAAGAACCGCAATGTTATTTTATTAACAAAGAAGGAAAAAATTTTATTCCGCTGAGTAATTGCTGTGTTGAAATTCAAAAGCAACTGAAATGTGAATATTCTTTTGCAACGCTAGAATTCAAATGCTTTACAAGCGAAAAATCTGGAAAATATTATTTGTTGAATTCAAAGGCCTTGAATTTTTGCAAAAAAGAGGGATATTATGCAAAAAATAGATAATGGACAAATTTTGGCTATTGTGCTGTTAATTGTAATTTTTATCTTGGCAAGTTTAAATATCAACAAATATTCTTCTTCGACTCTGAACGATTTGGGCGATGTTAGTAATATTCAATACAACAAAAAAACTAATGCATTAGTTTTAGATTCTTTGACTTTGAAACAAAAAATAGCTCAGATGATAGTAGTGTATAGCTACGAA
>CAYTKV010000024.1:0-8494 GCA_964438545.1 Candidatus Woesearchaeota archaeon | reverse complement strand
ACGAAGAAAATATTGCAAAATTTAAGATGATGAATATAGGAGGCATTCATATTGGGGCGAGCGAAACAAAAGATAAATTGCAAGGAGAAATCAAAAATATTCAAAAAAATTCTGTTATTCCTTTCTTTATTACGGTTGATATGGAAGGCTGCATAAATCCGTTTGAAAACTTCCAAGAGTTTCCGTCGTTTAAGGAAATTTCAAACGAAGAAGAAGCCTATAAGGCCGGCTTTGAGGAAGGAAAATTGCTAAAGGAGCTTGGGATAAACATTAATTTTGCGCCTGTTATAGACCTAGAAGACGAAATTTGGAATTGCAGGAGTTTTTTAGGCCCTCCAGAAGAGATAGCAAAAAAAGCAAATGCCTATATCAATGGCTTAAAAGAAAATGACATTTTATCTACTTCTAAACATTATCCTGGCCAAACACTAGTAATAAAAGATCCTCATGTCTTTGTAGTCAATGCAGAAATAAGAGAAAAAGACTTATTACCATTTAAAGAGACAATCAAAAATGGTGTTTCCGCAATAATGGTTTCGCACATAATCGCGAATGGCTCTGCTAACTCTGAAGAAAAGCCGGCTGTCGTTTCAGAAAATCTAATAAGTAATTTAAAAAAAGAGTTTGGGGGATTAGTTGTGACAGATGAAATAAATATGTTAGGACTAAAAAGTTTTTATAATAATTTGGATCAAATGTACATTGATTTGTTTAAGGCTGAAAACGATTTGGTTTTGAACTTTAACGAGAATCCCTATAACATAAAAAATATGATAGAGGTTGTTGAAAGAGCTGTTTTAAGAGGAGAAATAAGTGAAGAAAGAATAGATATGTCTGTAAAAAAAATACTAAATGCAAAGGGAATTGCTGTTAAATGAAGACAAAAATTGAATAGCCAATCTAAAACTCCACAACAATAATCAATAAAAACCTTTAATTTTTTATTTTCCTATGGAATATGAAGACAGAATAGTTGAAGCAATTGAGGAAGGCAAAATTGTTAGAGTTTATGAATCATATGCCAAAAGGGAGGGGTTGCCAGTCCTAAGAAAACCAAACATAGGCCAAATACAAAAAACTTATGCTTCATTGCCTCCTGGCTTAAAAAAAATTCAAAAACAGGAAGAGACGCCTATTATGGAAAAAATGAGAAAAGCTCCCAGCTGGGAGGAAAAGCAGATTATCTCGGATTTAATTGATAATTTTCATTGGCATATAAACAGAGCAAGAAGAAATAAAGGTTTAACGAGAAAACAATTTGCGAAACTAATTAATATTCCTGAAAGTTCACTGGAAATGATTGAATACAGAAGATTGCCTTCCAATAACTTTATATTGATTCAAAAAATAGAAGAAGTTTTAGGGATTAATTTGAGAAAAAATAAAATCAGCATTGAACAAGCCAGAATTGCTCCTGAAAAAAATACAAAAATCAAGGAAAAAGATAAGAGAAAAATAACTAATCCGCTCTTTGGCTCTGATATTGAAATTCTAGAAGATTAAAGTTAAAGGTATTATTCGGATGAAACACAAGCTTAGACACTTATTAATAGTTCCAGATTTCGAATTGCTATAAAAGTACCAAAAGACAAAAGTTATCAAAAAAGAGTTGTAACAAAATTTTATATACCTTTTTTATCACTCCTAAAGATGCCAATAGACGATAGGTGTGATCCAGGAAAAAATGCAAGTTTTGCTGATATATTAAATAAAGTTGGATTTGATTACGCCGGTGTCAAACCAGTAGAGTTTACTAATCCTGCGACTGCTAAACTGTCGGCAGTTATCCTACCTAGAAGCAAAGAAGATGTTGTTTTGGTCTTACTACCAGGTCTTGGCACAAGTGTTCTAGAACATAAAAAAGAAGTTGCTGAATCGGTTCACTATCTCGGTTCTGTTAACGGAATAGGAAAACTTTTACTTCTCTATAAATTTCAAGACTATCCTGGTAAAGCGAGGATTGAAAAAATTCACGATGTTGTAAGACAATATCTTCCAGGAGACACATTCGACACAATAGGTGAAGGGATAAATGGAAGATTCCACGGTTACCACAATCCAGATCTAGATAATCCAATTGCATTGAGGATTAGGAAAAAGTTTTAATCATAATCTTAAGATAAAAGACAAAATATCCAACAAATTTATAATTTATCTGTCTTATATACCATAAAATGATTAATCATATTTTTCTTTTTTTATCTCTTCTTTCTTTCAGCCTCTTTCTCAATCTCCTTAAGCATAACAACTTCATGAACTCCTTTATCAGGCCTATACCTAGTTATGCGAGGAAACCTCAATGCATATCCGGAGCTATAGCCAGGACTTTTCTGAATATTTTGATAAGACACTGAAACAACAATTTTTGGTTTGACTTTAACTTCTTTTCCTTTTGTTTCAAAAATTAAAGGTCTCAACAATTTAGTCATTTCCTCATAACTTGTGCCTTCCTCCTCTTTTTCTTTTAAGCCAGAAGAAACTTTTCCTACCTCTAAGAATTTTTCTCCCGACTCGCAACCTAAAATATAAGAAGTAAGCCAACCTGCTCTTTTTCCAGTACCATATTCTGCTCCAATGATAACTAAATCAAAATCATTAACGATTGGTTTTAATTTAACAATGAAGCCAACCCTCCTCCCAAATTGATAACCCACTTCAAGGTTTTTTACCATTATGCCTTCTTCGCCAAGCTTCAATGCCTCTTTATAAAACTTCATTGCTTTTTCTTCATTATCTGTGATAATTTGTTTAGCCGGCCTGATCTTAAACTTCATAGGCTTTATTATTCTCTCTAACAATTTTCTTCTTTCTTTAAAAGGCTCATTTAACAAGCTCTTTCCATTGTAATACAAAACATCAAAAACATTAACTTCAACAGGCAATTCTTTCTCTAATTTTTCAATATCATACTTCCTCTTTATCCTTTGACTCATTGCCTCGAAAGGTTTATAACGTCGTGTTTTGGGATTATATCCAACAACTTCTGAATCAAGAATAAAACTCTCTCCTTTAATGCTTTTTTTTACAACATTAATAATATCTGGAAATTGTTTTGTGACATCCTCTAAACGCCTTGTAAACAATCTAATTTCTTTTCCGTCACTGCTTATTACCATTCTGAATCCATCATATTTGTATTCAATAGCTGCAGGTTTACCACAAATTCTAAATGCTTCTTTTATATCATCTGCTTTGACAGCCAACATCACATTAATTGGCTTTCCAGGAGAAATTACAACCTTATCTAACTCTTTTAAGCCTTTTATGGCATTTTCAAATACAACTGCAAAATCTCCGCTTAAATAATACGCGTTCTCTATTTTAGAAACTACCTCTTTATCTTCTTTATCCTCAAAAAAAGCTTCCGCTATTGCGTCTCTTATAATTCCATCTGCAACACCTATTCTTAAATCATTAAGTAAAGCTCTAACAATATATTTTGCTTCTTTTCCTGAAGCTGCTCCCAAAAGCTCAGAAACCAAGCTAATTTTTCTTTCAACAGCTCCTTTTCCTTCAATCTCCATTATTTTTCTCAAATTTTCAAATACCTTCTCAACAATTAGTTTTTTTTCAAACAAAGTTCTCTGTCTTTTTTTAATTGCGAACTCTTCTGCAATCTCTCCTAAATCGCCGATTTTTCTAAATCGCTTTTCAACTTCCTCGCTATTAACTCCAAAAGCCTTGCTTATTGCCTTGATCGTTAACTGCCTGGAAATTCCTATCTCTCTTGAATCATAATCCGCTACTACTTTCCCCTCTAGCAAATATATCCATTCGCTTCTTCCTTCTTTTTTAAGTTTCCTCAAAAAATTCGCCAAAATAGAAGTCTTTTCTAACCTCTTACTCGTTTTAGATAATTCTTCGTAAACCTCGACAAATTCTGAATATAACATTTCTTTCATATGTCAAAAAAGAAAAAGAGATATTTAATAGTTTTGACTCCTAGAACCTTTTCTAAAAGTTGTAGATTTAATGCTTTTGAATATGAACTCATAATTTTGCCATTAATTTTTTATGCGTTTGTAGATAAATGGATATTCTAAAATTATTGCAATTATGTAGAATATAATGAAAAATAGAATTAAAGTTACAGGAAGCCCTAAAATCCAATTAAAATCGCCAATTCTATCTAAAAATAATCTAAATGGCTCATATATCAAATAAGCAAGTTTGTTGCAGATGGTATTAGTTTTTGGACTGGAGCCAAGTTTTACCATAATAAAGCAACCGCCAGAAAGTCCCAGTTCAATAATTGTTACCAATAAAGCAAAAATAATTTTAAATTTTGTTGGTTTAATAAATTCTAAAAAACTATTTGTCATGGTTATCCAAAAGAAAGTTATATTTTTAAACTTGAGCTTATTTGACAGCTCACTTTTTTTCACAACTATAAATATAATACAAAAGATATCATGCTAATGTACACAATTAAAGAAAAGCAAATTTAAATAAAAAATTAACACTTAAACTATTTGCGCTATGCAGAAACTTTTTCTGGCTCAGATTCCTGTCTATTGGTTCGTTGTCCATAAAATTCTCTAATTGTTGATTCTGCCCTCTCCATAAGCTCTCTCCCGCTTTCTTGATATGGGCATTTAAAGGATACAGAGCAATTTAATATACAAACACCATTTCGTATGTCCCGCTCTAAAACTATTTCTAATATGCTTTTTGCTATGCTTTTTGTTTTAGGGAAACTTATTAATTTGTAGCCTGAAATTTGTGAATGATACTCTGCTGAAAGAGGTGTTTCTAAAGGAAACTCATGTATTCTAGATTTTTTAAAAGGGTCATTGGTTAAACATTCATGAAAAGTTAAACAATCATGAATAAATAGCAAAGAAGAATGTTTATCAATATCAACGCCTCTCTTTGAAAAGTTATCAATTAATTCAAATATTCTCAAATTGTAAATATGCGGAATTTCAAACCCTGCACTTTCTCTTTTATAAACCATCAACTACATACAAAAAATAATAATTTAAACATTTAGTTATTGTAAAGATTATATCAATACTTGTGCATTCATTAAAAATATTTCAAAAAACCGAAAGGGATTAAATAATTTTGCTCTTAAATGTTAGCTTTATTAATTTATAGACTAAAAGCAAATTTAAATAAAAAATTAATAAAATTGTGGTTTAACTGAATTCTTTAAATCTATCAGGGTCGTCTCTTACCGCGTCTTCCATTTCCGCTAATTCTGCGATTTTTGCGTCAAGAGCAGAGATTAATTCTTCGGAATCTATTCTTTCCCTTTTAGCTTCTTCTAATATTGGTAACATATATGGTATCTGCTCTTCAAATAAATCTCCTTCCTCTCTATAAGACCATCCCTCTGCATTACAAACTCTTTCTTCTCTATCTCTAATTTTCTCTGAAAGCTCGCCTTCATATCTTTTTAATAAAACACCATTAACATAAACTTCTGTTGAATATCTTGTAAATCTTTTTCCACGAGTTCCATCCAATGTGCCTGTTCTAGTGGCCCAGCCAGTGGTTATAACTATATGTTCTCCATCTAAGGAGCGGTAATCTACTAATTTTTCTCTATCGTCCATAAATTTCTATTGCAAAATGGGTATTTAATTATTTCTTTTTTCATCGCAACCATAAATATAATACAAAACCCCATCACAAATATATTCTTAAACCGAGAATATAAAAAATTATTATGGAAGCCTATAAAACCCCAAGCAAAGACATAACTTGTGTTGTCGATCTTTCAAGAGAATCAGAAGATTTAAGACAAAATTCTGGATTGTCATGCAACCTTTGCGACTTAGTTACAAATCAAAAAACGGATAAATTAGAAGAAGTTAAAACTACTAAGAGAGTTAACTTAAAAGTAGATTACAACAAAATGAAATCACGAGTTGATCGCCAAAATAATGCAATTAACATAACAATTAGTCAAAGCGAATATACTCGCTTGCAAGAACAAGGAAGACTAATCTTAGATGATATTTATATAAGAGATAAGAACATGTATCAACGCGTTGTTGGAAGATAATCAAATCCAACCCTTTTTCCTTACGCCTTCGTTATCAATAATAAAACCAAGGCTTTTTTCTGGCAGACTTCTATGCTTTCTTAAAAAAGCCGTTCTCTTTCCATTTTCATTCACTAACTCTATCAAACATTTACCCCAATATTTTAAAATATCCCCTCCCACCATTTTATCAGATTCTTGCCATCTGTAAACCTGATTCGTGATAATAACAGGAATATTCCTCTTTCTCGATATCTCCGATAATGTTCTTATCTGTTTTACCAATTCAGAATTAATCTTTTGTATTTCGCTTCCATTCTTTTCTCTTGCAGAGGCAAAATCAAGTCTATAAAGAATTGTCATGCCATCAACAACAATTAAGCCAACGTCGTCTTTTACATATTTTAAAAGCTCATCAAAAGATTTTTTTTGCTCATTAAAATTTGTTGGTTTTAAGAGTAAAATATTCTTCAAAATCTTATCTTGCTCTTCTTTGCTTACTAATTGCTTAACTCTTTCAACACTAAAACCTCCTTCTGTATCAATAAAAATAACTTTATTTCCTTTTTTTGCCTGAGACACAGCTGCCAACAAACAAAAGTTTGTCTTTCCAGTGCCGGCTCCGCCGTAAATAACTGTAACAATATCAGACTCATAACCTCCAAAAAGCCATTTATTCAAATCGTAGCTTCCTGTTGATATTTTTACCATTTCTACAAAAACAAAGATGATTATTTAAGTATAATCAATCTGGGTTTTACAACCTAGAAAAAGCGATTAAAATTAATTATTGGTTTTTACTTTCTACAGAACTCAATTCACCAAACTACAAAAATAAAACAAAAAACAAAAAACAAAAATAAGTTTACCTCTTCTTTTTGGCAGGCGTCATAGCCATATGTTGTCCCATATGTGGAAAACACTTCTTGCAAGTAAAAGAGTGAATTATCAATACTATGCCAGCTATTATGAGTATCCACTTACCAAATGATGCATACACGTTTTCCCACAATGCAAAAACTATAACTACAATAGCTATTATCAGTTCACACCAACTTTTGCACATCATAGCACACCTCCTCACATATAAAGAAAAATACTCTTTTTAAGGGTTTCTATTACAGCTTTCTACAGATCCTATCTTAAGGTATCAAAGAAAAATGCTCCCGACAGGATTCTACAAACCTCCTGCGGTTTTCTAGGAGTTCCAGCAACCGCAAATCCTATGGATTTAGCATGATTTTCAATCATGAAATGCTCCCGACAGGATTTGAACCTGCGACCTACTGCTTAGAAGGCAGTCACTCTATCCAGGCTGAGCTACGGGAGCTTACAAAAAGAACAAAAGAAAGTTTTATAAATGTTATTAAAGAATAAGTTTCATGAGTATTGAAATTTTAAAGCACGAAAAGAATGAATTAGAGGTAAAATTAGATAATCTAACAGTCGCAGAAATATTAAGGGTTTACTTAAATAAACAAGGAATTGAATTTGCTGCTTGGAGAAAAGAACATCCAACTAAGCCTGTTTTACTAAGGATTCAGGGTTCTGGGAAAACAGTAAATAAAGAAGTGAGCGAGGCAGTTTCGGCAATAAAGAAAGATTTAGACAAAATTCTTTCTTTGGTGAAAAAATAACAAAGTCAAATCAACTCGATGATCAGGGCTTGTATTAAGCCAATAATAAAACCTAAAACTCCCCCTGAAATTATTATAAACTTTAATTCTCTGTTTGATGTCCGCTCAATTATTTCTTGTAACTTTTCATTATCCATTGCTCTGGCTTTTTTTTCAACTTCCTTTTTTATGTAATCAGTAATTTTCTTTCCTATGAAAGGCATTTTTGCTAACTTCTCAATCTTGCCAGGAAGAAAATACAATGATGCTTCAGCTATCTTCTCTGCAATCTCGGCTTTTCTCTTCGGCACAACACCTTGAATGCCAAAAACCTTTTTTCTCGGCAAAAACAATAATTTTATAGCAGTCCAATTTGTGAAATATCCTATTAAAGCTCCTACTACTGGCATTGTAATAAATGCAATTATATTTACCATGATAATAAAGAATAAAACAAAGTTTAAAAATGTATTAGAAAAAAGCGCGGACTGGGAATCGAACCCAGGTAAATCGGGCTGCAGCCGATTGCAATGCCACTATGCTATCCGCGCATTAGATTAGATAAATAAAAAACACTTTTAAAGCTATTTATGTTTTCTGTTATTTGTCTTTCCAAAAGTATAAACATCGAACATCATTAATCTTTGCTATTTGACTAATAAGCAAGATATTTTTGAAAACATGAAAACAACAGATGCCATTAATTAAATAGCTTATAATAATAAATATATACAGTAGAAATAAAGTCTTTCCATGAGCAAATTAGTTTACTGCGCAACTCCATCAAGATTAGTCCATAGACTTAATGAGGTAATGGATTTTGTTACAAATCAAGTCCACGCTCCTCTACACCCATTTCAAGCATTTCCGTATGAGAGGTTTGAAG
>CAYTKV010000023.1:4381-11906 GCA_964438545.1 Candidatus Woesearchaeota archaeon | reverse complement strand
TTATCATAATGAAACTTCTGTCAGACAAAAATGAATTAGATACTTTGCATGGAAAGATTTCTATTGGTTTTTTAATTGTCCAAGACTTAATTGCCGTGCTTATATTAATGATTTTGCCTTCGCTTTCATTCGGCAAAAATATTTTTTCGCTGATTGTTGGAACGTTACTGAAAAGCACTGTTTTATTATTTGGTTTATTTTTGCTAGGCATTTATGTTTTGCCAAAACTTACTAAGGCTATTGCAAAATCGCAAGAATTTTTGTTGTTATTTTCGCTTGGCTGGGCTTTCATAATATCTTCAATTTTTTATTATCTGAATTTTTCAATTGAGGTTGGTGCATTTTTAGCAGGCATAACACTGGCCATATCGCCTTATAGACATGAGATAAGCTCAAAAATGAAACCAATTCGCGATTTTTTTCTTATTTTATTTTTTGTTTTTTTAGGCTCTCAAATAACTTTCTCTAATATGAGCCAGTATACAACTTCTTTAATCGTATTTTCATTATTTATACTAATAGGAAACCCCCTTGTTGTTTTAGCGTTAATGGGCTTTCTCGGATACAAAAAAAGAACAAGTTTCTTGGCAGGATTAACAGTAGCGCAAATAAGCGAATTTTCTATAATTTTAATTGCATTGGGAGTTAAATTAGGACATTTAACGAATGAAATTTTATCTTTGGTTACATTTATAGGTTTAATAACAATAGCCGGCTCTTCTTACATGATAATTTACGGAGATAGGTTGTATAACTTGTTTTCAAAATATCTTAATATATTTGAAAGAGGAGAAACAAAAGATGAGGAGAAGAGATATAAGAAAGAAAATTATGAAATAATTCTTTTTGGATACAACAGAATTGGTTATGATATATTAGAATCGCTAAAAAAAGAAAAAAAGAAATTTCTTATTGTTGATTACAATCCAGAAACAATTGAGAGATTGACTAAAGAGGGTTTTGATTGTGTTTATGGTGACGCATCTGATATAGAATTATTAAATGAACTGAAATTGTCTTCAACAAAAATGATTATCTCAACTATTCCCAATACAGAAATTAATATATTATTAATTGAAAAGATCCGCGAGTATAACAAAAAAGCAATTATTATCGCTGTTTCGCATCAGGTAGATGATACATTTAGGTTATATAACGAAGGAGCAACATATGTGTTCATGCCGCATTTCATCGGCGGGCATCATGTTGCTAATGTAATCGCAAGATATAAATTTGACAAAAATAAATTTTTGAAAAACAAAGCAAATCACATAAAAGATTTGAAGAAAAGAAAAGAAATGGAACATGAGCATCCCAGTCATGAGCGCCGTTAATTTTTGTTAAAATTAAAAACGCCCAGAGCAGGATTCGAACCTGCGAGCCCCGAAGGGCGTGGATTAGCAATCCACCGCGTTAACCACTCCGCCATCTGGGCACTAAACTATGAGAGATTTGAGTAGTTTTAAAAGTTGTTATTTTGTTCTAAAATAAAATTTCCTAAAAATTATCTTTTCCTAAACTCCTTCTCCCAACTTTCCTTGACGTGTTCTCTAAAATCTTTATTTTTATAAAAGGTAAATAAAATAATAAAAACAAATATCGAGCCTATAGCAGCAAGAGCTATTTGTAGTTTCAGAGGAAAAGTTCCTAGGTAAGCAAGGATGAAAGACATCGGAATGTATCCTATAGAGCTTGCTATTGCAAATTGCTTCCAAGAGATTTTGGTAAATAAGCCCAAAGCATAGTTCAGCAGGTCAATTGGAACAGTTATTCTTAGTAAAATAATTCCTAAGAAAATGTTTTTTGTTGGAGTAATTTCTTCTGTCCTTCTAATCTTTTCAAATAAATCTTTTTTTTCAAGATAAGGTGCTCCATATGTTCTTGCCAGTAAAAAAGCAATAGTTGAACCCGTTGTCCAACCTAATAATGTTATAAACCCAGCAATAAACCACCCCCATATTGCAGACGCCAAGGGGATTAGTGGAATCATAGTAATTGGCGCAAAAACGCTCTCCAAAATGATTGCAAAAAAATAAAAAAACAGGCTAAGTTCTGTCTGGGAAATGAGTTTTTCTATAAGCTCATTATATTGTTGTGAAATATAAGACGCAAATAAAAACAAAACTAAAACTATTATTACAAATACCAGAGTTACACCACTAATTTTTTTCATTATAATATAATTAAACAAGAGTTTATAAAACATCTTCATTGTAAACTTTTAGATGCAGAAAGCGCCGAAAAGAAATTTCTGTTAATTTTAAGAAAAAATCAAAGATGGTTTGGGTTTTATGCTCTGGCTTTATCTTTTGTTATTGGTGTCTTGTTCATATTAAGAATTTTATGAAGTAACTAACGAAAGATAAAATAATACACAAGAAATGGTGCGATGGTAAAAGAATAAACGAGTATAATTGCCATGACTACATTAATTATTTTGTATTTTTTTATCCAAGTATTTTTATATGATAAAATGAGAATTGCAAATGAGAGAGGTAGAAGATAAATTAAGCTAATAACGAAGAGGAGATATTTTGTTGAAAATATGAAAATTAATGAGATTATGAATCCCAATGGCCCTATAATCCTAAACAACCAGTTGACATTTGAATAATACTTTGGATTTACCAACTCTCTTTTTCCTAATGTTTTTACCTTTTTTATTATATGCATATGGGTTTCTTCAACTTCTGGAAAAAAATCACTTTTATAACCACAATTATTGCAAACTCTTGAATTAACAAACATCCCTGATTGAATCATTGCTGGATTAGAAAAATCTGTTTGAACATCGGTGCTATTACATTTAGGACATGCTATTACATATTTCATTTTTCTTATTTTTTTGTAACTTTCTTAAACAAAATCTCTGATTTTTTTATTTTGCTTTGTTTTAATGGATTCTCTAGACTTTCTGAACTAATAGAAAAATTAATGGATTATTTATTTGATTATATAAATAATAATGATGGGCATATGAGATTAATAAAATCCGCATTAATACATTATCTCTTTGAAACAATTCATCCCTACGAAGATGGAAATGGAAGAGTGGGAAGAACGCTTATTACTCTTTATTTGATTCAATCCAAAATTTTAGAAGAACCGATATTATATTTAAGTCCATATCTAAAAAAATACAAAGAAGTTTATTACAATCTTTTAATGGAAATTAGAGAAACAGGTAATTATAACAAATGGATAAAATTTTATTTAGATGGTATTACTGAAGTTGCAATTAATACTTCTAAAAAAGTTAAAGAATTAATAAATTTGTATAATGATTATAAACAGAAATTAACCGATGTTAATGCTACTTCAATATCCTTTGAACTTTTAGATAAGTTTTTTGAAAGACCTTATTATTTTATAACTCTTTTACAAACAGAATTAAAGGAAAATTATCCCAAAACAAAAAGAGGTTTAAATTATCTTATGAAATGCGAGATAATTAAATTATACACAAAACATAAAAGGAATAAAATTTATGTTGCCCCAGAAATTTTAAGGATACTTGAACAAGATTTGATTTAATTTTTTTTGATTAAAAAAGACCAATTAATGTTACAAAGAACTGGAATAGACCTTACTGGTTCGCCAAGCTTCTCTTTTTGTTTTCCTAGCAGGAACTATAGACTTTACTGTCTTCTGGTAGCGTAAAACTGGGCTCGCCCGGAAATATCCTTTTTCCATAAGGCAACCATATTCTTCTTAGTCTGTTGATATCCGCTTCTAAAAAAGCATCTACCACATTCAGGTCAATGTCTAAAACAGCTAGAGGAACTTTACAACCCTCTAATCTGCCAGAAGTATAAGGTTCAGACCAAGTGAGTAATACGACTTCTGTTCCTCGCATCTCATTGTCACATGCAACATGCTCTTCATCTTTGGTAACATCTGGTACATATTGATCTTTTCCTGTTCTTATTGCTCTTCCTATAACACCGCGTTCTATTGGTATTGGAGAACAAGCTTCTGTTCCATGACCAGAATATACTCTTGTTTGTGTTGGATTCTCAGGATCTACAAAATACTGCCCAACAAAAGTGGGCTTTAGAGAATAGCTTCCGCCACCTTCAACTTTTCTTTCTCTGTCAAATTCATCATGGAGAATATAATTAAATGTTCTGGCAATTTCTTCTGGATACTTTCTGCCTTCCATTGTAGTTAGAAGCCTTTTCTCAATAGAATCAAGCATCTCTGCTCTTTGCGCTCTGAACATTTCTTTAGCCATAAAGTTCGCAATATGCTAGATTTTATAAATCTATTGGTTCGTGTTTATTAGACTCCCTAGAAACGCTCTTTAATCGATTGCTAACTTTCAACAAATATTTTATTTAAACGAAATTCTGCTTTATCTTATTAATAATCTTTCTAAGTTCTTAGCAGTTATAATTAGAAAATTATTTAAAGTAATTTTATCCTACTCTTGTGATGAAAAATAAAAGTAGCTCTGCGGCAAGTACGCCTTTAAGCAAAAAGAGAAAAGAAGAACTTTATAAAAAAGCAGTTAGAGAAATAAAAAGAAGATAGATTAGTCTTGAAAAAGGTTTAATTGTTCCTCGCATGGCTACTGTTGTTGCTGTTTTAAAAAACACGATGCCTCACTACTTTTGGTGCGGATTTTATTTTGCAGAGGAAAAAGAATTAGTAGTAGGTCCATACCAAGGTTCTTCGGCTTGTCCCAATATAGCTTATAGTGGTGTTTGTGGCAGATGCGCAAAGAAAAAAGAAACAGTAATAGTACCAAATGTTCATGAATTTCCAGGCCATATCCCTTGCGATGAACGCTCAAATGCAGAAATTTCTGTTCCGCTTTTAGATAAACAAAAAAGAACGATAGCTGTTTTTGACGTTGATTCCGCAGAATTTAATGCGTTTGATGTAATTGACAGAAAATATTTGGAAAAAATCATGCCTATTTTGCTAGAGGGTGAGATTTTGTAGATTTTTTGATAAGATTGAAAAACAATTTCTTTATTTGTTACTACAATTTTTATTTATTATTGTGAATTATTATATTTTTGTTAATAGTTTATACTTAGTATATTGTTCTAATTTGAATGTAGTTTTAAGCAAGGTTTAAAAACTAATTTTATTAAAGTTTAGGATGGCACAGGGAATGTATCATTATTTAAGAGAAGCATGGAAAAACCCGAATGAAGAAATTTTACATGACCGAATGATTCAATGGCGTGCATCTGATGCTGTTGAAAGAGTTGATAAGCCATTGAGATTAGATAGGGCAAGGGCATTAGGATACAAAGCAAAAAAAGGCTTTGTTATTTTGCGAGTCAGAGTGAAAAGGGGAGGAAGAAAAAGAAAAAGAGCAGGAGTCAAGGGAAGAAAATCTAGAAAACAAACAATAAGAAAAACATTAAAGATGAGTTATCAATGGATTGCCGAAATTAGAGCAGCAAGAAAATATAGAAATTTAGAAGTTTTGAATTCATATCATATAGGAAAAGACGGTAAACATTATTTTTTCGAAGTTATAATGGTTGATCCTTCAAGACCAGAGATAATAAATGATAGAACATTAAAATGGATTTCTAGTAATAAAAACAGAAAAAGAGCTGAAAGAGGTTTAACTTCTGCGGCTAAAAAATCAAGAGGATTAAGAAGTAAGAGCCATGACATGAAAGTCAGGCCAAGCTTAAGGTCTTGGGATAGAAGAGGGAAATAGAATATGTACTAAAACATCCTTCCTACACAAAAAAATCATTTGAGGGTAGAAAAATCGCAATTGGAGAGATAAAAAATAGAAAATTAAAGATTGGTAATAGCTTAGCTTTTTGAAGCTACGACGATATCTTTCAATTACAACTTTAAAAATTGCTTAATCATCTCAATTGCAGAGGAATATTATTAATTGAGTCATATAATTATATCGAAGGTAAATTAAACATATCTGGCTATTCTTGAAAACTAACATCTTAAAATTCAAGGAGTTTTACTTCGTAAAGGTAAGTAGATACAAAGATAGTATACGTTGAAGAAGAAGGTTATATAAAGGTTATCAGTGTTATGTTTTTATGAAATTTGAATATGATAAAGAAGCAGATGCGGCATATATTTATTTAGAAGATTCCATAGCCAAAGGAGAAGCTGAAAAAACAATAGAGTTAAATGATAATATTATTGTTGATTTTGATAAAAATGGCAAGTTATTAGGAATTGAAATTTTAAATGCGAGCAAAATATTACATCAAAAATCGCTTCTAGAGGCTGAATCTATCTGATTTTCTTTAAAGGCCAGACAAAATTTCTCTAAATCAAATATACAAAACTAAACAAATGCTTATTAATTTTGTTTACTATTTTAAATAATGAAATTTCGTAATTTTTTTAGAAATTGGATAAAAAGAACAGCAGTTTACAAAGAATTGTCTGATAAAACAGAAGTGTTACAAAAGAGAAACGATGAGCTTGCACATAAGAACAAAAGACTCGAAGCGAGGTTCATAGAGGAGGGAGAAAAATATGGCGAGTTAGCAGAGCAACACACGAAATATTATCAGGAAACAGAAGAAAGGATAAATAGTTTGTCAAGAGAAAAAGACGGGCTTTCAGCGAGAGTTAATGAATTAAATGTCGAACTTGAAGAGAGTAAAGCAAGATATGTAGAGTTAGAAGCAGAGAAAGAAAGAGCAGTAGTAGAGTTAGGCTTAACTAGAGTAGGAAAAGGGGAAAAACCCTCTGACTTATTTGATTATCGTAGCAAAATCGTCAACGAGATGGCTAGGAGATATAAACAAAATAGAGAGGAATTAAATAGGATTTTTGATGAAAGAAACGAATTAAAAAGAGCATTGTGTCATAGAATTTCATCTTATTATTTATTAATTATTGACTCTCTTGAGAAAACCGGGAAATTAGGAGGAAAATTTGGAGTGTTATATATAGATAATGAATGTAATGTTGCTAGAGTTTCACAGGGTGTTGAAAAAATTTTAGAGTTAAGCGCAGAGCAGATTGTTGGAAATAAATATTCAGCTCTTCTTAGAGTGATTGAGAGAAAGTCTAGAAGGGAATTAATATTAAGTTGGCGGAAAGATAATGAAGAGTACATTAGAGTTTATTTGAAGAATGGAAAAAAGTTATATGTTTCTTTAAATAAGGTGTCTGACCCATATGACTACTCTACTACTGGAACATTTGTTTATTTAAGCAGACACAGACTTTTTCATATGAAAAATAGAGAAAATTATGTCGGAGTGATAAAAACTGCACAAGCAGATTTAGAGCAAAAATTTAGGGAACAAACTAAATTGCCAGAGCCTGATCTTGGGATGACTTAGTTATTTTCTTCGTCTGAAATTTAAATCTCTTATTTGCCAATCCCCCACCCAGACGGCGCGCTAACCGAAAATTAGATAAACTCATCTTTCATTTAATTTTTATGATAAATGGATTTAGTTTATTGTCTGAAAGTAAAAGAAGATGGGGAAATGTCCCAGAAGATTCTTTAAAATAAAAAAAAAAAGAAAAGAAAATTTATTTAGCAGTAGCTGATGGCGTGAGT
>CAYTKV010000023.1:0-4371 GCA_964438545.1 Candidatus Woesearchaeota archaeon | reverse complement strand
TATCCTAATTTGAATACAAAAGAAGGAAAAAAAGCTATGGCTAAGCATTATCCGAAGCCAAGTTTAGCAAAAAAAGCGGCTGATATTGCTGTTGAAAGTGAAGACCTCTATAAAACCAATAAAAAAATTGCCAATTTGAATAAAGAAAAAGTCCCAGACCCAAACTGGCTAAAAGAAGACTTAGCGGGTTGCACTGCTTCTTTAGCTAAAATAGAAAGAGATAATCTTCATTATCAATTTATTGCTTGTTGTGGTATTGGAGTTATAGGCAAAGATGGACAAATTAAACTTCAAACTCCTGATGAATATTGGACAACAGATAAAGGAAGATGGGATTTAGTAAAGCAGGCAGATTTTATTAAAGGATTCATTGCAAGTGTTGGTGAAAATCATCAATGGTGGCTACATCCGGAAGGTAGACTTTTAATGAGAAGATTTTTTAGGAAT
This sequence comes from Candidatus Woesearchaeota archaeon, assembly GCA_964438545.1. Taxonomy (GTDB): domain Archaea; phylum Nanobdellota; class Nanobdellia; order Pacearchaeales; family GW2011-AR1; genus UBA73. Next base: position 3,924 of record CAYTKV010000023.1, on the reverse strand, counting down.
AAACCAAAACAAAAATATTCTTTTGGTGTTTTAACAGGAGAAAAAGAAGCGGAAGAATACATAAGGCAAGGAGAATTTAAATTAGAAGATGGTGATGTTGTTTTAGTTTATTCTGATGGTTTGAGAAAACCATTATTTTCTGACGAAGGTTTAAAACTTATTAGGGAGAGAAATTTCTCTAAACTTGAAGAATTTTGTAGACAACATGTTGATAGCGAAGGAACTGTTGTTTATTGGTATAGAGATCAATCATAAACTTTATCTCGCTTATCAATCTTCACAACAATAATTCTTTTTTCTTCGTAATTCACACGATAAAGTGCGCGATGCTTTCCGATTCTTATTCTAAATGTCGGCAATTCATATCCCAAAACTCTTTTCGCGTCATGAGGAACAGGATTCGTTTTTAATATCTCCAACTTTTCACTAATCCTTTCAAAAAGTTTATCTTCACACTTAGAAAGAAAATGTTCGGGCTGTTTATCTAGCTTTATTTCGAACATTTTTAATTTCCTCTAAAGAAACTAAATTTCCAGATTTTTCATTTTCTACACTTTCATCAAGCATTCTTCTTTCTTCTTCTGTTATGATAACGTCCACATCTATCATGTTTTCTTGTATGTATCTCAAGGTTTTCTCAATCCTATCTAACCTGTTATCTATACTCTGCTGTTCCATAAATATCTGATAATTCTTGACTATATAAAATTTTCTAAAATGCGCGCCGTCCCCCCCAAAAATTAGGAGATTTAAATTTCTCGACTTCCTCTCCTTGCCTCAAATTCTTCTCTTCTTTTTTTGTTTATTTCACAATTAGGATTGAAACAAAATTCCCAGGGGCGTCTGCCTTTTTTGATTGAAAGCAATTTTGGGAATTTGCAAGCCTCGCAGTCTTTTTCAGACTTTTTTATTAATGCATTTGGTGGAAGAGAATATGTTTGCGTGCATTCAGGGTAATTAGAGCATGCGACAAAATATCTACTATTTTTTTTAGAATAAATTAATCTAAGATTTCCTTTTTTACATGTCGGACAAGGCATCAAAGTATTATTTTGATATTGAATGTTTCTCAAACCTTCAATGCCCTTTAGTATGTCTTGCCCTATTTCTCTTTCCCTTGATTTAAACTCTTTTGAAATATCTGTTATAAGCCTCTTTGCTTTTTCTATGACTTCTTGCTCCTTTTCCTTCAGATTCTTTTTGCTTTTTTGTATCTTTTCCATTTCTTCCTCCAATTGCCGAGTTAGATTTTCGTCTATTATAATTGGTGAATGTTTTTCTAAAGATTCAATTAGCTTCATTCCTAATGGAGTGGCTTTGATGCTCTTTCCATCTAAATAACCTCTTTCAAATAAAGTATCAACAATAATTGATCTTGTTGTTTTTGTTCCTAAATTCTTTTTTTCTAGAGTTGTGATTAAAGAAGCAGGAGTATAGCGTTTTGGCGGCTGTGTTTCCTTTTCTAATGTTTTTATTTCGTCTATTTTTACTTTTCCATTTAATGTCGGAACTTCTTTTTCTTCTATAATAGCGGGATAGACCTTTGTCCAGCCTTTCTCTATCATTTTTAATCCCGAAGCCGTGAATGTTATGTTCGGATCTTTAGTTGCAACAACTGTTACTTTTTTTGTGTTTATGATTGCGTCATTAGAAAATACAGAAATAAATCTTCTTGCAACTAAATCATAAATTTTTTTGTCATTGCTTTCTAATCTTGAATATTCGCCAGTTGGGAAAATTGAAGGATGGGCAGGATCTGATTTTTTCCCTTCAGCTGGTCTTGAACGAGAGGCTTCTTTTGCTTCCGGATAATATTTTTCCAAACTTTTTAAAATCTTTTTTGGTTCAATAGAAAAAGGAATTTTTTGAGAAGAGGTTCTAGGATAAGAGATTAAGCCTTCAAGGTAGAGTCTTTGTGCGATAGCAAGGGTTTGTGATGGATTAATGCCATAGACTCTAAATGCCTCTCTCTGTAATGTTGTCAAGTCAAACGGATATGGCGGGGTTATGTTTTCCTTTGCTTCCTTTGTTTCTGCTATGCCTTCTTTTATTCCTTCAAATTTTTTTAATTCTTCCTTGTCAAATATATCTTTCGGATGCTTAAATTCAAAACCATTAATTATTGCAAGAACTTGCCAATAGGGTTGTGGTTTAAAATTAGCAATTTCTTTTTCTTTATCTACGATAATCTTTAGTGCCGGCCCCTGAACTCTTCCAATTGATAATATTTTGAATGAACCAATTGCTTTTAAGGAGGACATTAATGCCCTCGATAGATTAATTCCATAGAGCCAGTCTATGATATGCCTTGTTTCTCCAGCATAGGCTTGTCCCCAATCAAGCTCTGGCAGGGGGTTAGAAAATGATTGTTCTAATTCATTTTTTGTTAGTGTCGAGTATTTCATTCTTTTTGCATTGTTAGCCTTGCATATAAATCTTAGAACATTCCAACCTATGACTTCGCCTTCAATGTCGTAATCTGTGCCAATAAATATATCTTCAGCGCGCCTTGAAAGTTTTATCAGCAAGTCATAATATTTTTTTGTAAATGCTGAAGATTCTTTTTCATATGCAGGACGCCATTCCAAATCAAATACAGGCCATCCTCTTTGTCCAGGAGCGTTGGACAAAACAAAAAGATGTCCGACAGCAGAAGCAACTATTATTCTTTTTCTGTCTCTTTCGACTTCATAATATGAAACGCCTTTGTCAAAATGTTTTACTGTCCTGCCCAATGCAAATGCTATTTTTTGTGCAGACTGTGGTTTTTCTGTTATGATTAAAATAGAATCTCTTTTTGGAGATTCAATTTTTTCTGCCTCTCCCCTTTCTCTAGTTTTTCTTTTAGCTCTTTTCTTTTTTGGCTCTTCTCTTTCGTCCAAAAAACTGGCTGGAACAGGCTTTCCAGGACTTTCTATCGTAATAAGCTCGGCCATGCTTGGCTTTGGCTTTTCTTCTTTTTCAACTACGAGCTTCGCGTCTTCAATCGGGATGAAATCTTGCACTGGCATTTTTACAAACTATCTAAAGGACTTTTTATATTTTGTAGTTGGAAATTAGATACATGAGTATAGATTTGAGTACTTTCAATTTTAGTATGGCCTAATAATTTCTGTATAATTCTAATATCAACACCCTCTTCTAATAAATGGGTTGCAAAACTGTGCCTTAATGTATGACAACTTGCTTTCTTTTTTATTTCTGATTTTTTTAGAGCATTTTCAAATATTTTCTGTATTGTTTTAATAGTTATCTTTTCATTGCGCCCTGAAAAAATATATTTATCTTGATTTAATTGCATATAACTCCTCAAATCACTAGCTAAACTATCCGGAAGTCTTACATATCTGTCTTTTGCTCCTTTTGAATGTTTAATATGAACCATCTTTCTTTCGAAATCAATAGATTCTCGTTTCAAATTCTGAAGTTCAGAAACCCTAAGGCCTAACCCATAAATAGTCTTTAAAATTAACTTGTGCTTTATATTATTAATGCTTTCTATTAACTTTTTAACCTCTTCCTTTGAAAAAACAGTTGGAAGATGTTTTTCTCTCTTTGGCCTTTTTATAAAAATCCTTTCCCCTAATGAAATTTTGGCAAATTTTAAAGCACTTATTACAACATTTAATGTTATATTTGTGTAACCCTTTTTGTTTAAATAAGCAAGATAAATTTTAATGTCAATTTCATTACAATCTTTAATAGTTTTTTTTCCTCCAAAAAATTTCTTAAAGTCTTCAAATATTCTTATGTAGCTTTTCTTTGTTTTAGGGCTAAATCCCCTCGCAGACATCTCTGTTTCTAATAGCTCTAGTTCTTCCATACAGATAAATAAACCATTAAAGTATAAATATCTATCTGTATAAGTAGTTAAATTCAATTTTTGCGTAATTGTTATTCTTTTTATGTGTAAATTAGCGCAAA
>CAYTKV010000022.1:0-11909 GCA_964438545.1 Candidatus Woesearchaeota archaeon | reverse complement strand
GTGGCAATTTTGTTCTGTCTATTCCAATTACATTTTTTAATCTAATACTGATTAAGTTTACAACATCTGCCCTGTCTTCAACAACAATTATTTCACTCTCTGACAAGTCGCCGGCCGGCAATCTGTTTTCTCCGTATTCTTGTATTTTCTCTACTCTTGCCTCTTCTTTCAAACTTTCTGACATCTCCCTAAAAGAGCCTTCTTCAATGTTTCCCATTAATTTCTTAGCTCTTTGGATTATGTATTCTCTCTTGCTACCTCTGACGTCTTCTACTTTTGTTATTTGAATCTCGGCTTCTGTAGGACCAACTCTATCAATTGTCTCTAAAGCAGCTGCAATTAGAGTAGTTGCAGACTTATCCATTGCTGTCGGTACTTTTATCTCTCCTACACTTTTACCATCCACAACATCCAACTCTACTTCTATTCTGCCAATTTTACCTTCTTTTTGCAATTCTCTCATTTCCATATCGCTTCCTAATAAGCCTTCTGTTTGCCCAAAAATAGCACCTATCACATCCGGCTTCTCTAAAGGCCCTGCTGCCTTAAGCGAAGCGTAAATCATATATTTGATTGATACTGGACTTATTTTTGCCATTTTTACTTCTCCTTCTAACTTTTCTCATTTAATTACGAACAGAACTAGTGGAGTTAAGATAATCTTCTACATGAAAAAATGAACATGACAGATAAACATAATATTTGCCCCCACACATTCCATTATCAATATCTCAAATAAGCTCGCTTTTTAAAGTTTTCTGCTGTTCTTTTTTTATAGCTCAAAATTTCAATCAACACTTTTAAATACATATTTTCTTTATCTCAAATATGAAAATCCTAACTTTGCATTGTGATTATATAAAATTCAAGCCTTTAAAAAAGGCAATAAAAAACGCCGAGGAGCTCAAGGAAAATGGAGAAAGGGAAATCAAAGAACCTTTGGTTGTTTTAACAGCTGTTGAAAAAGGCGATAATGACCAAACAGTCAAAGAAATGGTTGAGGCTGTAATAAAAACTGCGAAAGAAGTAAAAACAAAAAAAATTGTTCTCTACCCTTACGCCCATTTATCTTCTAAATTAGCGGACCATGTCACAGCCAGAGAATATCTTGTTGAAGCTGAGTCTACATTAAGGGAAGATGGCTTCGAAGTAACAAGGGCGCCGTTTGGCTATTACAAAACTTTCGAATTAAAATGCAAAGGCCATCCTTTATCAGAGTTAAGCAAAGAATTCAAAGCAGAAGAAAAAGAAGAAAAATATGACACAAAACAGCTCTTGAGAGAAATTTCTAGAACAAAGCTTGATACTTCAAAGCTAAAAGACAATGATCATAGAATTTTAGGACAAAAATTGGATTTGTTTAGTTTTAACGAGGTTGCTCCTGGCTCGGTTTTCTGGCATAACAATGGTATGATAATTTTCAATGAGCTAAAAAATTTTCTTCGTGAGCTTCTGTATAAATTTGGATATCAAGAGATTATAACTCCTCAAATACTTGATAATAAACTGTTTAAGGTTTCAGGACATTGGGAGCATTACAGAGATAATATGTTTATAGCAGATTATGAAAACAGGGGTTTTGGAGTAAAACCAATGAATTGCCCTGGAGCAATGCTGGTTTATAAAACAAAGACAAGAAGCTACAAAGACTTGCCATTGAGATTAGCCGAATTTGGTATTGACCATAGAAAAGAACTTTCAGGAGTTTTAGCGGGCTTGTTTAGATTGGTTCAATTTACCCAAGATGATGCGCACATATTTTGCACAAAAGAGCAAATAAAATCAGAAATAGAAATTATGCTAGAAATGATAAAAATAATTTATAAAAACACATTCAATTTTGATTACTTCCTTGAATTTGCAACTCGCCCAGATAAATTCATGGGAGAAAAAAAAGATTGGCAGGACTCAGAGGAAATTTTAGAAAAAGTATTAAAAGAATCAAAAGTGAAATATAAAGTCAATAGGGGTGGCGGAGCATTTTACGGCCCTAAGATTGATTTGCACATTAAAGATTCACTCGGAAGAGCATGGCAGTGTGCTACAATACAACTTGATATGCAGATGCCAAAAAGATTTGAAATTGCTTACAAAGAAAAAGACAACAAAGAAAAAATTCCTTTTGTAATACACAGGGCAATTCTTGGCTCAATAGAAAGATTCATCGGAGTTTTATTAGAACATTTAAATGGCGTTCTTCCGCTCTGGCTTTCTCCAATTCAAGTTAGAGTGATTAATTTTACAGATAGAAATACAAAATCTTGCGAAAAATTAGTTAAAGATTTGAAAGAAAAAATTCCTAATTTAAGAGTTGATTTAGATTTGACTTCTACGATACTAAGCGAAAAGGTAAGGGAAGCAGAGATAACGAGAATACCTTACATAATTGTCATAGGCGACAAAGAAGAAAAATCTAAAACTTTGGCTGTCAGAGAGCGCGGTAAAAAGCCAAAGTTCGGTGTTAAAATTGGGGATTTTGTTGAGGATGTGAAAAATAGGATAGAGAAAAAAACTTGAAAAAATAAAATAAAAATCACCACAAAATTTATATATTTTATTCTTTAAAAAACAAAATGCAAAAAAAATCCCAAGACGACCCTTTTTCTCATAGCCAATACATGAGAAATTGTCCTTCAATTTTCCCTCTCAAAGTTGAGCAAAATCAATCCATAGAAAATTTAGTTGAGGATGTTTACGCAAAATCTAGTTATCAGGCAAGGACTCTTGCGAAAGCCGCCAAACTTTTAGTTGAAGCAGAAAGAAACAACGATTTTGTTTGGCTTGCACTTTCTGGAGCTGCTGCTCCTGCAGGCCTTACAGGAATTGTCTCTCAACTCGTAGAAAAAGGCTACATTGACTGCATTGTCTCAACTGGTGCAAATATTTTTCATGACTTACATTACGTTTTTGCTTTACCTGTTCGTCAAGGGAATGCAAAAGTAGATGACGATTCTCTTAGAAGAGATGGGACAACAAGAATTTATGATACAAATATTAGGAATAGAGAAACATTAATTGCTCAAGATATGCTAAATAGAATTTTCGCCCAAAGAGTTTTTAGTTATTTAAAACCGCCATTTTCTACTGCAACTTTTCTTTACAATTTCGGAAAGGAGTTATTAAATGATACTTCTGGTTTAGTAAAAAACAAAAAAGATTCTTTGTTATTGAGTGCTGCTAGTTATGGCGTGCCTATTTTTCTAGACTCTGGAGCAAATCATTCTTTAGGCATGGACTTAGCATCTTTATTTGCAGAAGGCACGACATCAGACACAAGCCCTTCTTTGGATATTATTGAAGCTGCCGCATTTTCTACATACTTTCAGCCACAATTTAATATTTTTGTTGGTGAAGGAGGCCCAAGAAACTTCTTGCAAACAACAGGACCAACAGCATCAGAAATATTCAACATTCCATTCAAAGGTAGCGAAGGGGGGATTATATTGTCAGTAGCAGATGAGAGAACAGGTTCTTTATCTGGGAGCACATTTTCAGAGGCAGTTACATGGGGAAAATATAAAAGTGCAAAATCTGAAAATAAGGTAGTTGTTTGGGGTGAATATTCTATAACTTTTCCCATTTTAGCTTCTTACTTAATATCAAAACTGCCTGAAGGAAACCGCCATAAAAGATTGATTTTGCAAAGAGAAATAGTTCGAAAAGACTTTTTAGATAGAGCAAAAAAATACAGAAAGAAACGAGATGAAAATTATTCAGAATTAATGAAAGAATTAGAAAAAATTTCAAATTTTGAATTGCAAGCAAGAAAAGAAAATTATGGACCTGCTAAGAGTTGAACCCGAATCTCAACAATGCGAATGTCGTATATTACCATCATACTATTGGATCTAATTATGAAATTCTGTTTTTATTTCATGTTTAAATACTTTAATTAGCTCTATAATTTATGGCTATAGAGAAGGTATTCGGAAATCATGAAGTATATAGATGTGAAAAGTGTTGGCCTACTTGGATGAAACGAGGAGAAGAAAGACCCTTAATCTGTCCTAAATGTGAAACTGCCAGATGGAATAAACCCAAGAAGAAATAATTTTTTTAGTCAAGCTAACTCTCGCCTATGCAACAATGTTATGTAACATAAAAACTTATAAACCCATATAACTAATTAAACTCATAAAAGAAAATGAAAATAGGACCATATGTAGAAAAACTTGAAAATTCTAAGGCATACAAAGAATTTAGAGTCAAATATCCTGACAATTACATGATTGCTGGATTTTTTATTCTTGATTTAGAAACAGGCAATAACATACACCAGATTGATTTTTATGTTCCCTCTAAGAAGAAAATAGCGGCGTTTAGCCTTGATGGCGAGATTAAAGTTGAGCTTTTGAATACTGTAAATGAAAAAATTCCTGAAAAACTAACCTTGGATACAAATATTGATCTAGATGCGTTGCCGGGAATTTTAACAGACGAAATGCACAATCGAGGTATTTCAGAACAAATAAGAAAGATAATCGCAGTCATACAAAATGTTAATGGAGAAAGAATTTGGGATTTAAACTGCGTTTTAACAGGAATGGAGATATTGCGCTCACACATAGAAGATAAATCGGAAACCGTCTTAAAGATAGAAAAAACCTCGATTGTTGATATAATGAAAAGAATGCCTTCACAAACGCAACTAAAAATGCCTGAAAAAAAGGAAGATGTTTCAGAGGAAATTAAAAAGTTAGAAAAACTCCAATCCCAAATAGAAAAAGAAAAATCTGTTCTTAGAAAACAGCTCGAAAAAAAAGAAAAAAAATCTAAAGCTTTGGAGAAAATCTAAAAGGGAGTTCTTATTTCATGAGCGGGCTTGTGAGGCAAATAATTCAAGTCTAGAATTATTGACACTAAAAAAGTCGTAAACAAAAATGCTGGTTTCTGTTTTATTATTAAAAAAGTTTACAACATTATCTTCAAGAAACAAACTCTTATGATAGTTGATGCAAAACGTCAGGTGATATTTTATCAAATAAACTTTGTGACAAGCATGATTGAGTTCATACATAATTTTCTAAGCTTACTGTGCCATATATTTCTTATCCGACCAAAAATTGTGAGTATAAGAATAACAGCACTTTCGATACACAGAAATAAGAGTCTAGATGATATAACTAATTATTAAGAAATGCCGATGTTAAATTGATTTGTGCTTATGAAAAGATGTACATATGCGCAAACTCTTATTTTCTGCAGAGCATAAATCAAACAAGATTTTTAAAAAATTGTTCTATGGTATGTTCAACAACCAACTCTTCAGAGTCTTTTACCTCTCTGCTTGGATCATAATTTCTCTCCATTTCATTTCTCCACTCTTCTAATCTAGACGAGTCAACATTCTTCCTAATGTAGTCCATGACTGCATTAATGGCCGAGCCTCTTATTTGGTAAGGAATATTGTCTTCCATGATAATTATGAGCCATATGGATAATTAAACATTATGCTAGTGCGGTGAGTGCATTGTTAAGTTAGCGGGAGTTGTCCGACTCAAAAAAATTAATGTTTCTTTACTTTTCGTTTTCTTGGTTTATTCCAATAGAAAGATTACATAATTCAGTTAGAGCCAGAACATAGGTAATGCGCGGTTTTCATGGTTGTATAGAATCCGCTCACGCAATCATGAAAGGTTTGGAGATTAACTATAATTTTAACAGAAAACATCAAGGAATAGGTTGCTGTCCTTATGAGTTGGCTATTCCTGAATTGGAATTGGGTAAAAATAAATGGTTAGATTTGATTAAGTTGAGTAAGGTTTTAAAAAAAAAGATTCAATCAAATAGGATGCTTTATAAATATTAATATTATAGAATAATTATGGCAAAACCCATTTTAAAAGCATACCGTAGTAAGATCTTTTTCGAATTCTTGGTTCATAAAAGCGATTCTGCTGATGCTATAATTATTTTGCCTGGTTTTCCGAGTTCAAACAATGAAGATAAATTAATGCGATTCTTTTATGAAAAGGGGTTTAATGTTTTTTATTTAAGATATAGAGGATCATTCCAGAGCAAGGGATATTTTCTAGAATCTAATTTGGTAGACGATATGATACAATGCATTAACCAAATAAATAAAGGAAAAGTAGTAAGTTTATGGGGCTTGGAAGAAAAATCTTTTAAAAATAGAGATTTAATTCTTTTAACGGGAAGCTTTGGCGGAGCGATCGCATGCGGTATAGCCGCAAAATCAAATCATTTAATCTCTAAAATAATACTTTTAGCCCCAGTCTGGGATTTTGACAAACATAACACGACATATGAGGAGCAAGATTTACCACATTTGTTAGATTTTGTAAAAAGAGCGTATCAAAATCTATACCGAATTAAGTTTAATAATTTAATAAGCCAGCTACACAAATTCCGAGAGTTATCACCAGAATACTATCTTAAAAAATTAGATTGTCCTTTACTTGTTTTTCATGACCCAGAAGATAAGACAGTTTCAATTGAGCATACAAAAGGGATAATTAAGAAAATTAAAAAGAGCAAGTTAATAGAACATAATTTAGAACATGGGCCGTCAGAAGAGCTGATAAAACGATATTGGAACGAAATAGAAAAATTCATAAAATATGATTAATGTGATCTCTTAAAAATCTTCTTTGGTTTATCTGAAAGTTTTGAATATAATTTGGATCTCTAATTAAGTTGGCATATGTTTTGACTATTGGATTTTTGTCCTCACTTAAAATTTCTACTGTTTTTGAAAATCTTCTATTTTTTATCGCTCTATTTTGTAACAAAGATTTTTTTATTTCATAATCGAATAAATTTGCTCTTTGTGTGGAAGCTATTTTTTCCGCTATTTCTTCAGGAATAAAGCTATTGAATGCTAACGCATATTGTATTAACCAAGAGCTCTGGTTTTCTAAATCTATATTCTGGTAATAAATCCCCTCTAATTCTTTAGAATTTGTTGAACGAAGTGGCTGTGCTAACTCAGGAAATAAATAATCTAGTGCGGAGTCCCCCCTTGATATTACTTTATATAACCCCTCTACTAAACCGCATTCTAAATCAAAAACTATCCTATCCAAAGAAATTTTTTGCCGACTAATTTCTTCTCTCCAATCTCGATTTAATACACCCAATTTTATTCTACTTAAGTGGTCTTTTAATTCTAAAGGCAAGTCTATCTTCCTACTTGCTAATTTTGATAACCAACTTATTTCGTCGTAGGATCTTCTACCTCCAGGCATTTTTTTAATATAATCTGACGTTGCCTCTTTATTCTCAAATATTTTTAACGTTCTTAATCTCTCATATTCTAAAAAAGCGCAAAACCATTTTGAATTAAGCTCTTCTATGTTTAGACTTACTTCATTTTCATCCTTATCTCGATATAGTCCTCCATCCTACTATTGGTGTTGAAGAGTATGGAGAGCCTTTTAGCTTAACATGTTTGGAATCAATGTTATTAGGCAAACCAATAATTGCTTCTGATTCTGGATTTGTGCCAAAATTATTAGAAGGGTATTCAAAAAAACAAATTGTCAAAGCAGGTAGTAGGGAGGAATTACTTAATGCGATAAGAAAATGGGTATTAAAACCAATTCCCCAATTATCCTCTAATGATACAAGATTAATAGGGGGGTGGAAAAATTATATTAATAGTAGTCTATCACGCCATATAATGTTTTATCAACAATTGATAGATACACCTTAACTCCAGCTAACTTAACAATGCATGCGGTGAGGAATATTTTTATACTGGTTTTAATTATTTAAAAAATGAGAAAGGAGGTATTAGGCTCTGGATTAATAATATTTGTAATTTTCTTTGCGCAATATGCATTGGCAAACACTTCTCCAACAATAGAAAACCTAGACAATGAAATATTTGCTTGCGAATCTTCTGCTTTTTCGTATGAATTTGATGTAACAGAATATGATTCTGAAAATTTGAATTTCGATATCTTCCAAAAGGATTTATTTTTCATTAGAAATATCTCTAAATACGAAAATAAAACAAAAGCCGAAATATTTTCAGGAAAATTAGACAAAACTCAGGCTAGAAAAAGTTATGAAAGAACGGTCTATGTTTCAGATGCAAACTTCTTGGATTCTAAAAATACAAAAATTACGGTTATAGAAATAAATAATCCGCCAAAAATAGAAGACATAGGAGCTATAACTTTAACTTTGAATGAAAGCAATAGACTAGTTAAAAAAATTCTTGTCAACGATACAGAAGACGGAAACCAAGATTCCGGCAATTTGTCTTTCATTCTAAACTTCTTGTCTGGAGAAGAAATTTTTGAAATCTCTCATGAGGGATTAATAGACTACAGAGCAAAATCAGAAGATATAGGAAGCTATGAAATTGAAGTTTGCGTTAGTGATTCTGCTCTTGAAAAAGAAAAAATACATAAAAAAATTAATTTGTGCAATCAAGATGGCTCAAGCCAAACATCTTGCAAAAAATTTAATTTGGCAATTGTGGAGAACAATAAAGCACCAACAATCTTAGAACATTATCCTAAAAGCGCAAATATTACCGCATTTGGAACTGATAATTTATTCTTCAATATCACAAAGTTTGATCCAGAAAAAGTTATTCCAGACACACATTGGTATGTTGATAATGAATTAAAAAAAATAGACCTTGCTTCACAAGATGATAGATTTTCTTTCAGCTTTGGTTGCGGAGTTTCTGGAAAGCATACGGTTAAAACCATAATTACTGACTCTTTGCTAAACGATTCTCTAGAATGGAAAATAGATGTTCAAAAGTTTCCATGCCCCTCAACAGATGTTCTAAATTTCGAAAAAAAGCCAGGATGCAATGAAAAATTAGCCTGCTACGATTGGCAAATCTGTCAGCATGCTAATCAATCTTTTAAGGTTGGAATACTAGCACAAAAAGATTATCAAACTATTTTAAATTCTTGCTCAAAATTGAATCTAAGAGAAGAAAATTGCGGATTCCAAATAAGGAATTGCTTTGATATAAATAATTGCAACATTAGAAATGAATCTTTTGTAGAACTTCAAGCATGTTATTTTTCCATCAATCCAAGCTGCTCTGATGATATTAAAAACTGCCATTCTAATTCGTGCGAGTTTCTAGTTGATTGTGGAGGACCTTGCAAAACATGCCCAACTTGCTCTGACGGCATTAAAAACCAAGGAGAGGAAGGAATTGATTGCGGAGGAACCTGCACGGAGCTATGCCCTTTGAGAGAAAAAACACGCATAGAAAAATTTATAGAAAGAAAAAATGTTCAATATGCTATCCTTGCAATTATAATATTGCTAGTGCCGATAATGGCTATAATTTTGATAAGAGTAAGCAAGATGAAAAAATTTCTGCAAGAAACTAATCTCAAGGAGAAAATCAGTAAAAATGGAAACAAATAATTTAAAAAAAATGTTTATTTTAATTTTCATATTTTTAATTGCCCTGTCTTTGAACGCAAATTTTGGTAAAGGAGCAGAATGCTTTCCGAAATATAAGTGTGAAGAATGGAGCGAATGCGATGATGGTCTGCAAAGCAGAACTTGCAAGGATAAAACTTGCGGAAGAAGGGACATAATAGAAAGAAAGTTTTGTGCCGTTGGATGCACGCCAAAAATTGAATGCGAGGAATGGGGGCAATGCATTTATACGGACAAAATAGAGGATTTATTATTGGGAGAAATAAAATTTGGCGGTTATAGAAATAGGGTATGCAAAGACATTAACGGTTGCGTTGAAAACTTTGTAGAGGAGAGCTCATGCGAAGAATCTTTTAAACTGGATTTAGTTAAAGTTAAAAAGTGCAATGAAGAATTTTTAATTATTTCTGATTCCTTGTCAAAAAAGCGAATTGCAGAAATAAACTTAGGAAGATGGAAAAAAAATGTTCTGGATATAACTTTTATACAAAAAGAATCAGAATACTGCACTAGCTGTTACAACGGATTAAAAGATTCAGATGAGGAAAGAGTAGATTGCGGCGGAGAATGCAAGCAATGCAGAGAAGAAAGAGAATTTCCTTCATTGGCTATATTCATTATCTCGCTCTGGATATTATCCTCCCTGTTTGTCTCATTATTTTTTATAGAATACTTCTCCTTGAAGAAAAGAATTAAATCCAAAAAAAGATTAAGAGGAAAGTAATTTAAATGTAAAACTATTATCTGTCATATGAAAAAAAGAGGCAGAGCTATAATTGTAAACATTATTGGTCTATTTATAGGCATAGTTTTTTTTATTGGTATTTTCTTTGCTGTGACTACTGAAGCTTCGCATGTAACAGGCTCAAATCAAAGTGCAAATTTATCAATCTGGGACCAAACAGATTCTGATGGCGGAAGTAAAATTAAGTTAAGCAATGAGAATCTAACCTTTTTTGGTAATTATACTAATTCTACTAATACTGCAATAAACGCAACAAATGGTAATGGCCTTTGTCAAGTCCAATTTAATTTTACTGGCACATATGACACACTCACAAACATGACATTTAACTCGACAACTCTAGTATGGGACTACAACAGAAGCTTTAATTATAAAGGCACACACAACTTTAGGGCAAATTGCACAAGCGCTTTTGGAAATATAACATTAAATGATACATTTTTAATTACAAATACTGCTCCTAGCATACTTACAACATCTGGCGGCACTTACGTAGACTTTGATGGAGACACAGGAACAAATGATTATTGGTCTTGCACCGAAGATACTTTATGCACATATAACTTTACGGCAAATGTTACAGAGCCAGATGTTAATGATGTATTAACATACACTAATGTAAGCACTAATACTACTCTTACTAATTATACTTTTAATATAACAACAGGAATTTTGCAAGTAAATGTTACTAATAGCGGAGATGCGGGAGACAAACAAATAAGATTAGAGGTTACAGATAACGACCTTGGAACTGACTCAAAAATATTAAGGGTAAACATCACGGCAGTGAACGACGCCCCAATTTTTGTTAATTTAGCAAACCAAAGCTTTAACATATCTAGCTTGTTTGAATATATAATCAATATTAGTGATGAAGAAAATAATACTCAATTCAGTTTTAATATAACATTCTTGAATTGTACTGTTGCTCAATGGTCGAACAGAGATTGTAATACCTATGCTGGAAGAGAATTACTTAATAGCTCTCAATATACAACAGACGGCATTGCAGGAAGGATAAACATAAGTTTTACGCCGCAGAGAAATGATGTTGGAGATTACATAATAAATTTCACTGTAACAGATGCCGGAAGCCCTAATGCAAGCACTAGCAGAGTTGTTAATTTCAGTGTTCTGAATATCAACCAAGCTCCTTACTTTAGGTATCTTTGCGATAATGAAAGAAACGCAACCGAAGACACACTATTTAGCTGTTATATTAATATTACTGACATAGACGAAACTAATAATATAACAATCACAGCTAATTACACATGGTTTACTTTCAATAATACAGGAATAAATTCAACAACAGTAACAGTAAATAGCACAACTAATTTCAATGGGACAGCATTAGCTAATTTTACAGCAAGAGATGCAGAAGTAGGAAATTGGTCAGTGAATGTTACATTAAGGGACAGAGGCAGCCCGGTAAGATTAAATTCAAGCGTCTTTTACTTTTTTATTGCGAATATTAATGACTCTGTAATCTTGAATAATGTTCCTAACGCAAGTGCTTTCACTAGTGAAAATTCATCAATATTATACGTTAATGCTAGTGATGATGACTTGCTAATTCCAGATGAAAGAGTCTATAATGAATCATTAATTTTTACCTCGAATGACACCAACATATCTGTTTCTCGTTCTGAAATTTCAGGAACTAATAAAACTCAGGCAACTTTAAGCTTTAATCCTAGTAATTGGGGCATAGGCTATTATGCTGTAAATTTAACAGTAAGAGACTTAAATAATTTCTCTATTGATTCAAAAGTAT
>CAYTKV010000021.1:393-12446 GCA_964438545.1 Candidatus Woesearchaeota archaeon | reverse complement strand
TTTAATAAAGAGAATTTGTTTTAACTCTGAAGTTAAAAAACAATAAAAGTTTATATATCTTAAAAAATCTCAAGTTTTATGGAAGAAAACTGTCCAAGTGAGCTCGAAAAGGCAAGAGCAGAATTAGCGAGCGCACACAGAAAACTATTCGGCACTTATCTAGAGCGCATTAGAGATATTTATAATGGTCTTGAGTTCGATGAAAGAGAGTATGCTTTACGCGGTTTAAATTCTCTTGTTCAAAAATTAGAGAGCGAGGGTTTTTTAGCCTTTAAGCCATATTTGGAACTACGCTCAAGAAGGAAAAATTTAGCGTTCGATGCGAGTAAAGCCAGGGAGATTAGAGTAAAAAGTGGGTTGAGCATAGACAAATTAATAGAGAGGCTAGGACTTGCTAGGTCAGGAGCCTATATGCTAATATCAAAGTATGAAAAAGGGAGGTTAAGACCGTCTAATCCTCCAAGAGGGGAAACTTCTAAAAAGTACGTGGCGTGGTTAAAGGAGAATGGTTATAATCCTTTTAATTTGTGGGAGCATTAAAAGATTTTAAGCTTGCGTGCTTCCATCTTTTCTTAATAATTCTCTGTGGCTCCATTTTCATATAATTCTGCCTTTATTAATAACCACCATTTCGTCTGCCATTCTGACTGCTAAAAATCTATGAGAATTAGCCAAGTATCAGTTTTCCTTCAACATAAACAAACTAATTAACAAAATAATAAAAACTACAACCTGAATTTCAATTCCTCCTAAAGGCAAGGAAGCAAAAGAAAATGAAATACCTAGAGCACTCAAAATCAAAGGAAAGATTCCTGTTACACACAATGGACAAACTCCTGTTGCAATTCCTCCTAAAGTGCCAAGACTCGCAAGTGTTGCTCCTTCTCTGCATTTTTTTCTTTCTTTGTGTCTTATATAAGCAATGACGCCATTAATTGCGACTAAAATTCCGATTGCAATAGAGAAAATAATTGATATTATTAACTCGAACCAATTAACAGTTTTAGCATAAATAAAAATTAATTTTATTGTCTGATAGAAACCACTAGCATAGATATTTACAAGCATGTACAATAAAAAAATCCCGATAAGCCAATAAATATATGGTTTCTTGAATAAAGCCTTCATATTAATCTTACTCAACAATCAACTTGCCAAAGCCCATGCCCATGCTGCATGAAAAAGTAAATGTGCCTTTTTTTGTTGGTGTGAAGTCTAGAACATCTTGGGCTGTTTTTAGATATTTTGAAATGCCGAGATCTTTGATTGTGAATGCCCTTAGACATCCATAAACCTTATCATCTAGTGATATACTTACGGGCTGTCCTGCCTTTACCTTGATAGTGTCTGGATAATAATTGTAATTCTTAGTGCTTAAAACTATTCTTTGCGCTTGTTCTCCATTATTTTGATTATTAGGCGGATTACTTATTGCATTTCCTGTCACAGAATTTCCATTTCCGTCCCTGGCGATAACAAAACCCAAAGTAGCAATTACTACTACTATCAATATCAAGATTGTTGTATTTTTCATATTATTCTTAACATTTTAGTCTTTTTAAATTTGGTGATTGTGGCTTTAACAAAGAATTTATAGATTTATATTAGATAAAAATAAGAAAAATGACGCAAGACAACTAAACTGCGAACTTTCACTATCTTATTAACATGCCCTTATTTTGTGATTATTATTTAACATGTACTGATGGCAAGATAGTTATGAAGGAGAGAGTTTAGTCTGGATTTCGGCTAATCACCTAAATTTAATTCAAATTTGTTGAAACAGTGCGCTTCTTGGGCCATAGACAATAAGCCAGGTTGTTATTATTGTGAGTACAAAGCTTAAAAAAATAGTAAGAAAGTGATCTTCCTTTCTTTGTCTTTCACTCTCTCTAGTTTCTAAATAAATCAAATAATTTAAGCTGACAGCTATGACAGCAGAAATTAAAAAAACTATAACGGCTGCTATTCTTAGATTATCGTTAAGTAGCATGAAG
Source organism: Candidatus Woesearchaeota archaeon (assembly GCA_964438545.1). GTDB lineage: Archaea > Nanobdellota > Nanobdellia > Pacearchaeales > GW2011-AR1 > UBA73. Next base: position 10,449 of record CAYTKV010000021.1, on the reverse strand, counting down.
GCTGTCATTGCTCCCATCAAGCCTCCCATGAAGCCCGCCATAATGCCTTCCATTGCCCCCATAATGCCGCAACATTTTCCATTCCATGCTCCTATAAAAATTCCAATGGCCATGCCAAAAACACTTCCGACAAACATTCCATTTGTTGATGCGACAAAAAATCCTGGCAAAAATCCAGATAACATTCCAAGAGTCATGCCAATCATCATTCCGCTCATGCACGGCAATTCTTTGTAAGCCCTAACTTGCCTTATTGCAGGAACTATCAAAGCATAACTTAAAACAGCAAAAAACAAAAAATATCCTTGCTTAGACATAAAATCTTCGATGAATCTCAATTTAAAAAAATACAAAATTCCTAAGACAACAAAAGAAGTTAACAAAGAAGAAAAAATAGTTTTGATTAGCTCTCCTTCAACCCTATTCCCATTAAGCTCCTTTAAAAATTCCTTGAATGGCATGTCTTTTTTTTCACTTCTTATTATTTAAATGTTTGTATGAGACATTCTACAATGTTATCGTGTGCTGTGTTCGGCTTGAGATTTTTTATAACAAGAGCTTATTTCTTTCCAACTTGTTATAAATGTTCAACATTAACTTCTAGAATACACTCCAACTAAGGTTGTTTGAGCGAGAATATGGTCTTTCATAGCATTTTCAATATTTGATTTTTTTGCATTTGATGTTAGACTTAAAGTTGTGTCTAAAGCATACAGCTTAAACACATATCTATGCGTTCCAGAAGGCGGACAAGGCCCGCCATAATTATTTCTATTCCAAGAGTTTAGACCTTGAATTGCGCCTTGAGGAACAGAATCTTCTGAGATTGTTTTTGTCGCAGGATTTATATTAAACAAAATCCAGTGATCCCAAGTTCCAACAGGAGCATCAGGGTCATCCATGATTAAGACTAAAGATTTAGCATTGCTTGGCGCTCCAGAAATTTCTAATGATGGATTAATATCATCGCCATCGCATGTATATTTTTCAGGAATTCTTCCATTATTTTGAAATGCAGAACTTGTTAATTTCATATTACCTTGTTGAATTATATTATTTTCTTTATTAGAATTAAGATAAAAGAAACTTATTAAAATTATCGCTAAAACGATACTGTCTATTAAAAGTCATTTGGATTAAATTTGATAAAAAATAAGATATTCAAAAAGCTACAACGATGAAATTGCTTAATTAGTTATTATTTTATATTCGATATTTTGATTATTAATTAGACAAATGTTATTAGACATCAACTAAAAAAGAAACCATAGCAATTATTTTTACCTAACTGACGATAAGTTTACAATATCCGCTAAAACTATGATTGCTATTGTAATTATTGTAATTGGGCCGGGTTTTTTCATTCCCAAATTAAAACTTATTGATATTTAAGATTTGGGTTTTTTGAAGAATTATTTATAAATAGCAATTTTCTATTCAAAATATGGAAGAAGAAAGTAAAAGCGTATTTGTAGAATATTTTGGGAACTCGCCATATATAAAGGTTTTAGATTTTTTGTTACAGGGACAGGAGTTTGATTATAATATGACTGAAGTAGCCAGAGGAGCGGGCGTTGGTTGGAGTGCTTTTTCAAAGGTCTGGAGTCAATTAATAAATAAAAATATAATCATGTCAACTAGAACAATTGGAAATGCGAAATTATATAGATTAAACAAAGAAAATCCTTTTGTTATAAAGTTAATAAATCTTGACGGGGAATTGACAAAACTTGAAACTGATAAATTAGTCGAAAAAACTAAAAGAAAATTGACTGCTGTTTAATCTTTTTTTAACCAATATCTTTTTAAGTTTAATGAAATCTCCTCTGGAGATGCTTTCTCTAATTTTTTTCATTAAATTTTGCAAGAAATACAAATTATGATAAGTTAGCAATTTCATTCCTAAAGGCTCTCGCATTTTGAGTAAGTGATGTATATAAGCCCTTGAATAACTTTTACAAATTTTACAATAACAGTTTTCATCTAATGGCTTTAAATCTCCTTTGAATTTAATTTTCTCAATATCATAATCGTATTTTTTTGTCATAACTCTTCCATGTCTTGCATTTCTCGTTGGCCAGGCAGAATCAAAAATATCTATGCCAAGAGAAATTGCTTCAATTATTTCAACTGTGCTACCAACTCCCATTAAATATCTTGGTTTGTTTTCCGGAATTATGTCACAACTTACTTTTATCATTTCAAGAGTTTTTTCACTTGGTTCGCCTATGCCTAGCCCTCCAAGTGCAATTCCATTGAAATCTAAGCTTGAAATAAATTTTGCGCTTTGTTTTCTTAAATCAGAAAAAGTTCCGCCTTGAATGATTCCAAACAGCAATTGTCTTTTGTCTTTTTTTGCCTTCAAGGATTTTACAGCGAACAAATGTGTTCTCTTAGTTGCTATTTCAACTTCATTTTTTGAATAACTAAACAAAGGCATATGATCTAAAACCATTGCTACATCACTTCCTAGAGTTTCTTGAATTTCAGTAACTTTTTCTGGTGTTAAGAGGTGCTTGCTACCATCAAAGGGGCTTTTAAAAGTCAAGGCATTATCAGAAAATCTTCCCTTAAATTTGTCCATGCTTAAGACTTGGAAGCCTCCGGAATCAGTAAAAATACATTTTTTCCAATTCATGAAATTATGAATATTTTTGTGTTTTTTTATAACTCTTAATCCTGGTTTTAAGTAAAGCAAAAAAGCATTTGAAATTAAAGCATCTGCTCCAATTTCTTCCAAACTTTCAACATCAATATATTTCGTAGCTCCTTTTGTCGCGACAGGCATGAAAAATGGAGTTTCATATTCTCCTGTTTTTGTTTTCAAAATTCCTGCTCTCGCCCCTGTTTTAGAATCTCTTTTCAGAATTTTAAATGAAAAATCTGTCATTTATAGAAACACCAAATTTAGATTTTAAATGTTTATGTTCTGCGAGTTTGCTCTAATTATTATATCCAAATATTTCAAGTTATGCTCGAAAAAACCTTGCCAAACAAGGAGATTGTATAATCAACAATTGAGTTCTAGATAAAGTTAGGTATTGGTTAACGCTGTTTGGGCATTGATTAAACAGAGCACTATTAGGAATAAATGCGCGGACCGGGAATCGAACCCGGCTCACCTCGTTGGCAACGAGGCGTTCTACCAATAAACTACCCGCGCTCAAAAAACTAAATAAGAAAGTTATTTAAAAGTATTCTTATGGAGAATTGGAACAAGAAATTTTAAACTACCAGTAAATTTAAAAGGGGGGGGGAGGGGACGTAATATTTAGATGAAAAAAACAGTTTTGATAAGCTTAATCTTTTTAGTTGGACTTGTGATTTTCGTTTCTGCCGCTACAATGGAAAACAAAGGCGGAGTTTATGAAGTTGGGATTTTTATTGAACAAGGATGGAATTTAATCGCTGGAACTGTTCCTGAAAGTGGAATTCTGCCTGATAGCGATGTAAAACTCTCAAATATTAAGGCAGTTTGGTATTATTCTCCTTTACAGAAAAAATATCTTCAAGTTCATCCAAATACTGATTGGACAAACCTCCAAAAAGATGATGACGATTTTGTTTTAACAAATGCTATGTGGGCATATTCTGACAAAGCTGGTTTGCTAAAATATTCGACATTAGAAGATTATCCTTCTGATGAAAGACAATTATATGCTGGATGGAATTTCGTTAGTATTACTCCGGACTTTATAGAAACGGGAAAGTATCCAGAGGTTAAACTTGAAGAATTGGCTGGGGATTGTAATATTGAGAAAGCTTACTATTTTGTAAGGGGTGGATGGATTGAATTTAATTTCCCTGAAATGGAGGCGTCGCTCTTGGGAAGAGGTTTAGCAATCAAAGCAACTCAAAATTGTAAAATGAGTTATATTGGTGGAAGTGTATCTCAACCACCACAACTACCTTAAAAAATTAAAATGATAAAAGAAAAAAGAGGTTCGGCATGGATATGGATTTTTATTATTTTAATAATCTTAATTGTAATCGGTATTATCGTTTACTTAGCACTTTCCGGAGAAGGCGGTTCTATATTTAGTGGGGCGTCTATTCCACAACCTCCCCCTTTACCTGAATAATTTAATTCAAACAAAAGTTTATATAATTCGATTTTTATTAGATTTCATCCGATAATGAATGTTTGATTTTTCAACAATCCATCTCAAACATTTTTCTCAAAATTCAGAAAGATTTAAATATTATACTACTTTGTATTACTTAGTAGTAAGATGGAAAACGTGAGTATTAAATTGGAAAAGGAATTTTTTGCAGTAATAGAAAGAGCTATGAGAAAGAATGGGTATGCCACAAAAACAGAATTTATCAGAGAAGCATTAAGGGATAAAATAGAAGAACTTGAGGAGAAAGAAATGTTGAAAGCAGTTAATAAATTATTTGGCTCTTCTAAACATAGTACAACAGAGAAGGATCTTCATAAAGCTAGAGAAAGATTGGTAAAGAGGTATGAAAGGAGGTTTGGCTAGCCTAAGAGATCTTCTGGTTTTTTTGGTTTTGTAATTTCGCTTAATTTATTAAAGTGTTTATCTCTTGTAACCATGATTGATTTATTATCTCTTGCTAATATGGAATGCAAGGCATCAAACAAAGGGATTTTTCTTTTTTTAGCAATATCTTTTGCTTTGCCAAACTGTTTTTTTGTTGAATAAACAAGTATTAATATGCAACCCAATGGCCCAAATAATGCTTCTATCTCATATTTTGAATAACTTAATTCTATCATCTCATTCTTAATAACTTCTGAAACAATTATTTTACCATTTTCCTCAGAGATTTTCTTAATCAGCTCTTTAGCAAATTCGCCCTTGGGAAGTTTTGGCTCATCTCTCTTTTCAAAAAAATCGAGCCAAATTGAAGTATCGAAATAGTATCGCTTACTCATCTAGCTATTACACTAATTTCTATTTTATAGTTTTCTTTTTAATAAAGCCATTCTTTTCCGACAACCTTAAAAACCACTCGTTATTTTATTAAAAAGGCCTCGTAGTCTAGTGGCAAAACAGCTCGTTTACACCGAGCAATCGGCAGTTCAATTCTGCCCGGGGCCATATTTTATTCGTCGCACCCACTACAGAAAGTTTTTTAAGCCAATTATGGTTAAGTCTAATATGGAATTCAGCGTTGTGATAGAGAAGGATGAAGATGGGTGGTATGTTGCTTCAGTTCCAGAGATTCAGGGATGTTATACTCAAGGCAAGACAATCCATCAAGTCTTAGAGAGAATCAAAGAAGCGATAGAGGTTTGTTTAGAGGCCGAAGGAGAAGAAATTAGACCAATGAAATTTGTAGGTTTGCAAAGAGTAGAAGTGACGGTATGACAAAATTAGTTCCTATTTCTGGTAAAAAGTTGTGCAAGATATCAGAAAAATTAGGTTTCCAGAAAATACATGGTAAAGGAAGTCATGTAAGATTTAGACATCCTGATGGAAGAAGAACGGTTGTTCCTGTTCACGCTAATGAAGATTTAGGTATAGGATTATTAAGCGCTATACTAAAACAAGTAAAATTAGGCAGAGAAGAATATGAAGAATTAAGAAAAGCTGTTTGAATTTTCGCAATATTACTATTTAAGGAAATAAAAATAAAACATGCAATCAAATAAAAACAATAGATAAACTAAGAATATTAAAGAAAATTTATTCCTTAGATAATGAAATCATGAATAAAGTTGATACTGCAATAAAAGTAAGTTTTGGTTTCACCTAAATAAAAAAGGCCTTGTAGTCTAGTGGCAAAACATTGCTTTCACATAGCAAAGTCCGCGGTTCGATTCCGCGCAGGGCCACTTAAACCCTCAAAACCTTCTATAAAAATCTTTAAAAGGGGTCAATTTGTTTTATTTACATGAGATCAAAATCAGACGAAGAAGTAAAACCCAAAGATGCTTTAGACATTGGAATAGCGGCACGCGAGCTTTATTATTGTGCTTTTGATTTAGTAGCAAGCCAACATGGACTCAGAATTAACAGACACGACTATGGGACAGTTGTTATTGAAAAACCAAGAAGATTTCTTCGTGGAAATATGCTTGTCGCTATAGTCGAATCAGACGCTCCCATAGCAGGAATTCCAGATAACTACAATGGCAATAATGTGCATGAAAGAAGATATGAAGGACTAGAAATAAGTCTGCTTCGCCCGGAGTATAAAAACAGAGTTGAATGGATAAAAAATGTGATGAAACAAGTTTTCGAGGCGCAAGATTAATCTCTTCAGGGCTTTGTGTTACTTATTTTCTCAAGGCCTATCAACCAAGTTTATTTATAGTTCTCAAGTCTTTATTGAGAATAATAGGATAAAATAAAAAAGATGTAATTATTAATAATATTTCATATGTTAATGAAGAAGTAATAGTTTATAATTTACAGATTGAAAACACAGAATCTTATTTTGCTTCTGGAATTGGGGTGCATAATCTTATTGTTAAGACGAAGTGATTAAGAGAATAGGAAAACACAACTTTCTTTATATACCTCTCCATATTTTAAATTTCATGCCAAAATTAATATCAATAAACCCTACAACTGAAGAAGTCTTTGGAGAAATTGAAGAAACAAGTGATGAGGAATTAAAAAAAATAATTGAAAAAGCAAAGAAAGATAAAACATGGCAGGAGAAAAGCGTCGAAGAAAGAGCTTCTGTTGTTATTAGATTAATTGATTTGCTAGAGAAAAATAAAGAAGCTCTTGCTATTTCCATGGCTAATGAAATGGGAAAGCCATTGAAAGCTGGAAGACATGAAGTTGAAATTGCCAAGAAAAGAGTTGAGGCTTTTTTCAGGCAAATTCCTAAATTTATTGAAGATGAAATTTTATTTGAGGGCGAAAATGAGAGAAATATTGTTAGATATGAACCTCTTGGAATAGCCGCTATAATCTCGCCTTGGAATGCTCCTGTTTTTGTTCCGCTTGCGAGCATAATTCCTCCATTATTGTGCGGAAATAATGTAATTTGGAAGCCTTCTGAATATGTTCCTTTTAGTGGATTAAAATTAAATGAATTATTTAACGAATTAAAAAAATATGGACTAACAGAAAATGCTTTTCAGATTGTTGTAGGAGGAAAAGAATTAGGCAAAAAGCTTGTTGAAAGTGATATTAATATTGTGGCCTTAACCGGAAGCATAAAGGCAGGAAGAGAGATTATGAAAAGCTCTGCTGAAAAATTACATAAGGTTGTTTTGGAATTAGGAGGAAAAGATCCTGCAATTGTTTTAGACGATTGTGATTTAGAAAAAGCAGTTAAAGAAATTGTAAAAAGCGCGACAATGTACACTGGCCAAGTTTGTTTTGGTGTTGAGAGAGTTTATTGTCATTCTTCTGTTTATAAGGGCTTTGTTGAAAAATGCATTGAAGAAATAAAGAGGATTAAAGTTGGCAATCCTTTAGATGAAGATACTGATATGGGTCCCTTTGCTGTAAAGTTCCAGATAGATAAAGTTATCGAACATATAGAAGAGGCTTTAAAAAAAGGAGCTAAGATTTTATATGGCGGAAAAAGAGTTGGAGAAAAGGGATATTTCATTGAACCTTGCGTTATGGTTAATGTAAATCACAATATGAAAATTATGAAAGACGAAACATTCGGGCCAATTGTGCCCATAATGAAATTTGATGATATTAAAGAAGCAATAAAACTTGCTAATGATTCTGATTATGGCTTAACAGCAAGTATCTGGACTTCAAATTTAGAAAAAGGAAAAGAAATAGCAAAAAGAATTGAAGCTGGAACAGTTGAAATAAATCGTCATGGAATGTCAAAAGCTGGCTGTCCATGGGGCGGTTATAAACAGAGCGGCATAGGAAGAATTTACTCAAAAGAAGGCATTAGAGAATTCACAAATATTAAGCATGTTTGGGTTGTGAAAGGAGGAAAAGATTTCTCTTGACTCTAATTTGTCTCATGGCTCATGCCTCGGAATTTCTAATTTATCAAAATCTTTGTCATAACTGATTATTTCAGAACAATTATTCAAAAGAGCGCATGTATAATGGATTAAATCGAAGATGCTAAGTTTGTATTTGTGTGCTCTTTTAAGCGATTCAAAAATTATATTAATATCAACATCCAAAACTTGAATATTTGATTTTAGTAATCCCATTATGGATTTCTTTGCCGTTTCCCTATTTACTTCTTTTTCGATTATGAAGAAAGCCTCTACTAAATTAAATGTGTTTGTCAGACCACCTTCTCTTATTGCTTTTTGACAATCTTCTGTAAAATCATTCGAATAGAACGCATATGCTAAGATGTTGCTATCTAAGAGCCTCATTTTCTATAAATTTATCCATTTGTTTAACTGTAAGTTTATACTTCGGCCGTATCTTCCTAGCTTTTTTAAACAACTCTTCGATATCCTCTTCTATTGGTTTTATAACTATATTATTTCTTTTTATTTCTATTTCGACTTTGTTGCCTATTCTTAAATTCAGTTTATTTCTGATTTCTGCAGGAATCGTTATTTGCTGTCCCTTTGTTATTTTAGTTATCATATGATTCATGAAACATGATTCATTTATAAACTTTTCTGTCTATAAAATATAAAATAATAAGTTAAAACAAATCACTACAACTCCTAAAATAGCCGCTTTTTTCGCACTTTATTTTGCATTTTCATATGAAGTCTGAGATTTTATGCTTTAATTCTAGATAGATAAGCCAGATTATCAATAAAGCCGCATCGAGTGATGGCATTGCTAAACCTTGAAGAGGAACAGGAAGAAAACTTACAAGATTGATTCCTATTTCTGAATCTTTCAAAGGATAAAATGGAGAAAATGGCTCTCCGAATAAAGAATCAAGTATCAAATGAGACAAACTTCCTACGAAAAGCATTAAAAATATAATGTTCAATTTTAATTTATGTCTGCCTAATTCTTTAAGTCTTACATTTCTTAAAGCAAAAAATAAAATAAAGAAAATTAAAGGAATGAATGAAGAATGCAAAATTGTCTTATGAACTTGCTCAAATGTAAAACCAAAAAAATGCAAAACCCAGAAAGCAGCAACATCAATATCAGGAAGAATGCCGGCAATACCTCCTATTAAAATATAATGCAAAGAAAACCTCTTGTCTTTTTTTGAATTATACCAATCTCTAAATAAGGCTAAAATTATCAACGGAATTAATATGTGAGCAACTGCTTGTGGCATCTTAACCTCTTTTACTCTAATGAAAAAGAAAAAGAGTTTATATTTTTATTCTTTGCTCATTTCATCAGAAGGAAGATAAACATCTTCTACTTTTCCTGAACCGATTCCTATTTGAAAAGTGTTCGTCCAACTAAACCATTCAAATATTGACTCGTATCTCTCAGCTGTGCTAAAACTTCCTTTTCTTATTCTCGTTTTCAAATCTTCAAAAAATCTGTCTTCTGAAGAATCATCAATTTCTCCTTCCCATTCAATATAAGAAATTCCCAAGTCTTCAATTCTATGAGCATCTGAAGTTGCAATATATGGTTTGCCATATTTTCTTGCTGTTTCTTTTGCCTTTTTATTTAATTCTCTTCCAGCTCTTGAGAAGGTTTTTCCTATTTTTGGAATTTTTGTTATCCAATCTCTGAAGATTGCTTGGGAGTTATGTCCCTCAATTGCATCAAAGTCATCAATATGTTTTTCAAGTAATTCTCTTCCCATGCCTCTATGTGTTTCTACATAAGGATGCTCTGCAATTTGAATTAAGTCATTGTCTTTTCCATGTTGCAAAGTGTCTCTAAGCGTCATATCGTTTGGCACTTGGTTAGAGCCGACAACGAGTAAATCATACTTCTTTCCATTTTCTTGTGGCATCACAGTTTGTCCATTTACTAAATATACTCTATTGTTTCCTTTTTCTACTACTAAAATATTATTTCCTAATGGTTCTGCGGAATAATCTCTTGGAAGAAGAGGTGCCTCATATTCTAATAAACAACCCAATCTATCATGAACACTTCCCTTTGGTATTTCCTCTGATTGGCTTGTTATTGCGCTTATTGTAATTCCTTTTCTGAAACACTCTTTAATTCTTTTAAAAATCCATCTACTTTTTGT
>CAYTKV010000021.1:0-383 GCA_964438545.1 Candidatus Woesearchaeota archaeon | reverse complement strand
AATTCCTTTTCTGAAACATTCATCTGCTATTAATTCTAATAAATTTTTTCCTGCATAACCTTGCTTCTTCAACCAATAAGGCTGAAATCCTATTGGTCCATGCATGTGCAAATCAACTTTTATTGTTTTCATTTTTGTAATGGGAACTTTTTTCTAGAGACAAAAATTATTGAAGCCCCTACCGGATCTGAACCAAATGACCTTGTTATTTGCGCTTCTAATTCTCCTTCACCAAATTTTAAAGAATTAATAGCTATGCCGTAATATGCAGGGGAAGAATCAAAACACGGAGTGAAGCCACCTGAACCAATCCTTTTTCTTTTAATTGAATAGCTGTTCGGATTATAAACTTCTAAGTAATAGACTGCTTCTCCAAAAATTGG
>CAYTKV010000020.1:12615-13321 GCA_964438545.1 Candidatus Woesearchaeota archaeon | reverse complement strand
CAATTATTTGGTAATTTAACTGCAGCGGGTTTTGAAGATATGCACGACAGAATTGCAAGATCTAAAAAGCATTTAAGAAGACTATTGGAAAATGATACTCGGGGTTTGATTGTTTCAATGATTCATAAATTTGAAAATATTTCCAAAGACATTAATACAAGAAAAAATATTTTTGTTTTAGTTGACGAGGCCCATAGGACAACAGGAGGAGATTTAGGAAATTACCTTATGGGCGCATTGCCAAATGCAACATATCTTGGCTTTACAGGAACTCCGATAGACAAAACAGCTTATGGAAAAGGAACTTTTGTTACATTTGGAAAATATGACCCTCCAAAAGGATATTTAGATAAATATGGAATAGCTGAGTCAATTGAAGATGGCACAACTGTAAAGCTTCGTTATACACTTGCCCCAAATAAACTCCTGCCAGATAGAGAAACTCTTGAAAAAGAGTTCTTAAATTTAAAAGAAGCAGAAGGAGTAAGTGATATAGAATCTCTAAATAAAGTTCTTGAAAAAGCTGTTAATCTGAAGAATATGCTCAAAAATAAACAAAGAATGAGTGAAGTAGCTACGTTTGTTGTTAAACATTACAAGGAGAATGTTGAGCCAATGGGTTATAAGGCTTTTTTAGTTGGTGTAGATAGAGAGGCTTGTGCTTTATACAAAAAAGAGTTAGATAAATACCTGCCTAAAGAATATT
>CAYTKV010000020.1:0-12605 GCA_964438545.1 Candidatus Woesearchaeota archaeon | reverse complement strand
AACATAGAAGAGCATATGAAGTATTATTTATCTGAGGAAGAGAAAAAGAAGATTAGAAAAGATTTTAGAAATTCTAAGAAATTGCCAAAAATACTTATTGTAACTGAAAAACTTTTAACTGGTTTTGATGCTCCTATCTTGTATTGCATGTATTTAGATAAACCAATGAGAGACCATGTTCTTTTACAAGCAATTGCAAGAGTTAATAGACCATATGAAGATGAAGAAGGAAGGAAAAAGCCTTCTGGTTTTGTTTTGGATTTTGTAGGAATATTTGATAAATTAGAGAAAGCGCTTGCTTTTGATGCAAGCGATTTAAAAGATGTTGTTACAGATATTCAGCTTTTGAAAGAGGAGTTTGCTCAGCGCATGAAAGATGGAAAAGAAAAATATTTAATACTATTAAAAGGCAAAACAAGAGATAAAGCAGTAGAAATAATAATTCAGCATTTTAGAGATGGAGAAAAGAGAGAAGAGTATTATAATTTTTTCAAAGAGTTATCTGATATGTATGAAATTATTTCTCCTGATGCTTTTTTAAGACCATATATTGAAAATTATTGTACGTAAGCAAGAATGTATAAAATTTTAAGGGAAACCTATGATGCTGGAGTTTTTATTGATAAGGAATTCGCGAGGAAGACAGCAAAATTAGTACAAGAACATACAAAATCAAGTAAAATTAAAGCCTCTTTAGATGTTTATGAAATAGATGAGAAAACAATCAAAAAAATAGAGGAAAATAAAGCCTCTGATACAGAAAAGATTTTCAACCTTATAAGAAGTATAGAAGAAGCAGTTAGAAAAAAGTCTCATGAGAACCCTTATTTAATTTCTATTGGAGATAAAGCAGAACTTATTTCGTTGATGTATAAACAGAGACAAAAAGATACCAAAGAAACCCTTGAAGACCTAAAAAGTTTAATTCGCGAGTTTAACGAATCGCAAAAGGAAAAAATAAAGAAAAATATGTCCTATGAAGTTTTCTCTGTTTATTGGATTTTAAGACAGGAAAACTTTGAAAATGCAGAACAAATTGCTAAAGAAATGGGAGATTTGTTTAAATTATATCCTTATTGGAAAGATAGCCAAGATAATGAGAGAAAATTAAAACAGGGTATATAAAATATTAATAAAATCAAAAATTGGGGTAAGAAGAGCTTCAACAATTGTAAATAAGATAACTAGAATTTTGAAGAGGGAGTCAAATGAAATCTACTGATGAATTTAAGAAAGAAATATTTAATTGGTCACAAGAAATAGGAGTTTCTCCTAAAGAAATTCATTTAAGAAAAATGAAAAGAAAGTGGGCAAGTTGCTCAACCAGAGGCAGACTTACTTTTTCTCCAGAGTTATTAAAAGAGGAGGAAAGACTGATTCATGAGGTAATTGTTCATGAGTTATTACATCTTAAATATCCAAACCATGGAGAGATGTTTCAAGCTTTGTTAAAAACCCATCTTAATAAAAAGAATTTAGGAGATATAAGAGCATATAAGTCGTGTGGAACTATCAGAGATTAGGTTAGCAAAAAGCTCTGCATCACTCAATGCTTCCGGCCCATGCTTTAGAAACCTCTCTCTCGGCCTATTTTGTTCCGGCAAATCACGGATTTTCATGGAATAATGTATGTTTAGGGAAATCCGCTATTAGTATTTTTAACTTATCTTTCGCTTCTTCTTTTGTTATCATTTTTTCTCACTTTTTCTCGGCACATTCCAGTAAGGGCTCTTGCATTTAAAGATTTTATCAATCACCAAAATACGACAAAAGCAAGCGTAACTTTTATATACTATATTACGATATCTTTTCTATGAACAAACAGGTTATTGTTATTGGTATTTTGACTATTTTAATTCTAGGAGGAATAATTTGGCTAAGTATGGCTGGTTTAAATAAAGAAGAAAAAGATGAGCCTGTTCTTCGAATTAACGTGGAACAATCTGAAAATGTTAATCAGAACGAGGAATTAACCAATAGAATAAGTCATACAATTGATATAACATCTATGGGATTTTCTCCTGCGACATTGGAGATAAATAATGGTGATATTGTAACATTTATCAATAGAGATAGCGAGAGCCACTGGCCAGCATCGGATGTTCATCCCAGTCATACTGCTTATCCAGGCTCAAGCATAAGCAAGTGCGGCAGCGCAGAAGCCAATAGAATTTTTGACGCATGCAAAGACCTAAATGAAGGAGAAAGATATTCATTTACTTTTAATGAAATTGGCCCTTGGAGATATCACGATCATAGAAATCCTGGAATGAGAGGAACAATAGTTGTTAGATAAAATTAAAATGGCACAATATAATTCAAAAGTAATTAATGCAATGTTTGATACTGATAGAAGGAGATATGATTTAAGTGAACTAGAAGGGAAAACAGTAGCTAATGTTAGAGTATTAGGGAAAAAATCTAAACGACATTATCACCCTTATGCACAAATTAATTTTAGCGATAATACTTATCTAGTAATTTCCTCAGATAGATTAGAAGGAGGAGACATATTAGGAACTGCATATTTCAATGGCGAAGAATTTAGAAGAGGGGAAATAAGCCTTCGTTAAAAATTGTGGAAAAATGTCTATAAAATTTAATAAAGATTACGCTCCTGTATTTGTGCGTTGGGGAGCAGGAATAGTCTTTTTTCTATTTGGCATAAGTCAGCTCATTAATCCTGAAAATTGGCTTGCTTGGTTCCCGACATTAAATTTTATCGAGCCTTTAACTTTAATTTTTGTTAATGGAATAGTTGATTTAATTATTGGCTTTTTATTGTTAATTGGTTTACTCACAAGAATAATTGCTTTCTTAGCTGTTTTGCATCTTGTCGGCGTGATATTCACATTAGGCTATAACGACATTGCAATAAGAGATTTTGGTTTGTTACTTGCTTCATTATCTGTTTTGTTTCATGGGCCTGACAAATTATGTTTGGACAAAAGATTTAGAAAATCTTATTAGGCAAATTAAAAACACTTTTAAACAACCTTTTCTTTTTTCTTTAATGAAATTTTCACACAGAGAAAAAAAGGATTTGTTAAATGCAGGATTATTAATTTCCCTAGCATTTGCTATTTTACTTTCTGGAGGTTATAAAGTTTTGTTGTCATTTAATTCCAGCTTGTTAATTGCTTTTGTTGTTGCGTTTTTTACTGCGGGTTTAGGATTTTTGTTGCATGAGTTGATGCATAAATATGTTGCGCAATCTTATAGACTACATGCAGAGTTCAAGGCATTTTACAATATGCTCTGGCTTGCTTTGTTGTTTTCTTTATTTGGATTTATTATCGCTGCACCAGGAGCTGTTTTTATTAAAGGACTTATTACAAAACAAAAAAATGGAAAGATTTCATTGGCGGGGCCCTTAACAAATATAATCTTGGCTTTATTTTTTTTAATTCTTCTTTTACTTTTTAGTAATGTTGGTTTTTTAGGAGCGATTTTTAGCTACGGCTTGACAATTAATTCGTTGTTGGCTGCATTTAACATGATTCCTCTAATGCCTTTCGACGGCGCGAAGGTTTATGCATGGCACAAAGGAGTCTATTTTGTAACGTTGATAATTGCTGTAGGTTTATATGTTTCAAGTTATGTTTTTTAATTCTTTATTCTTAGATTAGTCATATCAATGTGAAAGGCATTATTATTACATACTTACTAATCCAAAATTTGTCTATTTTTAATTATAAATCAAGGGCGACTAGGTAAAATCCGCACTAACTTTTTTCATTTTTTTTTATAGCCTTTAAAATGTCAATAAATAACTATTTTTAATTACTGCAAGTCTGACTGTTAAAAGATTTAATTACCGTATATAATATATAAGGACTGTTGGCTATTTTCTGGTGGGAAAGTGTAGAATTACCAATCAATAATTTTTTTTAATTTTATAATCCTGCTCTCGACAGCATATCGTTTATTGCTTGATATTTCTGACTATCCTCTTTATAGAAATCCTCTCTTACAGAACCATCTTGAGAAACATACAAAGTCCCTTCTAAAGTAGTTTGGATGGCAAGTCTTTTTATATCTACTGTCCCCACTGTTTGCTTATTTCTATCCCCCAAATTTCTCTTTCTTCCAAAAAATACCATTCTACTACGATTTTTTCCTATTCGAAAGCCCGTATATAATAAATCTCCAATATTTGAGAAATAAACGATATCACCCTCTTTAATTCCATCTAAGCTTTTTAAAAATTTTTCAATGCCGCCTCGCTTAACTTTTATTTTTCCTTCCATTTTTTATTATGATTATTAACGATAATTAGAAGACTAGGAAATATTTATAGTTTGCTTTATTTTAGAAGCAGAAATAAAAATCATAGAATTCTGTTTTCCAAACAATATCACATAAAGAAAGATTATAAAGGAATGATACCAAAAATTCTTAATTGGGCTTGTAGTATAACGGTAATATACGACATTCGCATTGTCGAGATCCGGGTTCAATTCCCGGCGAGTCCACTCATCTTATCCTAAACAAAGGCAATTTGGAAATCTTTATTCTTACTTCATCTCCTGCTTTTAATTTAAATTCTCTTATAGAGTCTATAGCCAAAACTGAATTTGTTAATGGAATTATTTCTATTTTATCATTTTCTTTTATTGTTCCTTTAGTAAAAGAAAATTTAGTTTTTCTTCCAAAGTAAGGCTCTCTAACAACCATTTTAATAAACTTTGAATCTTTTCTAAATGGTTTGCCTCCCGCAGATTTAAACCATGCAGTTGAGCCGGTTCCTGTTGAAAATATCAGGCCTGAAGAGCGCTGTTCCTCTATTATTTTTTTATTTTTTGTTTTAAAAATTATTTTATATTTAGAAATCAAGTAGGCTTTTTCACTTGCAACAAAAACCTCATTAAGTGCGCGAGGCTCTTGTAGCTTATTATTAATGTAAACTTCAATCCTTTCTAGTTTTTCTATTTTATATTCTCCTTTTTTAATTTTATCAAGTTTTTTGTCTAATTTGTCAATTGTTAACGTTGTGAGTCTTCCTTCGCTTATTTTTGGATTAGAATTTACAGCTAATAAAGGTTTGTTTATGAGATAGTGAGAAGCAGAAAGTGCTGTCCCATCTCCGCCAATAGAAATAACTAAATCGATATTTTTAAAATCTGAACTTTTTAGATTATTTTTCCAAGCATGCCTGATATTAAATCCTTCATGAAAAATTAGCCTGCGCGCTCTAGCTTCTTTGGAATTATAAGGAAATTTACAAACAACAAGGGCTTTTAGTTTGTTTTTCATATTTTATAAAGATAAACCTCGCCTTGTTTTTTTTCATATTTTAAATTTGGAAATTTCCACTTATTTGAAATTATTCTCGTTTTGGGTCTTAATTCTCTTTTTAGCTTTTTTTCTAGTCTTCTCATTAAATGCTTGTATTGAAAAAAGATTATAACATCAAAATTTTTTAAGTTAACATTCCAGAAATTTTTCCAATGAATAAATGCTCTGTTCTGCAAATTCAATTTTTTTATTTTCCTTCTGGAATATAAAACCAATAATGGATTAATTTCATAGCCATGCGCTTCTGCTCCAGCTTCAGCAAATTCAACAACTATTTTTCCATTTCCTGAACCAAGCTCAGCAACTTTTTCATTAGTTTTAACTCTAGAAAGTTTAATCATTTTTTTAATGCTTTTGTTGTCTGTAACCTCAAAAGAAGCCCCAAGCATTAAAAATGGGATTATAACAAATATAAAAACTAAAATTACAAATGAGATTAATACTATTAAAACAATTATTAAAAATATTAATATAAATTCCATTCTAGATTCTAAAATCTTTTATTTATACTTATATAAAAACCTATTCAAATCAACTTTACCACTTATGATTTCAATGCCTTCTTTTCTTAGCATTTCAATTTTCTTTTTTGTTCCAAGAGCAAAGCCCCCAACTTCTCCATCTGCCTTAATCACGCGATGACAAGGAACTTCTTTATAAGGATTTTTGTTCATCGCATTGCCTACTGCTCTGTAAGCTTTTGTGTTTAATGATTTCGCAATTTCTTTGTATGTAGTAACTTTCCCTCTGGGAACTTTTTTCAAGAGTTCATAGCATTTTTCGTTGAAATTGATTTTCATCTTCTCTCCAAATAATTATCAACAACATATCTTGCAAATGCAAAACTTGATGTTAAGCCAGGAGACACAGCATTAAGGATGTGAGTTGAATTTTTGTTTTTATCTTGGAATACTAAAAAATCGTCTATCATTTTACCATTTTTCTTGACTATTTGAGCTCTTATTCCTGCTCTATATGGCTTAATATCTTCAGATGAAATTTTTTCTTTTAGTATAGTATTGACTTCTTCAATAAATGACTCATTAAAATAAGATATTCTTGCATTTTTCCTAGCTAATTCTCTAAACTCTTTATTTCTTATTAAGTTCCAGAAATTTCTGGAGCAGAGCATATTAAAAAATTCTCCAAAATTAATTTCTCCATTGTAAGATTCTCTGCCTTGCAAAGAAAGAGTTGCAGTCGACCCCGCAAGTGTCTTGCCTTCTATAGACTTTGTTAAATGAACGCCTAAGAAAGGGTATCTTAAATCAGGAACTTGATAAACCATAGAATTTATTGGCACATTTACTTGTTTGTATTCTCCTTTAAATGGAATAATTCGAAATTCTAATCCTATTCCTTGCATGTGAGCAACTTCATCAGCATATAATCCAGCACAATTTATTATATCTCTTGCTCTAAATTTTCCTAGGTTAGTTATTATTGTATCTCCCTTAATGGATATAACTTTACATCCTGTTGTATAACTAGCTCCTAATGCTCTTGCCTCTTCTGCGATTTTATTTACTAAAGCTCCGGAATCTACAATTGCCCCTGTTGGAGAAAATAAGGCCTTTGTTCCTGCAACATAAGGCTCTCTTTTGGCTAATTCTTCCTTTTCGATTATTCTTAATCCTTCAACGCCAACTTCATTTCCCATTTCAAGCAATTTTTCTAAAGTTCTCTCTTCGTCTTCATTTCTTGCAATAACTAAAGTTCCACACTCTTCCATTGGGATATTATAGCTTTTGCAATATTTTCTAAGCATTTTGCTTCCTTCTAGGCACATTCTCGCTTTTAGAGTTCCGGGCTTTTGATTTATTCCTGAATGTATAACTCCAGAATTTCTGCCAGAAGCGTGTTCCGCAAGTGATTTTTCTTTTTCAAGGACTATAACATCTCCAAGATTTCTTAATCTAATTTCTCTTGCAATTGCATTGCCTATAATTCCTCCGCCAATTATAAAATAAGGTTTTTTCATCTTAGCAGATCTAAATAACAAAGCTTCTTAAAAAACTTTCTGAAGAGGGGGGGGGGGGGAAGTTGCGTCAAAAAAAGTCGGCGGTTAAGTATTTGCTTTGAATCGATAAATTGGAAAATTTAATGAGATTTACTATCTTCAGCTTTAAAAACCAAAAAAGCAAACTTTTTATAATTAGTTTTCTGATATGTTACATGGGGCTGCTTGGATTTAGTGATAGGGCTTGGTTAGCAATGATAGGTGTCTCTATAATAATTGGCTTTATTTATTACTTTGCTTATTCTAAAATTGTTATCACGAAATTTAGACTTATTAATTATGTGATAAAAAGTTTATTGTCTGCTCTAGTTACATTAATTCTTTTAGTTTTACTGATTAAATTTGGAGGATTGCGTGGAGTTTAAATTAATCATAAAAAAGCATTTAATCTGATTGTAAAAATAATCTAATCTTAACATGGCTGGCCTTGTTACATTCTTTCTAATCGCTTAATCCTCTCGTCTATGTCGGGATGTGTTGAAAAAAGCCCTTTTATTTGCTTTTTAAAAGGATCTGAAATGAATAGAGGAGCAACAGCTTGAGGATAGTTCTTCTTGTCTTGCTCTGAAATATGCTCGTGTTTAATCTTTATTAAAGCGTTTTTCAGTCCTGGAGGATACCGAGTAAATTTAACAGCAGTCGCATCTGCTGTAAATTCTCTTTTTCTTGAAATCGCTAAAGAAACTAGTTGTGCAACGAGAGGAGCAAGAATAGCCGCAATGATTGAGATTAAAATTATCGCTGCCTTTCCTTTGCCGCCGCTCCTTCTGTTATGAATAGAAGAGTAATAAAAACTTCGCAAATACATTTGCGCGATAATGGAAATCAAACCAACTAAAACAGCAGTTATTGTCATAAATCTTATGTCATAATTTGCAATATGTGACATTTCATGAGCGATAACGCCCTCTAGTTCTTGCTTGCTCAGCTTTTCTAAACAGCCAGTTGTTGCGCAAATCACAGCATTTTGCGGATTTCTGCCAGAAGCAAATGCATTTATTTGAGATGATTCCATGATATAAAGCTCGGGCGTTGAAAAGCCAGAAGCTAAAGACATTGATTCTGCAGCATGGAAAAATTTACTGTGCTTATTTCTATCAGCTGGTTTTGCGCCTACAGAAGCCAAGGCAATCTTATCTGATTTATAATAACTTACCAAAACATAAGACAAAGAAAAAATTGTTGCAAAAATCATTATAATGAAAAAGTAGCCTGGGTCAAAAGCCAAAGAAATCAAGTATCCAAGAAAAACAAAGAAAATAAAAATAATTACAATCAAAAGAAATGATTTTATTTTGTTCTTCCTTATCTGCTCATGGAATGATAATCTTTCTGTCATAAAATAAAAGCTTTTGATTTATTCTAGAAATTCTGAGGCTGAATCTAATTCATTGAAAACATCGTCTGAATTGTCAAGATTGCTAAATTCTGTTTGTGGAATGTCATCAAAAGATTCTACCTGCTGATTATCTTTAGCTTCTGGAGCTTCTTTACTAAACGGATTAAGCAAAAGAATTATGATTACTAAAATTGCTACTGCAACCAAAACCAAGTATGGTTTTTGCTTTATTTTATTGATTATTTGGTTTATTTTTGTTTCCATTTTTAATTTTATGAATCTTCGTTATCTTCTATGTTTGGTTTTGCTGCTCTCCACATTTCTTTTAATTCTCTTACCATTGGCCTTATCTCCTCTTTTTTTGCTCCAGATAAAATTTCCTGTTTTATTTCTACAATTTTGTTTATTAAGGCCGAGGCGTCATCTGCGCTAATCCTTCCTTTTTCATGGGCTTTTTCCACTCTTTCTTGTAAATGATAAAGCAAAGCAACCATGTAATCCCTTGCTTTTTCCGGCCTTTGTGTTGAATTTTCTTCATTTAATCTTGCTTTTGTGAATCCTGATGCTCTTTTGAAGCAGGCATCTTTTGCTCTGCCTTCTAACTTAAAACAAGTTTGTATAGTTGCATAGAAAGCCATACATCTGCCTTTATTATTAGCGTCAAGCACTCTGCAAGCTTCTTCTACAGAGTCTCTTGGGGAAGTGTAGTTTTCTCCTTGAATGATTCTGCATCTTATCCTTTCTAATGTTGTATTAAAAGCCTCGCAATCTCTTTCTTGGTAGACATAATCTCCTCTTGTTCTGTTTTGGTTCTTGTCCTTGTGCCACCGCTACTCTCCCCAGACGAACTGCTTCCCCCTGTGCCCGAGCCTGCGGCATAAACTGTTGCTGCGATTAAAACTAAAATGATTAAAGTTACTGATAAAACCTTAATTTGTTCTTTCATGTTGTGTGAGATGTTTTAAAGTTTATAAACCTTTTTAACTTTTGTATAGCAGAATAGTACGCCATGTCAAAAATGAAGACAAAATCTATGAAAAAAAAGAATATTTTTGTATTTATGAATATTTTATTAATAATAGGCATGCTCATCTCTCTTTTCTTGGTTTATGAACATTTCTCTAAAAAAGCCAGCAAGTTTTGTACTTTTGGAAGCTCCTTTGATTGCGGCATAGTAAACAAAAGCCCATATGCTAATTTAGATGGGTTATCATATTTGTTGACAATAGAACTTAACTTACCTTTGCCTTTAATTAAAATTTCTGACAAAAATATTTTCTTTGATTTTATTACGTCAAATGCCTTTTTAGGTTTTCTTACATTATCGCTTTTACTTTTTTTAATAAGAGCAAATTACAAAGGAAAAAAATTTCTGTTTATTGAAAAAGAAAAAACATTCAAATGGGTTAAGGGAATAACTTTGTTTTCAATAATTTATGGATTTTACTTGTTTTTAATTCAACATTTTATATTGAAAACTTATTGTGTATTTTGCCTTGTATTGGATGTAATCTTACTTATGTTATTCGTGATTCTATGGTCTTTTAAAAAATAGGAAAGGACTATTATGGTTAAAATAACAATAAACCAATTAAGAGTACTTTTTATTGAATGTTTTTATCATAATCAAAACTGCACTTTCGGTACAGCTCGTGCTTCAGCTGGAATTTGCAAATATTCTTTTTCTTTCTTGTTGTAGATTTTTGCGAAGAAAACTCCTGGAAAACTTTCAACAGAATTATTATAAGCTAAAATAGAGTCATTATAGAACTGTCTTGAATAAGCTATTTTATCTTCAATTGCACTCAACTCTTGCTGTAAATGCAAGAAATTTTCATTTGCTTTTAATTGAGGATAATTTTCTGCTATAGCGAATATTGACTTTAAGGCATTTTGTAATTCATTCCCTGCTTTAATTCTGCCTTTTATATCTTTAGCAGACAACAAATGCTTTCTAGCATCTGTAACTTCTTTCATTATTTCCTTTTCATGCTTCGCATATCCCCTTACTGTATTAATCAAATTTGGCACTAAGTCGGCTCTTTTTCTTAGTTGAACATCTATCTGAGACAAAGAATTATCTATTCTATTACCCAAAACAACAAATCTGTTGTAATAATAAATAAACATAAAAATTACAAAAACAATGATTATTCCAACCACCCATGTAAACAATGTCATGAAGTTTATTGGAAAATTGGTTTTATAAAGGTTTCTCCAAACTTTAGTTACTATAAAAGATTTTGGTAGTTTTATTAATCTCTCTCAAAGATTTTACTTTAAATCGCACAATTAACAAAACTTAAATACAAAACTAACATTTTAGGATAATGAAAAAAGAGGCACAAGTTTCAATTTTTATTATTATTGCAATAATCCTAGCTGTTGGAATAGCATTTATTTTTGTAGCAAGCAAGAACAAAGTTGAGTTAAATGGGAAAGAATTTGAATGCAAAACAGATTCTGATTGCGTTAAAGTCCAAACAACTTGCTGTCCTTGCAACATGGGCGGTGAAGAAATATGTACAGCAAAAGATAAGGCTGATTTATACAAAGTAAAAGAAGAAGAATGCCCGACTAATCTAATATGCACTGCCCTATTCAATTGCAAAATTGAATCTTGCTCTTGTATAAATGGAAAATGCGCAAAAAAATGAAACCAATAAAACTTATTTTTACGTTAACAATTGCGGCGTTTACAATTCTTTTTATTGGTTTTTCTTTAGCAAATGTTAATGATGCTAATGGAATTAAAATTGATTCAAAGGTTGTTAACAAATTAAAAGAAGATGATAATGTTAATGTTATTATTTCGTTAAAAAAATTTGATTCTAATGTTAAAAGTCAAATGAAAAAGCAATTTAATGTCTCTTACATGGCCCAAACTTTTCCAGGAATGACGATTACAGCAAATTCTAAGGATATTGAAAAATTAAAAAAACTTGATTATGTTGACTCGATAATGTTAGAACCAAAAGTAAGACTTTTTCTTCAGGATTCAACTACGATAGTCAACGCTTCTCCGTCTTGGACATTACAAGTTTCAGGAATAAATTTGACAGGAAAAGATCAAACAGTCTGTATAATCGACTCTGGTATAAATTACACTCATCTTGATTTTGGCTCTTGCTCTAGGGATCAATTCCTCGGAGGAAATTGCAGCAAAGTCATTGGAGGCTACGCATTTTTTAATAATGTTACTGCAAACAAAAATGATATCATGGGAGACAACGATCATGGAACCCATGTTTCAGGAATTATTGCCGCTAATGGAACAATCAAAGGCATTGCTCCAGATACAAAAATTGTTGCGATAAAGTCTTGCGGTCCGGGTTCAGATTGTGGCTCTCAAGCAATTATAGATGGCATAAATTGGTGTGTCAATAATGCTTCGATTTACAATGTTAGTGCTATTAGTTTAAGCTTAGGAACAGACGCGTTATTCAATACATATTGTGACAGCGATTGGCCAGCGCTAACTACAGCAGTTAATAATGCCGCTGCAAAAAATATAAGTGTAATCGCCGCAACAGGAAACAATGGAAATACAACAGCCATTGCAAACCCTGCTTGTTTATCTAATTCGACAGCGGTCGGTTGGCTTAATAAGGATGATACTGTATCAAGCAGTTCAAACAGAAATTCTATTACTGACTTATTTGCTCCTGGAACAAACATAAATTCTACTTCTCTTTCAGGAGGATATGTGTCTTTGCAAGGCACTTCTATGGCGACCCCTCATGTTTCAGCGGCTTTCTTAATAATCAGACAGTTTTTGAATTTAACTTCGCAAGCAAGAACACCAAAACAAATAGAAACAACTTTAAACAACACGGGTAAATTAATTGACGATTCGTCTCAAAGCGGATTAAATTTCACAAGAATCAATATTTACAATGCTATTATCTCTTTAGACAATCAAAAGCCAAATGTATCTTTAATATCGCC
>CAYTKV010000019.1:0-13617 GCA_964438545.1 Candidatus Woesearchaeota archaeon | reverse complement strand
TAGATTTTTAATTTTGTTCTAAGACGCTGTGGGCTTTAGCCCACAGTAGTTCACGCCACAATATCATGAATTCTGCGATGACTTCTTTGGGGAGTATTTCCATCATGCTCCAGAAACTACCTATACTCATAGTTCTGAAGAGAGTGGAGAAGAATTTGTAATCGAATATCAAAGAACATTTGGAATAATCCCAGAAATATGGTCTTTGGAACAAGATTCAAGATCTCAAAAACCACAATGTTACCCTCCTCCCAAACCTAGATGTCAGACACCCGGACCTCCTAAACCAAAGCCCAAGCCCTCATGTGCACGAAGGCATTAAAAATATTAAAATAAAGTTTTTCGATAAGATTTGTTTAACATTTTTTCTTTTACAAGAAACTATTTAAATAAGACTCTATTTAAGGATAATCAACATAGAAATGAAAATTTTAAATATAAAAAACAGATCTAAAGTAATCGTCTTTGCATTCACTGATCAATTAAGAGATTTAGAAGATAAATACAAAATCGTAGAAAGACTTTCTGATAGGATACCAAAGATTAGAGGGATAGGGTATGCAGGATACAATTCTAAAATCAATCTGAAATTTCATATAGATTGGATAATATACGGGAATGATCCAATAAATTTTAAATATAAAAAAATAAAGAGTAAAACTTTATTAAATATAACAGAAACATTGTTTGGAAATTGTTTTGATATAGTCAAAAACGATAGGTTCTATATATTTATATTTCCGACTCTAAGCGAATTTGTTATCAAGAAAATGGGTGGCTCATTTGGTTTTAATACAAATAAAAGTACTATAACCATTGGCTTGTACCCTGCTAAAAATTGGAAACATAATTTTAAAGGCACGCTTGCTCACGAATTAGCGCACGCTTCAGTTAAAAAATTTCATACTTTAAATAAAACGACAATAGGTGAAAGATTAATATCCGAGGGTATTGCAGAGAATTTTCGAGATGCAATTGTAAAAGGAAACAGCCCTCCTTGGACCAATTCTATCAACAAAAGACAGGCAAGCTTAATATTAAAGAAGCTTAAACCAAAAATGAACTCGTTAGATGCCGACCTTCATAATCAAGTCTTTCACGGCACCGGAAAATATCCCCTTTGGGCAGGCTATACAATAGGCTACTATCTTGTCCAAGATTACTTAAAAAAACAAGAAACGCTAGATTGGAAAAAAATAATAAATACTTCGCCAAAAAAAATATTAAAAGAAACCATCCAATCTATTTGGAAATCTAATTCATCTTTTTAGCTATTAAACTAGCAACACCATGTCTATGCCATGATTCAGAACCATGTTTTTCAGGAGGTGTAATATATTCATCATATTGCAAAACTTCCCAATCTTTATAAAAATCTTCAAGTTCTTTTTTCCTAAATAAATATGGAAATCTTTTATGAGGATTTTCTTCTGTAAACACACTAATAACATCTAAGCCACCTTTTCTAGTATGTGTTTTCATATCCATGATAAGCCTTTCTATATCATGTCTTTCTAGAAAATGTAAAGTTGCTATTGATAAAATTACATCATATCCTCTTTCAAACATAAATTTATTGATATCCGAAATTATTGTTCTAATATTCAAATGAAACTCACTTGCTAGTTTTTCTAGTTTTCTTATGCCGGCTTTTGACGCATCAATTCCTGTAACATCAAATCCATTTTTAGCAAGAAAAATAACATTTCTTCCTTCTCCACAACCCAAATCAAGAACCGATCCATTTTTCTTGTATTTTAAAATATCTAATATTAAGGAACTTGGGTTTAAACCCCAATAAAACTCAGATTTATCATAGAGCTCATCAAAAAAATTTTTGGATTCTTTCATTTAGTTTAAATTATCGATTAATTTTTAAACTTTGCTATTACTTTTTAGTAACTCCCAATTATACTATCTCTATACCATCTTTAACAGCCTCTCTAATTATGCCAATTTGTTTCTTTTTGTTCTCAAATTCTCTTGGGGCATAACAAATAACTTCTATATCCACATTTCCCTCCCACTCCCCAATAACTTCAGCTATCCTATCTGAAAATTTTAATTTTTCAAAATCTTTAGACACCAAAATAATATCAACATCCGAATAAAGCATAAAGTCTCCTCTTGCCCTGCTACCAAACAGAATTACCTTGTCTAGCTTTAACATTATTTTTCTAAGCAAGAGAGACTTATAAAATGAACTTACTTACTCTAAGTATGGTGTAAACTTAAAGGCAATATACTTATCAGAGTTAGCTCTTTTTATCATTTCTTCAATTTCTTTTAAAGGACTTTCAGATTTAGTAGAACAATCGTCAATTTTTTTTCTCAACTCACCAGAATATTCTTCAGCTTCGCTTATTCTTCGTGAAAAGTAAGCAATTCCTTCTTTTGTTAATGAAGTTTCAACAATGCCAAATAAAGAACATACTCTATCTCTATATCTTCCGTTAGGATGCATTCCATAAAATTTTACAGAGCCAACAATTGTATTATTAATGTCATCAGAAGAAGGCAGAGCCTCTTGTGTAGATTGAACAACATTAAAAGGCCAACGAATCTCAGAGGGATGAAAGTGATAAAAAGTTATATCATCAAATTTGTTAATTAGGCTAATAATATATGGAACGTCTAGTTTAACATAGCGAAAAGTAGCTTTTTTTCCTACTTCAACCCAAATTTTTTCTTTTCCTAGATATAGCCATGCTTCTTCATCAACTGGATTCATAGACAAAGAGCGCAACTCTCCTATGCCAGATTCCTCGTCTTCTTCTATGATTGTTCTGTATCTGTTTTCTTCGTTTACTTGTAATTGATTAACATTTTTCAAAGGAATTTTGGAATAGAACTCTAAAAAATCTAATTTATCTCTCGGAGAGCAAGCAAAAGAATTAAGCCCAAGAAGAGAGCATAACCCAGAGCGAATAATTTTTCTATTTGCTAGCATTTTTGTTTTTAAATAGGGTTTTTTATAAACTTTTATGATTTGTGAAAGTTATTTTGTTAGTTATATAATTTGTTTGATAAGAGGCTATAAATTTAATGATAGAACCGCAATTTTTATTGTATCAATAATTAAATATTTTGCCATCAAGTGATATTGTAAACTTATCGTTAGTTAGGTAAAAGTAATTGCTATGATTTTTTTGTTGATGTCTAATAACATTTAATTAATAATCAAAATATCGAATTAAATGATAGATGGTTTTGAAAGACCCTCAAAATATGATTTCTTGCTTGTTAATAAAAAATGCATGCAACAGCAATAAAATTATATAATTAATAATATCATCAATAATTCTCAAAAATAAATAAGGTAGTAAAACGGCTTTTGCTATTGGTGATTAAATTTTTTTAAAAATTGCGTTATGTTGTAGCTTTTTGAATATTTTATTCATTATCAAATTTAATCCAAATGACTTTAAATAGGCAGTATCCCATCAAGTAACGTTGCACCATCGTTTAATAAATTTAGGATGAATTTAGTAATGATAAAACTAATCGCCCAATTTTTGTTTTGTGACTTTGTAACCTTGTCCATAACCTTTATCACCTACTATATTTATCTTTGGACCGCAATCTCCCAATGACACGCACAACTGCGCTCTTTCTAAATATGTTCTTTGGTTTAAGCAAAGCTCACTTATTTCATTCGCAGGCTCCCAATCTCCGCCTGTTTTTTTCTTCAATGTAACAGGACAAACAGCATTTGCCTGAGCGCAAAATCCTGTTGCTTCTTCTCCTTCCCAAAATCTCAAACCAGGAGGATTTTTAGGCACGCATGCTCCTGTTGGTATAGTAGTTTTATCAATATCTTTAGCTCTTTCCCTTGCTTCCAACAAGGAATTTTTATCTAATGACGAGCCATTAAACACTGAAGTGAACAAAATATATTGAATTCCTTCTAACCATTTACAATCTCTAGCGTCAGCGTTCAAACAGTCTTTAATATTCTTCTGGGCAACGCAATCTTGCCATTTATTTACCCTGCATGCAGCCTCTGTAAATTTTCCTAAGTCTGTTTCAATAGTATTTTCAATGCATTCATGTTGCCTGAAATCATCACAAGGCTCAATAATAATCTCTCCATTATTGCAAGAATATCTGAAAAACCTGCTTCCTGCAGGAGCATTCGAGCTTCCTAAGAATTCTGTTCCTATGGTGCCATCACTGCCCAAGTTTCCCAGCGCGCTGTCTATAACTCCTACTAATCTAGAACTTATCTGGGATCTTAAATTATTTGCGATACTATCAGTTAATTCTCCTTCATATGGCCTTATTGGAGAAAAGTCATAGCCTTCAACATCATAACCACACCATGATTCTCCATGAAATCTTTTCTTTCCGTCTTGCTCAACACAATTTAAGCTTAAGCAAATATTTGTTCCGTAGGTTGGCTTAACAGATTCTGCCTCTCTGCAGTAAGTTCCTAACAAATAATTGCAATTTCCACAACTTTGAGAATTTTCATTTCCTAAATTAGGATTGCAAACTTCATTTTTGTCTTTAATGTTTGCCCAGTATTCTTTGTCTCTGATTTTTGAGGCGTCATAAATATTGGCTGGATTTCCGCAAGTGTCAACAAAATAAACTTCTTCTTTTCCTGGAGCACATATAGTTTTTTCTGTCGGACCACAATTAGTTCCTAGCTCTTCAGCAGAGCAAAGTTTTCTAGGATGAAATTCTACTTGCTTCACAGGCTCTGGCGGGCTTGTTAAAGGCTCATTATTGTCATTGTTTCTGAATCTAGAAGTCAAGCCTTCAAAAAAGCCACTTCCATTGTTATCTGTGCCCAGTCCATTTCGTGATTGTTCAGCTATTGTGCTTGAGCTCAGAAAAATATTTTCCGGCTTGCACTCTTCTCTTGTTGTTAGTTTACATGTTAATTCAAAATCTTGTTCAAAAACACAAGCGCCTTTTTCTTTTGCTCCGGCAGTTAAAATGCACTCTGTTTCATCTTGAATGTTTGGATTATAATTAGTCTGCAGACCAAAATTCGCAGATAATTTCTTGCATCTTGTTAATGTTACAAAAGCAGCTTGGTCGCCCAAAATGCAACATCCTAAGTCACATTGAGGAGGTTTTTCTGCCGTCCAGGTTCCGCCATTGTCATTGCAAACTTTTTGCGGGACATTGTCTAAGCAAGTTCCTTCCTGAGAATCAAAACAAAATCCTGGCTTGCAGAAAGATGTAGACTCGCAGGCTGTTGGAGGTTTTCTGCTATCAGCGGCACATTCTTCTTCTGGAACATCCTGGCAAAATAATCCTGATTTTGTTTTTTCACAGCACACAGTTGCTTCTAGTCTTCCAACAACTTCGCCTTCTGCGCTTGCAAAAGCCACATTAAAATTAAATGCAAAAATAACTAATACAACAGCCATTAGCAAAGATATTTTTTCTCTCATATTTATTTGATTTTTGGTTTTCATATTGTTAATATAATTCTTATCCTAGTAATATAAGAGCCGTTATTAAAAAAATAACTGAAATAATAATTCCAGTCCAAGCAAAACCTCCGCCCTTTAGACTATTATTTCTTTTTATTCTAATTAAACCAGCTATTCCACAAGTTAGAGCTATACAATTAACAACTGTTGAAATAACAACTGGAAGCCAAAATAAAATTGCAAGATCTGATAAGGAACTAAAAACAAAGGAATAGAAGAGCAGAAAGGGATATACAAGAAGAAATAACAAGTTAAGTAAACTAAGCACAAAACTCGCAATTGCAAATCTGTCAGTTTTCTTTTTTTCCATGAGCATATTCTCATTTACATTAACCATTTTAACTCTTTAGTCCATAACCTCCTGGCCAAGCCAAACTTCTTGAAGCAAAAGTAAATTTTTCATTTGTTGTTACATCTTCAACTGTATAAATTGTTGTGCCATCAGTCAGAGTTAATTTTTTAACTCTTAAATTTGGATAGTATGTTGTGTATAAAGTCGTTTCTGCATCCCCATAGGTTGACTCAAAATCTATGATTGAAGTAGCCGTCATCAATAAATCATAAATCTTGCTTCGCTTAACAAAATTAAACTCGTCAAAACTTTCTGTTGTGTCTTTTCTGACTGTTGTCGGAGCATTCAATCTTACCAATACGCTTTCTGGAGCTATTTCAATTTCATTTGCTGTTTGTTGTGGTATAGATATGGAATAGCCCCTGTTTTCATATTCATCTTTTAGTTTTCTAATACATTCATTTGATTTTTGCCTAACAATGCCAGAAAGCTCTTGTTCAAAATGAGCTTTGAGCAATGGCTGTTGAACAATACAGGGCGCAAAATATTGAGCATTATAGCACAAATATTTCACAGGGTTTCCTCCAGACAAAACACTTCCTTCTGGTTCTATATAGCCTCCTTGTGAAGATAAAGTTTCTATTCCTGTTTCAATTTCCTCGTCAACGCAATTTCTAAGATATGCACTCGGAGACAACCGAAGCTGAATAGGAATTATATTAGAAATAATATTAGGGAAGAAAAAGTAAACTAATAAAGCGCCGACAACAATTACTAATGCAAAAATAACGAATATAGTCAATTGACCTCTTTTTCCTCTAACTATCATATTTTTTTAAGTTATAATTTGTTTATAATTGTTTTGCTTGTTCAAAAATCTTTAGCAGAGGAACCTTTATCTTTTGCTTAAATTTCATCTTTTTCTGCTGATTCGCCTTTGTTGCGATTTTGTTCATATTACAATGCCATTTAAAGAATATCCATAAAGTATAGAGAGTTTGGAAAAACCTAGAAAATCTAATTTTTATGCTTGTCAATAAAGATTGCTAATAAAAATAGCGAAGTTAAACTATTAATAATATTGTTGATAAAATATAAAAGTAAAGATAATAAAAAATGGATAATTTGTTGTGGTAATTAAATCTGTCGACAATGGGGTTAATTAAAGTCTTCTATAGTTAAAATAATCAAAATAATCCGGAGCTTACAATTATATTGCAGTCAGAAGGTTCATTTCTTTGCGTTTCTAATTCATCTTTCCATTCAGGATGGTCTTTACATTTGATATAATAAACTTTATCTTCCTCAAAAGTCGTTGCGTGTTTCATTTGGTTTGAGCCAAGCTCAAGGCCAATTACTTCTCCTTCTTCGACTTTAAAGTTGCAAGCGTTTGTTCTTCCTTCGATAGGCGCATTAACATAAGCGCAATTAGCAGGCTCATTGGTAATAACAACCAAATCTCCAGATTCAGAATAAACTCTTGTTACTTTAGGCGGAGTTGTATCTATCTCTATTATAAATGTTGTTGAAATGTTGGCTTCGTTTGTTGCTTTGTCTATACATTTAATGTCAAGCGTATGTGTTCCAGCCTCAAGAAATGCTGTTCCACAGCCCAAGCATTGCGTATGCAATGTTCTTCCGCCTGTTTCTTCAAATAAGATTTCTCCGGCGTTATCTAGTGACCAATAACAATCAGCAGTTCCGTCAACGCCTCCAGAAGTTTCAACTTCTATTGTTAAAGAGGAATCTAATGCGCTTCTAGACACTTTTTCATTGTTTGGCTTTATTGATTTTATCTCTAACATGCTCTCACTTCTTCTCAATGTTATTCCACTATCAATGCACTCTGTCCAAACATTTCTTTCATCTTCCCTTTCTGTGCCCTGCCATTCAGGATGGTCTTTGCATTTTATGCAAACATTTGTTTCAGTGCCTTGCAATGTTATCGTGTCAATACATTCATTGATGAAATTACAATCCATTTCATTAGACATAGAATCAAAATTTTTGTTAGAATAATCCCATCTGCACTCTGCATCTTCGTCTGTTCTAACAACTATAACTTGCTTACTCGCATTATAGGGAAGAGGCGTTTCATCTCCCATAATTTCAGCATAAGGCACTTGCAAGTCTCTGGGGCTAACGCACAAATTAACCAAGAAAGGATTATTTGCATTGTTATTGCCTCTGTAATCTTGACATGCAGCATAGAGTTTTATTTCATTCTCTTGCTCTACATTAAGGGTTTCTTTATACCCTAAATTCTCTAGGTCAAGAGGGGAAAATATAATTGTATGGTTAATTCCGCTTCCCATAGGAGACATTTCATCAAACTTTCCTTCGGGATGAACAGCCTTAATTCTGCATTCTCCAAATTCATCTATCTCAAATCCAAATCTCAAACTATTAAACTGGCTCATGCATCCTAAGTTTTTTCTTTCTATGTCAAATGAGATTATGTTTCCTTGCTCAAAATTCTTGTACTCAAAATTTTCTGTTAAAATGTCTTGCCTTAATGTGATTATTCTTGGGGCATTTGTGTCATCACTTGCAACATATTCGCAAATGCCTCCTTCTCTTGTTTCAGAGCCATTAATAAAAATACAATCCTGCCCAAGAGCCTCACAGGAATATTTATTACAAGGAAATTCATTGCCACCATCACTTAATTTGTCCTTGCCGCAAGACCTGCATTTCTCACTAGAGCCTCCTTTAGGAGCCACCCATGGCTTGCATTCGAAATTAATATGGACCTCTTTTACTTCCCCCCATCCAAATATCGCATCATAAATAAACATTCCTGTAACTTTCCATACCCAATTATCTCTAATGCCTAAAGGAACATCAGGGATGCTATACCCTGGGACTTTATTTACTCCTTCCTGCCCTATTTGACCAAGAGCCTGGTTAATTTTTCCATCAATTTCAACAAATAACCCTATTATTCCATGATCTTCCAGAAATTGATTAAGTTCATTTATTGCATATCCATCAGGAAGAGTGTAATTGCCTCTTATGTATCTATCTCTTTTTGGTTCGTCATCATTTTTTATATTACTCAATACAAGACCTAAATCAATCAAGTTTGTTAAATCTGTAAATCCATTAAAGCTACTTCGAAATCTTTCAGTTATGCTTTCTCCTGTTGTTATACTATATCCTTTTCCTCCCGGCGAGTCGCCAACATAATTTACGCTTGATCCACAATCTCCTAAGCTAGTGCAGAAATTATTCATAGCTATTGTAAAATCTTGTGATGGCTTTGCGCTTGATGGATCATTTCCTGTTACACATTTACAATTAGCTTCGCATTTCCATCCGCTTGTCCATTTTACAAAAACTGCAACACATGTTTGCGAAGCTTGCTGGCAATACGCTTTTCCGCTTTCAGGATTTCTTAGCTCAAAGCCCTCAGGATATCTCGGAGCACAATAAGAAAATTTAAATGTATCAAGACTTTTCTCGGTTAAATCAACATCCTTAACAAAACAATCTGGCTCTAAGCCGCACGTTAAATCAAGTTTTGTTTTTAGAATTTTCCAAGCTCCTTGAGGCCCGGCTAAGCTAATGGCAAACCCTTCGGCTTGGCCAGGATTATATGCAAAGCATTGTTCCCATCGATTTGGTCTGCAGAGAGCCTTAGAAATTGTTTTGCTGCTTTCGCTAACTGGTATTCTGTCCTCAACACAAATTTTCTTTCTTCCTACTTCACAAGTTTCGGTTTCTATTTTTCCTCTCTTGCAACTTTTCAGAAAGTGGCTACTTCCGGGCGTGTCTGTTGATCTATCGCCTCCAATCCAGTCAACTGCAAATTGAGGGATAACATTCCCAAATAAAATGTCTGTAATAGGATTGTCAGAAACCGGGCCATCAAGTCCAATAGAGCTTTGATAAGCACACCAGCTTTCTCCATGCTCTCTCCTTTTTCCTTTTTCGTCCACACAACCCATGTCAATACAAACAGCATTGCCATCTGGATTATCGTTAAGCTCTTGTCCTTCAGATTCTTCTCCGCATATACTGCTTTTGAATCTGTTACAATTCCCGCAAGTTCCTTGATTCTTTAAAGGGTTCGTTGCATCACCTAACTCACAACTTTCTTCTTTTTTCTTTATCATTCCATTGTTATAACTAAATTCTTTCTGTTCATTTGAAGAACCTTCATAAATATTTTCCCTGTTTCCACAAGAATCAAACCAGTAAACTTCATCTAAACCTTCAACACATCCAGTATAGTTTTGTTTAGTACATTTTGTGTTTAATCCTGGATTTGAGCATAATTGATTTGAATTAAAATCTCCGCCAATTTGTGCGCATTCAGCTCCTGTTACAAATTTACATCCTATTTCTCCCTCACTGTCATAAACGCAAGCTCCTAGCTCTTTTTCATTTCTTAATCGTATGCCCTCTGCCACACATTCTAGTTCTCTGTTAATTTCACTTTTCCATACAGCATTTTCCGAGCCAAATTCTAAACCGAGATCTTCTGCTCTTTTTTCGCATTTTCTTTCGGTAATAAAGAGCGTTTGTTCTCCTATTAGACAACACGCGGGCTTGCAAAGCTCTTCACTTTCTCTGTCATCTTGCGGATACCATTTTGAATTATCATTGTCAGGGCATTCTGCTCTTGGTGCTCTTGCTTGACAACTTCCTTCAATTTTATCATAACATGTTCCTAGCTTGCATTGTGAGTCTTCTGGCAGTTCTTGTTCTAGTAAATTGATGTCTATGCATCTGACTTTACAAGATTCATCGCAAACATTTCCCGCATAGGGCTGGCATATTTTTCCATTTTTATCTTCTGGGCATGTGTGCAAAACTTCTTCTCTTAAACTTTGTTCTAAATCAGCTTCACTAATACTTGGAGTTATAGGAATCAGTTCTAAAATATAAGACATTCTAACATAAAGAGCAATTAGTTCATCAACGTTTTCACCAGTCTCTAAAGCATTATTGTAATCCTTCGTTACTTTATTTATCGCCTCTATAACAGAATCAGGATTTCCATAATTTGCTCTGCTCAAGTATCCGGCATTTCCTAACAATGTTACCAACTCTATTATTTTACTATCACTAAAATTTTCTCCATTACCATCTTTAAATCCAACATGACTTCTAAATTTTTCTAGATCTTCTTCTGATAGAATCTCTTCCTGAGCCGAGACTAAATTTGTTCTATTAAAAATAAAATTAGCCAGTAAAAATAATATTAGAACGAAGAATATCATTTGCGTATATGACTCTAATTTCTCTCGTTTTCCTTTCCTATTTTTTTTATTTTCCATTTTAAGTTGGCAAACCAGAGGGCAATGGACAGCTTTTTATGGCTATCAACATTTCCTTGCCAGATTCAACATCATTAATAGAATAAATTTTTGTTGAGTCTGATAAAACATACTTATTTATGTTGTATCTTGGATAAATGATGCTGTATCCAACATATTCAAAATAACAATACTTGGCTTCCTGGTTTGAAATTTCTGCGGCTACGCTAGCTAGATTATATATTGGGCTTTGCAGAACAACATGAAAATCTTTAAATCTCTTTGTTTCATTGTTTTTAGTTAGCGTTAGTTCCTTTTCTATGTCTAATATTACCTTGTCCTCTCCTAGCCCAACATCAACTTTCGGAGGTAGATTGTTATCAAAAATTATTTGACCCTTTCTTCTTTCTGTTTCATCTTTAATTTTATCAAAACATGAATCAAGTTCTGAAGTAAGATGCCTTTTGATTTCCTCTTTGATATCATTTAGTAACAAGGGATGTTGGCTTATACACGGATCGTAATACCCGACATAATCGCACAAATATTCTACTTTTTTGCCCTCAAAAACAATCGCATTCTCTGGAGAGAGAAAACCTCCTTGCGGAAGCATTATGTTAACAGCTTCCTCGACAGCATTTCTTGTGCAAGAGTCCAAGAAAGGTTGCATTTCAAACGGGGTTGTTGTTCTCGGAATTGGCAACTTAGGAACTTTATCAAAAACAAAAAGCAAGGCTATTGCTCCTGCCAAAATAATTCCAAGTATTATCCAAATTGCTACTTGTCCTCTTTTTCTATTGTTTCCTTTCGACATTTTTTGTTTTCTCCCATAACAATTTAATAGCATTTTCAATTACATGCGATTTATTTCTATATGAACCACTCTTTATTAAAGAATCTATTAATTTTTTTGTTTCTGGGTCTATTGTTGCTGATGTTCTTATTTTCATAGTAATACTTAGTATTTCTTAATAGTATTAAATAACATAAGGTATTACTTATTTATAAATCTTTTTTATGCAGACACCGTCACCTTAACGTCACTTTGTCCAAAATCTTATATTTGACCTTTTTGAATCAAATAAGTTTCTAGTTAGTCATAATAGCTGCTTAATTTGTTGTCAACATTAATTTATCGAATATAAATATTATTAAATCGGCATTTCTAACTGCAAGCAAATAATTAACAGAAGATAAATTTCTTAGATAGGTTAGTGAGGAATGTGGTAAAGAGGCGATAACTTTACAGTATCTTTTATTCATTATATTTAAATAAAGTAAACATATTAATGCAAAATAAAGTTGAATAAAAAATGACAAACAAATCTCAACTTGGTTTAGTGCAAATATTCTGGGGAAATGGAAAAGGAAAGACAACAAGCGCTTTAGGAACAGCTTTGAGAGCATGCGGTTCTGGATATAAAGTCCATCTCGTTCAATTCATGAAAGCAGGAGCAGGCGATGCAGAAATTGAGTATCCTGGAGAATTAAAAGCATTGGAAAAATTTGAAAATTTTTCTTTTAAGAGATTCGGTGCAGGCTCATGGATAATAGGCAAACCTAAACAGCATCATATTGAAAAAGTAAATGAGGCTTTTTCTTATCTAAAATCTTGTCTTGAGAAAGATTATGATATCATAATTGCTGATGAAATTTTATATGCTGTACAACTTGGCTTATTAGATGAAGAGAAAGTTATAGAATTAATAAAATCAAAACAAAAAAATAAAGAATTAATCTTAACTGGCTCACATAAAGCATTCCCTAAAATTTTTGAAATTGCAGATTTAGTTACAGAAATAAAAAAAATTAAGCATCCTTATGATAAAGGCATAATGGCAAGAAAGGGAATTGAGTATTGATGTTAAGAGATTTCTTTAAAGTGGTAACAACCAAAAGTTTTATAAAGTCATTATTCCCAAGACTTCTATGGTGACAGAAACAAAAAGTTTAACAAAAGCGTACAAAGAAGCAGAATCTGAAGGTCATGCAATCTACAGAGTAGATGCTCCCTTTGATGAAGCTTTAGAATCATTAACAAATAAAGCACGAGCCTTAAATGTCAGAAAATCTCAAATTCCGATTTCAACTCCTCAATTAGCGAGACTAAGAACGCAATTTCCAAAATCACATTCTTTGAATGATAATGGCTCTTATACGAGTGAAGGTTTCTTACATGCTAAAAGTTCTCCAGGTTTAGTTGCAAGAATTTCTCCTTTAGTTGAAAATCATGAATTAGCAAGAGAAGCAGTTGAGGCAAATCGCAATGGAAGATACTTTTCAACTGATAACAGAGAGCTTTATGAGCGTTATGCTGAATTAGCAGAAAAAGATAAAAATAAAGCTAGTGTAGAAAGAATGGTAATGGCTCTGCCTTCAAGAGAGAGATTCCCAATCTCACCTTCAAAAAATCAAGCGGTATTTGAATTCTTTTTAGGAAAAAACGGAAAAGATTATCTTGATTTCATCGGCAGAGAAGGTATTATGGTTTACTTAGTTGATCCAAAAATAGTTGATTCACAGGATGGAACATTATTAACACAAAGTTGGTTGCTTAGGCTTCCTAACGATTCCAACGTCAACGGCAGCGACAGGAGCCTTGACTGCAACC
>CAYTKV010000018.1:0-14204 GCA_964438545.1 Candidatus Woesearchaeota archaeon | reverse complement strand
GCATCTAAGATTGTGAGATACTCTGCTTTGTTCAAATCCTGTTTTTTCACACATTTCTGTAACAGTCATTGTCTTTTTTCTTAACAAAGAAATTATTTCCAATCTTGTCTGATTAGAGAAAGCTTTGAAGAACAATCTATGAAGATTATCCATTCTATGAACTTGTTGTAACTTAGGCATATGATAAATCTGTCATATAGCTTATTTAAATCTTTCGGATTGAAATTCTTTCTATAAAAATAGCATATAAAAATCCGACAATTAAGTGACGTTTACTTACAGAAATGCAACCGACATATTTAAATACTATAAATTCTAGATGTCGTATATCCGATATATAAATAAGCAAAATTGATGAAAAGAATATGAAAGCGGCGCAAATCAACAAATATGGTGGCAGCGAAGTTATTGAGATTAACAAAAAAACTCCTAAACCTGTTTTATCTGCTGGGAATGTTCTAATCGAAGCATATGCGGCAGGAATTAACCCTGTTGACTGGAAAATACGCGAAGGCTTTCTGCATCAAATGGCTCCGTTGAAGTTTCCGGCAACTCTTGGAGGAGATTTTTCGGGTATCATAACAGAAGTAGGAATTGAAGTTTCTGGTTTTAAAAACGGAGACATGGTTTATGGGCAGGCCATTGTTTTAAGTGGAGGTTCAGGCTCATTTGCAGAATTTATTTCAGCAGATGCGAAGTATATTGCAAAAAAACCAAAGAAAGCAAATCATGCTGAAGCGGCCGCATTACCCCTTGCAGGAGTGAGCGCTTTGCAAGCATTAACAGAACACATGAATCTTTCTCCTGGGAAAAAAATTCTCATTCATGGAGGCTCAGGCGGCATTGGCTCGATAGCCATTCAAATTGCTAAACACCTAGGAGCATATGTAGCCACAACTGTAAGTTCTGAGAACAGAGAGTTTGCAAAGAGTCTAGGAGCAGATATTATTATAAATTATAAAAACCAATCTTTTGAAGAGCTCATCAAAGAATATGATGCAGTATTTGATACTGTAGGCGGCGGAACATACAAAAAATCTTTCAAGGTTCTTAGGAAGGGAGGCATAATTGTTTCTATGCTAGAGCAAGCAGATGCAGAACTAATGAAAAAATATGGCGTTCAAGCTGTAGCGCAATTCACGCAAGTAAACAATGCGCGTTTGACTAAACTGGCAGAACTAGTAGATAAGAATATCATAAAAGTTCATGTTGATAAAATCTTTCCTTTAGAAAAAACAGGAGAAGCATTCACGTATTTACAAAAAGAACATCCAAGAGGCAAAGTTGTTTTAAAAATCAATTAAAATTTTTACAAATTCGAAAGATAGATTTATTTTGATGTGACTGATTTGTTAACGACAAGCTTTTAAACTCTAATTGAAACATCTAATACTTATGTGACTTAGTAACATACTATTAATATACTTAATCATATATGTTACTAATAACAAGCAAAAAATATTGAAGATGTTAGAATTGGCGAATATGTGAAGAGTTTTGATGTTGCTAAAAATGAGATAGTAAGTAGTAAAGTTACTGTTGTATTAAGTCATATAATGCCTGGGTATTATGTTATTAATAATGATTTGAAGATTACAGCAACAAATCCAATTTGGGCAGAAGGCTCTTGGACTTATCCTGGAAGTTTGCGAATTGGAGACAAATTAATGGATTCTGATAAAAAAGATGTTATTGTTAAAAGCATCAAATATGTTAATAAAGAAGTAATTGTTTACAATTTACAGATTGAAAACACAGAAACATATTTTGCTTCTGGAATTGGAGTGCATAATTTAAGAGTTGGGACGAAATAGTGTGAAGTGAAAAAACAAGCAAAACTTTTTAAATGAAAAATTTCTAAACTAGTTATGAGCAAGAATATAACAGAATTAGATTCTAAAAATTTTGATAATTTTATTAAAGATGGTAAAGCAGTTATTGATTTTTGGGCGCAGTGGTGCGCGCCATGCAGAATAATGGCTCCTATTTTTGAAAAAGTTGCTGAAAATCTTAAAGGCAAGGTTAAATTTGGAAAAGTTGATGTTGATAAAAACATGAGTCTAGCTCAAAGATTTCAAGTCATGAGCATTCCTACTACAATCTTTTTTAAGAATAAAGAACAAGTTGATAGAGCAGTAGGAACAATACCAAAAGAAGAATTAATTAAAAGAATTAAGGAGATAAAATGACAAATAAATATTTAGATGAGCTAATGGCGTTGTTAGAAAAAATAACACAAGAAGCCTTAAGAACACATTACGGCAAAACTTGTATTCCAATAACATTAGATAAAGAATACGGAGTCAGAGATGGAAGAGAAATAAAAGTATCTAATGGACATGTTTTTTTCACACGTAATAGAAATAATTTATTGGAATGTAATTTTTATCCAGAATATTCTAGAATGAGAGCAATAAGAGAAGCAAACGGAGAGAATTTCGGCGACATGTTAGAACATGTAAGGCCTCTTCATGCTAGCCATTTTAAATCAAGGCAACATGAAGACAGAGCATACAGAAACTCTAGACTAAATCAAACTCCAGTTAGAGTATATAGAAGCCCAAGAAGATTTACATTCGATTGATTTAAGTAAAGGGTGATTATAGCATTTTAGCGCCAATCAAAACCATTAAAACAAAAGATAACGAATTAATACGCCTTAAAAGACCATTTTAGACTGCATGCAATTCAGACATTAATTAATTCCTAAAAACCTCATTTATTATGATTATAAGGGATATTATTGATAATCTATTAAAAAGTTTGTGTAGATTTCCACTAATCACCTAGTGAATAATTATTTGATACTTAGGGACTAAAGCAATTTTCAGTGATAGAAAGGAACATAACAAAAGCATTTAAAAATCGCTTTTCCTCTGTTTAAATTAAGGTTCCGTAGCTCAGTCAGGTAGAGCACCAGGCTTTTAAAAGCAAAACCTCCGGCGGGTTTTTGTAAATCCCGCAACCTAGAGGTTTGTAGAAGCTTCGGTTACAGAGGTCTATCGAAAGGGAGATCTCCTAGAAGAACCGTAGGTTCTTGTAGAAACCTGGGTGTCGCGGGTTCAAATCCCGTCGGGACCATTTTGCATTCCACAACGAGAAACCGCACAGCGAAGCGAGCAGGTTCGCAGCAAGAGAAGGTAAAATTAATGCAACATAAAAAAATAATAAAAAAACTAATTGAAAAATTAGTTGAAGAAGAAACAACAAAAATTAGAGAAGATGTCGAAAGTTCAAGTCCTCCTCAATTAGCAGGAAGAGCAGTAAGAGTATTAAAAGAAGATTATCATATAAGATTATTTTATGATTCATGCGTAGATTATTTTAAAAAACAAAGCTGTGCCGACGCAGAAGAAAGAGCGAGAGAGTTGGTATTATTCACAGCGAATGGTTTTGATAGAGAAAGAAGAGAAAGATGGGAATCCGCGTTAGAAAATTATAAATCGAGATAAAAAACAAAAAACGCGCAATATTTAAAAAGTTGAATGTGTAGCATCAGAATGATATGTATACCGAAATATTTAGAGCAATAGCATATAAAGGAACAGATGGAGTAATAATTGCGGAAGGCCTAGAGTTAGGGCAAGTAGCTAGCGGAGATAATGTTGAGAAAGCATTTAACAACTTAGAACTTCAACTTATCAGCCTTTTATGCAATCTTCAAGGAAAATATGGCACCTCTATGCCTTCGGATAAGAGAATGTGGGAATTGTTTGTGCCAGGGTCTACGCCGACAAGAATTAAAACATATAGAATTCTTGATAGTTATGAAGCCGAAATAAGGTTCTATGATAGAACAGATGTTCATATTCCTATAGAAGAACGCGATTAATTATTTTAAATGAAAAAGAAAACATTAAAATACACTGTCTAATATTGGTGTTTGTTGAAGTAATATAATTAAAATCTAGCTGATTAGCGGAAATCCGCACCAACTACTTTACTATACATTTATCAAATAACAGATTAATAATATTTCCTTTTTTATGTCTTTTGGCATTTCTGAATTTATAATTAATGATTGTATTTTTTCAGATGCTTCTTCTACTGTATGAACTTCTTCATGTTTAACTGTATCTAAAATTGCGTCTATTTCAATATTCAAATCAGTTTCTTTTATGAATTGTTCAAACGCCCCAGATAATACAACATATCCTTCAGGAACGAGAATTCCTGCCTTAGTCATCTCTCCTAAAGAGGCACCTTTTCCGCCAGCTATGGCTACATCATCCTTTCCAATCTCCTTAAATGATCTTGTAAATTCCATAATATTAAAGGCAGAAATAGGATTAAATAAATTTTTCTTTTTGCTCACTTAGAGCCTTAGAAACAGGACTATAATTAACACACCATTCACAACATACATAAGGATTCTCTTTATTCAAGATTTCAAGAGCTTTTTTCCAAAGAGCTTCTGCATTTTTTAGGTTTATCTTAATTTTAATTAAAATTGGTTTAAACATAATTTGTCCAAGAGGTTTTGTTTCTTCAGGAATATAAAAAAGGGAAACGATAATATTTATAAGTTATATAAATATGTCACAGCAAGAGAAAATTAGAATTATAATCAAAAATGGATATTTTAGAAAAAATAAGAGAAAGAGCAGCAAACAAAGAAGCGAAAATATTTAAAAGAAAGTACCTAGGAAATAATCCGCAACAGCTTTTAGGTCCAGCAATAAGATTTCTTACTAAACAAGAAGAAATAAGAGGATATTACGCATCATATGTAAGTCATCTAATGAAAGATAAAGATAATAAGTATCCTATTGAAAGAGCTCATGAGCTAGCTAGAAAAACTATAGAGTTTACACTTGGGTCTTTTAACAAAGAAACAAAAGAAAGATGGCACAAAGTGCTTCCAGAGTTAAGTACACCAACTACTAAATGATTGTTCATAATTTGTTATGTGCTACAAAATAATAAAAGATCAAAATATCTTCGTAATTAAGATATCTATAAAAAGAGGTCATAAAAAATCTAAGATCTAATAATGATGCTTTATAAAATCCAAATTATTTATATTCGACAATAATTTAATACCATTTAGTATGAAGAATTGTGAGAAAAAACAATTATGTACTAAGAATTGGTATTCAGTGTAGTTAAGTAATATTTCTTTAGATAATATTGAAATGAAAGTCAAAAAACCTCAAAATAACTAAAAATCAATAACAATAAATTAACAATATAAATTCCTGTGCAGACAATGCAAAAATTTTTCATTTTTATGTATTGAAGGTAAGCCAAATAAATTACTCCTAAAAAAGAGAGGATTGATAAATAAAATACATAATTTATATTATAAAAATTTAATGCTAGAATTATAATATAAAAAATTATTCCAACAGCAGAATTTGAAATTCCTGCTAATCTTCCATATCTGCTTGAAAAAGCTTTTGTGCATGAAAATTTATCATTTACATCGCAAACAGCTTTATACGACTTATTATTCTCATATTTTTTCTCTACATAGACCGAATAAATCGACAATACCAATCCAATAACTGCGGTTACATATATTGAGATAATCACAATTTTTCAAGGGAAATCAATTTTAAAAGGATTTCGGAGTTAAGATTATTTTTGTCAGGAAAATTTATTTTTAAATCGTCGAAAGATTTAAAAACCTACTTCGACAACTTTTTACTACTCTATACTTGTTAGTTAAATATTTAAATGTTAAGAAAGCCTAAAACTCCCTAAAAATGCATATCTTACAACCAAAACACATCAGATTAAAACCCGAAGAAGCAAAAAAGTTGCTTGACAAGTATAATATATCTCCATCTCAATTATCTAAAATAAGAATCAATGATCTTGCGTTGCCTGAAAGCTGTTCAATAGGTGACATCATAAAAATAGAAAGAAAGAGGGGAGACAAAATATTTTTTTATTACAGAGTAATTATTCCGTAAAACAAAAATGGAAGATAAATTTGCCGAACAAAGATGAAAAAGAAAAATATCTTAGTAGTTAAATACTTGAAACAGCATTCCTTAGTCGAGTCTAACATTCGTTCATTTAATGATTTCATAAGCAAGAGAATACAACAGATCGCTGATGAAATTAATGAGAGTTTGTCAAATGAAGATGTGCAAGTTAAATTTGGCAAGATCAGAGTTGGAGAGCCAAACATAATTGAAGCAGACGGAAGCATAAGTGTAATCACTCCTTCAGATGCCAGACTAAGAAATTTAACTTATTCTGCTCCAGTTCATGCCGAATTGAGCGTAAGATACAACGACCAGACAGAAAGTTCTGAAGTTGAGATAGGACGCATTCCTATAATTGTAAAGGGAGAAATTTGCAACACTAGCGTCATGACAAAAGAAGAATTAACAAAAAATTATATGGACCCATTAGACCCCGGCGGCTATTTTATTATTAACGGAAATGAAAGAGTTATTGTAATGTCAGAAGACTTGGCTCCAAATCAGCCATTCATTGAAGAAGGCAGACATGGTTTAACCTCAAGAATTTTCTCAGAGAGAGGGGCATATAGAATTCCAACAACAATATCAGAAACAAATGACGGAATCTTGGAATTGACATTTTCAAGATTAAGAAATAATCCTATAATAGTATTGTTAAAAGCGCTTGGAATGACAAAAGAATCCGAAATCGCTAAACATGTTGGAATAGAAAATGACTGTTTTATAATCAATCTTTATGAATTCGCCGGCTTAAAGGATTCTGAAGACGCGATGATGTACATTGCGGAAAAATCAGGAATACAAGGAACCAAAAAAGAAATTTTAGACAGAGTAAAACAAAGAGTTGACTCTTTCTTGTTGCCTCACGTTGGAACAACCAAAAATTCAAGATTAAATAAAGCAATAACGTTATGCAGACTAACAAATCTCCACCTAAGAGCAAGAGAAGATAACTATATAAGAACAGCCAAAGATCATTACGCAAACAAACGAGTTAACCTCTCAAGAGACCGAACCGCTGATATCTTCAGAGTTAATCTTAATATTTTAGTAAGAGACATACAATATTCTCTCCAAAAAATCTCAAAGAGAAAGAAATTCTATTCGTTAAAAACAATTGCTAAATCTACATTATTCACGCATAGAGTTGAGAGCGCTATCGCCACAGGCTCCTGGATCGGAGAAAGAAGTGGTG
Organism: Candidatus Woesearchaeota archaeon; assembly: GCA_964438545.1. Taxonomy (GTDB): domain Archaea; phylum Nanobdellota; class Nanobdellia; order Pacearchaeales; family GW2011-AR1; genus UBA73. The sequence continues at coordinate 7,073 of CAYTKV010000018.1, read as the reverse complement.
TGACTCAAAATATGGACAAAACAAATTACCTATCTGTTTTGTCACAATTGCAAAGAGTAACGAGCATGCTCCCAGGAGAGCAAGAAAATTTTCTAGCGAGAACTTTGCATCCTACTCATTATGGAAGATTCTGCCCAATTGAAACTCCAGAAGGAACAGAAATAGGCTTAAGAAAAAATCTGTCTCTGTTAGCGAAAATTTCAACAGCAATTGAACTCAATGAAGATTTAGTCATCAAGAAATTCGAGTCCTTAGGGACGGCGAAAGAAACAGAAAACGGCACAGATGTATTCTTGAATGGAAAATTTCTAGGCTTTACTTCCAACCCGCAAGAATTTGTAAAAAAATTAAGAACAATAAGGAGGAACAAAGAATTGCCTCATGAGCTTAGCATAAGATACGATAATCTTTTAGACCAAGTTAGTGTCGTGTCCGGAAGCGGAAGAGTTTTAAGGCCTTTAATTATTGTTGAAAATGGCACACCGAAATTAAAAGACGAAGATTTGGTTTTACTTGAACAAGACAAAATTAAGTGGATGGATTTGGTTGATAGAGGAATTATAGAATATATTGACGCAGCAGAAGAAGAAAATGCTTTTGTTGCTTTAAGAGAAGAAAAGTTAACAAATGAGCACACGCACTTGGAAGTACATCCTATAGACGTATTTGGCTTGATTACTTCGTTAGTACCGTTTTGCAATCATGATCAAAGCTCGCGTTTACTAAAGGGAAGCAAAACAAACAAACAAAGTTTAGGAATCTATGCAGCAAACTACTTAGTAAGATTAGATACTGATGCTTCTATTTTACACTATCCCCAAAAACCTTTGGTAAGAAGTTTTATTTATGACACATTAGATGTTTATCCGGCAGGACAAAACATAGTTGTGGCAGTAATACCTTTTGAGGGTTACAACATAGAAGATGCTGTAGCCCTAAACAAAGCAAGCATAGACAGAGGAATGGGAAGAAGCACATATTTTAGGCCCTATACTGCAACAGAATTGCAATATGCTGGCGGACTAAAAGACGAAATAACAATCCCTGAAAAAGATGTTTCTAGTTATAGAACTGAAGACTCATACCGTTTTTTGGAAGACGACGGCGTTGCATATCCTGAAGCTATTATAAGCTCAGGAGAAGTTGTAATAGGAAGAGTCACGCCTCCAAAATTCTTGTCAGAAGCTAGAGATTTGACCATACAAACAAAAAAAGAAGCAAGTGCGGTGATAAGACAAGGTGAGAGCGGAATAGTTGACGCTGTATTCATTACAGCCGATAGCGAAGGGAATAGAGTTGTGCATGCCAGAATGAGAGATTCGAGGTTGCCAGAAATCGGAGACAAATTCTCTGCGCCCCACGGACAAAAAGGAGTTGTTGGCTTGATTGCCGACTCAGACGATATTCCTTTCACTTCAAAAGGCATAAAACCAGACTTAATGTTCAATCCACACGGCATACCAAGCAGAATGAGCGTCGGCTATATGATAGAACTGCTCGCAGGAAAAACAGCTGCTCTTTCCGGAAAGATCATAGACGGAACTCCATTCACTGGCCAAAGTGTTCAAGAACTAGAAGAACAATTACGAAATCTTGGCTTTGGTTATGACGGAAAAGAAACAATGTATAGTGGTGTTACAGGAAAGAAGCTAGAAGCTAAAATTTACATTGGAAATATGTATTACTTGAAGTTAAGAAGGATGGTAAAAAATCTTATTCATGCCCGAGCTTCAGGAAAAGTTGCTCTTTTGACTAGACAACCAATTGAAGGCAGAGCTAAAGGAGGCGGTTTAAGGTTGGGCGAAATGGAACAGCAAGCTCTAGCAGGCCACGGTTCTTCATTGCTCTTAAAAGAAAGATACGACTCAGATAAAACTGTCGTATATATTTGCAGCGAATGCGGCAGTGTAGGTTATGAGGACTCTATAAGAAAAAAGGTAATATGCTCTGTATGCGGCAGTAACGAATCTGAACCAGTAGAAGTTTCTTATGCTTTCAAGTTATTGATTGATGAATTGTTAGGCTTGGGCATTCAAACTAAATTTAGATTGAAAAATAAATACGAAAGGTAAAGATAAAATGAGCAGAAGAAAAGTTTCGAGAGAAGAAATAGAAGTTAGGCTAAAGCGGGAGAATTTGTAGAAAGCGCAATAGCATTTAAAAAATGACGCAAGAGATTGACAGAAAAATATCTGTAAGAAGAAAAGGAATAGAAAAACTTGTAGCAGGCGATGTGGTCAATGTGGGAACATACGATGATATGATACACAAAGGTTTAGTTGATAATTTAATTAATTTTAAAGATGGGCTGTATGAATACTTAAATAAACAGCCTGTAAAAACAGGATTGTAAAATGAAAGATATATTCAGAAAACAAATAAGTTCGTTAAGGTTTAATTTGCTTTCACCTAGCGAAATTAAAAAACTGAGCTCTGTGAAGATTGTAACGCCGGAACTTTATGACATTGATGGCTTTCCAGTAGACGGAGGATTGATGGACTTAAGACTAGGAGCAATTGATCCTGGAGTTAGATGCAGGACTTGTGGAAAACGTGTTAAAGAATGTCCTGGCCATCCTGGGAGCATAGAACTCGCAAGGCCTATTTTGCATATAAAATATATCTCATTAATTGAGTTATGCCTAAGAAGTTTCTGTCCTCATTGTGGAAAATTAACTATAGCAGATGACAAATTAAAAACACTGAAAATAGCGGACAGGGTAAAAAAAGCGAAGGACGCAAAAAAATGCCCTATTTGCAATGAAGCGATAGAACGTGTTAAACTCGAAAAACCAACAAATTTCTCTATCGAAAAAAGAAGATTAAATCCAATAGAAATAAGAGATAGACTCGTGAATATTTCTGATGCTGAATTAAAAAAAATAGGAATAAATCCTTCGACTGCTAGACCTGAATGGGCTATAATGTCGCTCTTGCTAGTCCCTTCTGTTACTGTCAGACCATCTATCACATTAGAAACAGGAGAAAGAAGTGAAGATGACTTGACTCACAAGTTAAGCGATATTACTAGAGCAAACCAAAGGCTTTGGGAAAATCTAAATGCGGGAGCCCCAGAAGTTATTATAGAAGACTTATGGGACTTATTGCAGTATCACGTCACAACATTTTTTGATAATAACATCGCGAGAATTCCTCCTGCAAGACACCGTTCTGGTCAACCATTGAAAACAATCACAGAAAGAATTAAAGGCAAGGAAGGTAGAATAAGACATAACCTTGCAGGAAAAAGAGGTAATTACTCAGCAAGAACAGTGGTTTCTCCTGATCCTTACTTAAAACTCAACGAAGTAGGCGTCCCTCTAGAAATTGCGGAAATCATAACAGTTGCCGAGTCTGTCACTACAACAAACATTGAAGAAATGAAGAAATTGATTGCAAATGGCAATAAACATCCCGGAGCAAACTATATCATAAGAATAGATGGCAGAAGAAAAAGAATCACTAAAGATTTAAAAGAAGAAATTATTGCTGAACTACAGCCTGGATACAAGGTTGAGAGGCATATAAGAGACGGCGACATAGTGCTATTTAATAGACATCCGACATTACACAAACAAGGATTAATGGCTCATTACGTTAAAGTCCTGCCGGGAAGAACATTTAGATTACACCCTTCTGCTGCTGCTCCATATAATGCGGATTTTGATGGAGATGAAATGAACATACATAGCCCTCAAAATGAGGAAGCGCTTGCAGAGGCAAAAATTTTATTAGAGATTAACAACAACATCATATCCTCCAAAAATAATATAAATCTTGTCGGAACTATCGCGGATGCCGTGACAGGGTTATATCTTTTAGGAAAAGAAAAAATTGAAAAGAGCGAAGCTGATCAACTATTATTTTCCGCGGGAATAGTAAATAGCTCAAAGAAAAAAGAAATTCCTGGAACTGAGATTTTCATGCAAATTTTACCTAAAGGCTCAAGTATTAATGTTCCTTCTTTGTTAACTGCAAGCAAAACGTTTGGTGTTGAAGAGGGTGAGATGTTTAAAGCTTTGGATAAAGAATTTAACAGGGAAACAGCTGTAGAATGCACAAACAGAGCATTTTTCTTAGGCACAAACTACTTATCAAAGAAAGGCTTTACCCTTGGTTTGCACGACCTAGATGTTTCTGAAAAGGTAAAAGGAATCACAAAAGAAATAATTGAAAGGGCGGAGAAAAAAACAGAAGAAGTGATAGAGAGTTACAATACAGGAAGGTTGGAGCCAGAGCCAGGAAAAACACTAGAAGAAACAAGAGAAACGAAAATAATGCAAATCCTCAACGGCATTAGCACAGAAACCAGTGAAATTGTAAAAGATAATTTCCCTGCAGAAGAAAACATCAACAAAATGATCAAGTCTGGAAGTGGAGGAAGCATGTTAAATGTGACGCAAATGGGATGTTGCGTTGGCCAGCAATCTTTATGGAACAAAAGAATTTCTATAGGCTACACCGGCAGAACTCTCTCCTTCTTCAAAAAGAATGATTTGGTGCCAGAAGCAAAAGGTTTTCTTAAATCTTCATTCTTACAAGGATTAAAGCCCCATGAATTTTTCTTTGGGGCTATAACAGGAAGAGACAGCCTAATGGACACTGCCTTAAGAACTCCAAAATCTGGATATCTGTATAGAAGATTGGTGAACGCATTGCAAGACTTAAAAGTTGAATACGATGAAACAGTAAGAGACGCTTCAGAAAATATTGTGCAATTTAATTATGGTGGTGACAACAAGGACGTTTCAAAATTGCATTTAAAAGACGACAAAATCTCTCCTGGAGAAGCCGCGGGCGTCATCACGGCACAATCATTCGGAGAAGCTTCAACTCAAATGGTATTAAACGTTTTCCATCATGCTGGCGTCGCCGAGATGCAAATCACCCTTGGCTTACCAAGATTGATTGAAATATTAGATGCGAGAAAACAACCTTCAACCCCTATAATGGAAATCCACCTAGACAAAGAAAATAACAATGAAAAAAATGCAAGAATTATTGCGGAGAAAATTAAAGAGACAAGGCTCAAAGACATTACCTCAAGGATTAATATAGATTTCAGCAAGAAAAAAATTGAAATTGAATTGGACAAAAACGCATTGAAAGGGGCTCATATAGGCATACAAAGGGTTTTTGAGATAGTGACTCAAAAAAAATTGAAAGGCAACATAAGCGAAAATAGAATAATTATTAATTCACCTGAACTTGGATTTAGGGAGCTTTACAAGCTCAAAGAAAAACTTAAAGAAACATTTGTCTCTGGTGTAAAGGGAGTTTCACAAGTTGTTGTTTCAAGAAAAGATAGAGATTATGTTGTCTTAACAACTGGTTCAAACTTAAAAGACATTATGGAAATAAAAGGCGTGAATAAAGATAAAATCTTCTCAAATGACTTACATAACATGGAAAATGTTTTAGGAATTGAGGCAGCAAGAGAAACAATAATTAGTGAAATAAAGAACGTTATTGAAACCCAAGGATTAGACATCAATGAAAGACATTTGGAATTGATTTCGGATGCGATGACTTCTTCAGGAGTTGTTAAAGGAGTCACAAGAATGGGAATCATAACTGATAAAGAGAGCATATTGGCAAGGGCAACTTTTGAAACCCCTGACAAACAATTTATCAATGCGACAATAAAAGGTTCAGAAGACGAATTAAAATCTGTAATTGAAAATATTTTGCTTAATCAACCAATACCTATCGGAACAGGCCTGCCAGGCTTGTTAGTAAAAGTCACAGGCCCTTTAGCAAGAAAGCAAAAGAGCGAGAAGTAGATAATTGAAAGCTAGATAGAAATTGTCTGCTTATCATCACTTTTTTGTTTCACATATTGTCAAAATATTTTTTAATAGTCATATACTTAGAAATATGTCTTATCTTGGACAAAATCCGCATCATCTCCAAATCGGAAAATAATAAAAACTCGGTTTTATTTTAAAAGCTATGCAAACAAAGTTTAAGAGACATCAAAAAGTTAAATTGCTTGCTGATCCTGATCCGGAATACGTTGAATATTACGATGACAGCAAGCCAGAAATAAAAAAAGGCATGCTAGGAAAAATCAATATCTTGTTGCCGAACGGACAGTATCATGTTGAAATTATTGGCAAAAAAGGTGAAACAATTGCTTATGCTCCGATGAACGAGGAATTTTTGGAAAAAGTCGATTAAAATTAATTTGTTATTTACTAAATAATTTCCTGGCTAAAGTACCTCCCAACAACTTCTCTGACCTGGCCCCAAAGCGCCCTAACTTCTTGTCTATAATCATGAAGCTCCCACCCCGGCACTCTATTGAAGGCAATTGCAGATATTTTGGATGAATCTCCTTCCAATAGTATGGACTCAAAACAATCAAACGCTAGTGGATTTTTACAACCAACAATCTGGGCCGATACTGTTACACTGCCTTTCTGCCCCCTAATGCCGTGTCCTGTGCGCAATAGGGATCTGTGATATGAAGCATTGTAATTTATATTTGCCGGCATTTCTTTTGCAATATAAAGAAGCAAATCTTCAATTCCTTCTTGCGTGAGAGGTTTCCCGAATTTTATTGTGGTTTTTTCTGTTACTTCATCAAGTGATTCTACCAGCATAAAGAAAAACAACATAAGTATTATTTAAAGATTTATGTTTTTCGATACTCTTAAGTTATCGGGATATGCTCGGTTTTATTAACATTAACTGATTCAAAAAATTAAGTTACAAAAAATACTAATAGGTAAATCAGTAATTTAGTATCAAATGAAAATTTGTAATTAACGACGACAAAATAACCGATAGTTGTAATATTGCTGTCAATCAAAAATGGACGTTAGTTTCATGAAATCTAAGTTTACCTAATAATCAAAAAGCTAGCGCTTGTTCAACTTACTTAAGTTGCTTTCATCTCCCGAAGACTTAGCAGAATCATGTTTTTCGGCATAAATACAAAATATATTAGTAATAATTATCTGAGGTTTGTAGAGCCTGCTTTTTTTGCAATAGAAGGTTATCGATTAATTGAGAGTATAATTAAAGACATTTGTTTTCTAAATATAGCAAATAAGAAAATACAAAAATTG
>CAYTKV010000017.1:6904-15210 GCA_964438545.1 Candidatus Woesearchaeota archaeon | reverse complement strand
GACTTTACAAAAAGAAATGAAAGAGCATCAAAAGGCAGGAAATCATGAGAAAATGATGGAGCTAAATAAAGAAATGATGTCTCATACTTTAGAAATATTTAAGCACTCTTTCAAGCCAATGTTGATAACACTCATTCCTATTTTACTCCTTTTTTCTTTTATTAGAAAAGTTTTTGTAGAAACAGCAATCGCATCAACTTGGTTTTGGTGGTATCTAGGGGGAGCAATATTGAGTAGTGTAATGTTTAGAAAAATTTTAAAGTTGCCTTAGGGCGACCTTAGGCATTACTAAAACCCACAAATTTTTCGTTTATTTCTTTATAAAAACTACCATAAAAACGAAGTATTACTTGTTCGCAAAATTAATGTGAAATACAGAAACAAAATTATCTATGGACTACTCACTGTGATTCGCAGAACCTCTTTTTATGCGACAAAAAAGCTATCAATTAATCGAAAGTGCAATTAAGAGAAAAACAACTCTAAATTAAGCTTTTATAGAATTTTTGTGCGATTGAATTAAAAACTTGTAAACAGCAAGATATATATAACTATATTTGCTTAAAAAGATATGAAATTCAAAGAAATTATTGGAATAGTACAAGTTATCTTTAGTGTCGCAATTGGTATAGTTGGTTTTTTCATTTTCTTTGACTCAAACATAAGAAACAGCCAAAATCTGCCTTATACTTTGCGGCCTTCTTTGCTCATCCTAGGAATCTTAATAGCGCTTATTGCTTTACTCCAAGGAATAATCAATATAAGAGGTGGAAAAGTTCCTCGAGAGCAAAAGATTAAAAAATTAACAATGGAAATTGAAGATTCTAATGAAAATAATGAGTCTAAAGAAAATCAATCTACAGAAGTCTAAATTCTCTAAATGTAACGCTGCCTGAATTTAATGAATCAATAATGTTTTTTATTTGTTTTTGGTGCTCGCTGAGATTGCTCTTATCTTTTTTGACCTCGACAAGATGAACTCCTTTGATATCCCTTTCATCCAAGCCCTCAAATACTACATAGTCTATTGGATCTCCAATAAACTTACATTCGCTTGGTTTAAATGGGAAACCTTTTAAAAATGGAGCGAAAGCCTCTGTGACCTTTCCCTTTATTCCTGCTCTCTGCCTTTCTGCAATGGCCTCTCTTATTTTTGTTAGGTTTTTTTGCCATTCCAAATCTTTCTTGTAAGAGCCCTCTCTGACTCCTAGCTTATACAGCACAAAAAGAAGAAAAATTAAGAATATGATGATTGAGATTAGAACGATTGTGAGTAGTAAAGCCATTTATCTAAAAAAAGAAAGCAATATAAATAGTTTCTCGTACAACTTTAACTACACTGAATACCAATTCTTAGTACATAATTGTTTTTTCTTGCAATTCTTCGTACTAAATGGTATTAAATTATTATCGAATATAAATAATTTGGATTTTATAAAGCATCATTATTAGATCTTAGATTTTTTATGACCTCTTTTTATAGATATCTTAATTACGAAGATATTTTGATCTTTTATTATTTTGTAGCACATAACAAATTATGAACAATCATTTAGTAGTTGGTGTATTTAACCAAGTTTTTTAATTTAGTTTTTAAAATTATTAATAGAATATTTCTTAAAAAAATTTATTAAGATAATTAGCAATTTCGTTAAGCAAGCGATTGTGTGATATCTTTGATTCGTACCTTGCGCTTAAGCGTAGCGAGAAATCAAAAATAAATGCTCATGTCCTCTTCATTTAACAAATTCTACATTTGCAAAGTCTTTAAATTGCTCATCACCTGTCAAAAATCTGGCGTTAAGTTTTTTCCCCAGAGCATAACCTATACAATCAACAAAAGACAGATCTCTTCTATAATTTTTTAGACGAAATTTATTTGCTTCTTTTATTACCTCGTCGTCAAACTCAATACAAAATTTATTAAAAAAGTTAAAGGCTTTTTCTGCTTTTTCTTCTCCATATAGCCGCAATATTGAATAATGCAACTCCATTAAGCTTAGTTTAGTTGTAATTATAGAAATATTTTTTGTATAGACAAGATAATTTTTATTTTCGTGGAAAACTTCAAAGAGAGCGTATGTGTCAAAAAAATAAGTTAGTTCCATCCTTTTCTCACCATGTCCTTCATTTGTTGTCCAGACATTTTTCTGTCTTTTTCTTTGATTGAACCAAATACTTCTGATAAGTCTGCTTTCTTTACAACTTCTATAATTATTGAATCGTTTTCTTTTAAGTGCTTTTCTTCTATAACTTTGTTTGGCACTATCACTGCCATTGAGTTTCCCCATTTCTTGAGTTTTACTTCTACTGCCATGTTTATACATTAGTGATACTATTATATATACTTTTCTATATACTAAAAGTTTTGAGCGAAAGAAAGAAGATTTGGTGCAGGGGAAATTAAAGGGTTTTTAAGCGTGATAACAAACTAATTTTATTGAAGAAGTAACTCCAAACAAATGCTTAGAAGCATTAATGGAACTTAATCTGAATTATCCTGAGATATATTTCTTTAAAATTGCTATTGTAAAAGCGGCGTATGGATCTTCAAGCGTAACAGCAGAAGCTCACGCAGAAATTTATACGAAGCAGTTACAGAAGAAGACCCTGGATTAAGAAATAGAAAAAACTCGCGAACCGGTTATAGAATTGCTGCAAAAAGAAAAGAGGATGCTCAAAGAATAGTTAACAAAAGTAAAAAATCACATTAAATAACACAAAGTTCAATATATTGTGTTTACCTTTTCCTTGAACTTTTCTAAAATTTATCTATTTTTTTAAATGTCAAGAACCATGTGATGGATGGTTCTTGAGCACTGCCAGAATTCCACGAGAGGTTATCTGGAGTTTAAAATTTAAGAGTTTTATTTCTTATTCAATCTTCTTGCTCTATTCTTGGCGCGAGAATAAAGGAAAGAACAACGCCTCCTGTACCAAAATCTAATCTCATTGGATGGCTATCAGAAAAACTTAGAGTTGCTTTGTTCGAAATTTTTGCTCCTTTTATAAATTTAGAAAGATATTCTAAAGAAAATCTTGCTACGCTGTTTGCGGAATGAATCTCGGCTTCGTCTGAAGAGAATTCTGCTCTCGCAGAGTTTAAACCATGAGCCTCAACAACAAACTTATCTGGACTAGATATAAAAGTACAAGCGTCTGAAAAAATAGCGCAATCTTCAATGACCTCAACAAATAATTCTGAGTTTAAATGCACCACAGAGTTGAATTCCCACTGCGGCAGGGTTTTTTCTTCAATATCAATGTCGATTAACGCAAGCGAAAAGTCTCTTTTTATCCTGTCTTCCAAATAAATTCTCAACATGTTGTCTTTTTTTTCCAGAGTTAGTGCGCTTCCAGGCTTACATCTTCTTAGAACGGCTTTTAAATTGTTTAAATTTAATCCAAGTTCTTCCGCGTCTTTCTCTAATTCAAAATCGGTGAATAGCGCGGCTGGTATATTAAAATAAACCATCGCCACATTGGCTGGGTCTACTGCTGTTAGATTAATGCCTTCCTTATTTACTTTTATTCTTACTTCTGAAACTAATTCGGATATTATCGTTACGATATCCGAAAATATTTTTGGGTTTTGTAATGTTAAGCGCATTCTTTTTCTTGATAAAGCAAAGTTATAAGCTTTATTGTGGTGGGGAATAGAGGAAAAATAAAAACCAAGTCTTCAATTATGCATTTTAAGACTAATTAGAATATGCACAACAGCAAATCCTATAAACCTCTATCAACTCTGAAAAGAATGGACGAAAAAGAAAAAAGAATACGGGCTATAACACATTTGTATTATTCAAATCCGAAGATTCAGGAAACTTTGCTAAGATTTGCCCAAAATAGGGAAGTTGTTCCGAGATATTATGAGGCATTTGGCAAAAGACCGGATAGCATACAGTATCTTTCAGACATAAGAGAATTAGTGAAAAATGGAGCGACCTCGTTTCATGCTTCAGAAGAATTATGGGAAGATCCTTTAAAGCTAAGTTCTGACTTAAGTCAGAATGAAATAAGTAAACTAAGAAAAGGATGGGATCTGTTAATAGACGTAGACTCTTTATTTCTTGATTGCTCGAAAATTGCGACATTGTTAATATTGGAAGCACTCGAACAACATGGTATTAAAAATTATGGCGTGAAGTTTAGCGGAAGCAAGGGGTTTCATATTATTGTTTCTAGCTGTGCATTTCCAAAAGAATATGACGGCAAAAAAACCAGCGAGATGTTCCCAGATTGGCCCAAAGCAATTTGTTCATATTTAATGAACTATATAAAAAATGACTACAATAAAAAAGTCGGCGAGATACTGACAGACTTTAAATTAGTGGAAAAAAGAACAAAATTGCCAAAAGAAGCTCTCCAAGAAATTAAATGTGAAAATTGCGGCAAAGCAGCTAAAAAAGGAAATATCGCAAGATTCTTTTGTGATATTTGTGGCTTGGAAATAGAAAGAAAAAATGCTAGAATAACGAAAAGAAAATTGAGATGCCTGAATTCACGTTGCTCGGGAATTTTAAAGGCTCTGGAGGGAAAAGAGTATTATTATTGCGAGAACTGCAAAGATCCAAAAAATATCAAGCTGCCTTTAAGCTCAGATAAACATCCTGAAAATTTTAAAAAAGTTGAAGGAGTCAGCGCGGAAAAAATTGCGTCTCTGGATTTGATTTTGGTTGCCTCAAGACATTTATTAAGAATGCCCTACTCCCTGCATGAAAGGACAGCTTTAGCAAGCGTTGTCTTAAACAAAAATGAAATAGAAAATTTTGATCCAAGGGACGCAAATCACTCGAAAATAATAATAAGAAATTTTATGCCAGCAAACAAAGAAAACGAAGCAAAAAAATTATTGGCTGCAGTTCTAGACTGGAAAAAAGGTCAAGAATCTAAAGAAAAAGAAGGAAATAAAAAATACGTAAATAATGAATATAAAGAAATAGAAATAAAAGGTGTGAGCGAAGATATGTTCCCAGAACCAATAAAAAAATTGTTAAATGGCTTGGAAGACGGAAGAAAACGAGGACTTTTTATTTTGCTTACTTTTCTTAAATCGCTTAACTTTTCTCAAGATTATATAAAAGACAAAATCAGAAAATGGAATGAGAAAAACAAGCCCCCTTTGAAAGAAGGATATTTAAAATCACAAGTAGAATGGCATTTAAAACAAAAAAGAAAGATTTTGCCTCCTAATTATGATAATGAGCCTTTTTACAAAGATATGGGCCTAATAAACAATAAGCCGCAAGCGAAAAATCCCCTAGTAGAAGTAATAAAAGAAGTGAAAAAAAGAAGTGAGAACATTTTTAAAGAAAGCAAGCATTAAAATATCATGAAAAAAAAGGTGTTGTCTTATTTTTTTATAGCAATATTTGTCGTATTTATTTCATTAAGATTTGTAAGTTCGCAAACTGAAGAGCAAATAAACAATGCTTTTAGATGCTTAGACACCAAGGTAAAATCAGCTCCTTCTATAACTTTGCAAGAAGCAATTTTTTCTGCATTAGCGAAGGTGCCAAGCAATAAAGTGAAGAGCACAATAACGAATGAAAAGGCAACCAACGAAGAATGCTGGCCTAAAGCCGGATGCAAGATTAAAGACACTGCGCAAGTTTTACTCGCAAAAAAAGTATTGGGCGAAGAAACAGCAGAAATTGTTGAATGGCTGAAAAGCAATGTTGGAGTAGCCAAAGAGCTGACATGGTACTTGCAAATAACGATTGACAATAATGCTCCTGCATCCTGCACAGTAGATACTGGAGTTTCAAAGGCGGAGATTGAGATAAAAGAAGACATGACCTTAGAAGGCTCTGCAGGAAGTTGCTTTAGCATTTCTAGCTCAGGATATTGGTTAAAAATCAATGAAAATTGTTTAGACAAAACTTTCAAAGTTTCTTGCTCTGGAGATTTTGATGGCTTCAACACTAACCTGCTCTATGAAAAAGCTGCGGGCGGAACTATTTTTATCTCCGCCACAACAAATAGAGGATCTTCTGGAGGGTTTAACGGAGAGGGAGAAAAAATAAAGGCTTTGTGTTTCAAAGAAGGAGATAATTGTAATTATGAAGGAAGCTTGTGGGCTGCAAGCGCATTGAATGATGCTGGAGAAAATATTGATGAATTCTTGCCATACCTAAGAGCTATCGCGTCGAGCAACAAAAAATATTTCCCAGACGCTTTTCTCCTCGATATTCTAGGCTCCGGAAGAAATAGCGAACATTTTAATGAAATAATGCAATTGAGAGTAGAAGGACACTGGGACATATTAAACTCTCCCTACAGCGAGTTTTATGATACTAGTTTAGCCATGCTTGCTTTGGGCGGAGCAGACGAAGATGATGTTAAAGACACATTAACTTATTTGTTTGATGTGGCAAAACAAACTAGCGATGGATGCTGGAATAACAATGATATAAGGGACACTGCATTAATGATTTATGCTGCCGGCTGGCAGAGAACAGTAACTGATGACGGAGATATTGTTGACGTAAACGATCCTGATGATAGTCACTTGCCTCCTTATGATCCTGATGCATTGGTATCCTGCGAAGTGGCTGGATTTTTTTGCGTGCCTGACAACCTAGCTTGTGTTTTTGATGCTGATGGCACCTCTCCTGGCTCAAACTTTGTTTGTGCTAATTTTGGAGAGTACTGCTGCACAAAAGATATTCCTTCTCCTTTGAGTTGCGCAGATAAATCTGGAAGAATATGCCGACAAAATGAAAGATGTGATGGAATTGTTGTTCCATCTTTGGATCCTGGAACTTGCTGCCAAGGAATTTGCAAAGAAGAAGAGCAATATGAATGCATAAATGATGACGAATGTGCTTTAGGCGAAAATTGCTTTAATTATGAATGTATTGAAACTGGTGATGACGGTGACGATGGCATAGAAACAGAAGGCAGCAATCTCACATTTTGGATTTTGGTTATCGGAATACTAATTATTCTTATTTTAATAATGGTAGTTGTGATGCGCAGAAGAAGAAATAGGGCTTTTTCTAAAAGAATATCGGAAAGATTGCCTCCTGGAATGCCTCCTCCTAACACATTTGTAAGAAGAGGGCCTCCGAGTTTCGGTGCCAGGGAAGCAACAAGACCTTTGTTAACACCATTAGGAAGATAAAATAAAAACAGCACGATATTGTAAACTTGTCGAGATATGACCCGAAATAATTCTTGTTTGATTTAGATTTTTCCTAGTTATTGATTTATTTTAATGATTTATATTCGTGAAATATGATTAATAATTTAAAATATTATAGCAAACACACCATACAAAACCAATTTTAAGCATCTCCTGATATCTTGACAGTATCAGACAGCACAATAATTATTAAATAATAAAATAAATCAAGATTTATATGAAGATAATCTTGAAGAAGAAGAGTTTTTTAGGAATTAAAAGATTTGTTTTGAACAGCAAAATTATGGAAATAAAAAGATACGAGAAGAATAATGAATCAGAAAATAAAGCGATGTCAATATTTTTTAGAGGTTCAAAGGGTTTTGGGGTTATTAATTTCTACCCAAATGAGCTAGAGGCGCTAGAAAAAAAGTTATCGCGTGAAAAGGTTAAACAGAAAAAAGAGGAAAGCCAAAGGAAGAAGACAATTCATAAGAAAAAAAAGAAATGATGAACATAGTGTTTATATAAGAAAAATAACTATTTTTATGATGAAAAAAGTTGCTCTATTAATTGGATTTTTATTGATTATTCAAAATGCTAATTCTATTACTTCAGACTTGCAAGATTCATACGAACAAAAGGAAACAATAATTGGAGAGCTTTTTGGAGAAATTTTGCAGCCAATTTCAAAAGAACAAGTGAAGCTTGTTAGAGATCAGCATATAGATGCAGCATTTGAATACGACATAAAAAAATTAAATGATAGATATTACATATGGCTTATCGCACCGGAGAGAGCGGGAAATTATACCTTGATAATTGGAAATATTGCAACTAGGAGCCAAGGTATAACTCAAATAGAAAATTATGAAAAAAGTTTTTTAGTTAGGCAAAATTTGACTGACTACTCGATAAAACCAGGTTTTGTTTTGAGCGCAAAAGATTTTGAAATAATTGCTACACTTTATCAAGATTCTGAGAAATTCATAAACGTTGATTTTCCATATGAGCGGCAAATAAAACTAAATCCTGGGAACAACAGAATAAGGTTTTCTATAATTGATATCAAAGAAACACAATTTACTAAAATTAATACCGGAAAATATGCCGTTCCCGCATACATCATAGTTGCAAATGACGACATAAACGACACAAACAACAGAATAAATGATTC
>CAYTKV010000017.1:0-6894 GCA_964438545.1 Candidatus Woesearchaeota archaeon | reverse complement strand
TATAGAGGCAAAACTCTGGAATTTTTAAAAAATCTTGATGTTAGAGAGTCTGCCAAATATCTTCCTTCGAGATCACGAAGGTCTGTTTTAAGACATTTCGACGTTATAGAGAATTTTGTCAAGAGATGCGAAAAATATACAGCTAAAAACCTAAGTGTTAATTTTAAATTTATGCCGGAAGTGATTGACAGCATTGTCTTAGTTTCTGAATTTCCGCGATATGCTTTTAAAATAGTTAACGAAGGAGAAGAAAAAATAGAAAATTTAGAGTTAAATTACGATAAAGAAAAATTTATAGTTGAGCCTGAGAAAAATATTGATATAAGGCCAAATGGCTCTGTGCAATTTAATTTGTCAGTCTTAAATTTTTCAGAAGAAGTCAGGGGAGCAATTATCGCAGATTATAAAGAGGCTTCTGAATATCTTTTGGTTAGAATTAGATTCACAACAAACCGAAATGATGTTTCAACTAGATATGACAATGACAATTCTGATGAAGTTTCATCTTTTTATTGCTCTGAATTAGCAGGAGTAATATGCAGTGCAAATGAAAAATGTGAAGGCGAAGAAATTAATAGCCTAAATGGATTGTGCTGTCTTAGTAGGTGCAAAAAAGATGACGGGGAAAATAAATATCTAATAGGATACATAATTATTGCGGTTGTGATTCTTTTTATGATAGCAATTTATTTAAAATATAAAAGAACAAAACCCGAAAAAAAACTCTTGAAATAAACAGAACTACTTTCTATTACTTTCTTTCTTCTTTTTGAATAAATTGGGAGCGATTTCATGCAGCTTTCTTAGCAAGGCGTTTCTCTCAACTATAATTCTTTTTGCTATTGAATCATAATTATGTAATCTTTGTGTTAATGTGTTTGCTAATTCTGATAAGTGCGCATTAGAAATTGTTATTTTGTCTGGCGTTATAATTTCGATATGAGAGGGCATATAAGCAAAAATAATTCCGAAGTACTGGTCTAAAGAGTCCAATTCTACTTCAACTTCTGCAAAAGCGGTAAATAAATTCTTAGAATTCTCTGCCTTAATCGGATTATGAAGCCTTCTGTTTACAATTCTTACTCCCTTCTCAGAACCAAGTCTGGAGACTATTCCTTCAACCGCTTTTTTAACATGCTCCGGAGGCCTGCCGAGGATTTCTATCACGAGCGCCGCTCTTAATTTGTCCATTTGAATTTTAGAGAAGCAATAATATTTAAAGCTTTATAATATTAAATTGTAAACTTCGTAAAGGACAGCAAAATACTTTATCTTAAATTTAAATCTTTTAGTATAATCATCTATATTCTAAAAACATTACCCGCGAATTTTGAGAGCATCATAATCTTCTCAATGCAAGCAAAATTATTAAGACAATCAAAAAAAGAAAGAAAGTATATACTATCCCAACTCTAATATTCTCATATTTTGTTGTTATAAAATCTTTCTCGTCTTTATCATTATTCAATTTTTTTGCATTCAGGATTATTTTCCCATCTTTTTCTTCGCCATTTTTGGCAATAGAAGAAAACTCTTCCAGAGTTAAATTATTTTCGTTATTTCTATTATTCTCTAAATTTGAAACTTCTTCTTGATTATTACTTTCTTCTTCGTTATCTTGTGAGCCTTCTTCGGTTTCATTTTCGCTTTCATCTTGATTTTGGTCATTTCCAGAAAAATTGTTTTGTTCTTCATTTTCTTCATTGTCGTTATTGTTTTCTGAAGCCTGAACGCTTATTCTACTACATTTAACATATGTCGAGGCTGTTTCTGACTCTCTCACTCTGACGCATATTTCTCTTCCTCCAGGAGATTCAACAACTCTTATTTTATACTCTTTTTTATTTGGATACGCGCTTTTTATATAATTCCAAGAATCTTGCCATTCGTTATTATCATTAAAAATTTCTGATATGTAGTCTTCACGTCCTACTCTTTCATCAGTTGAATTATGGACAAATATTTTCACATCAAATATTTTTGAAGAGTTCACTTCTATGGAAACGCTGAATTCTTGGTTTATTTTAACTTCTTGCGGAGAATTAAATGTGATTTCAACTGCATTTATTACTGGCGCAAAGATTATAAAAAGAAGGCTAATAGCCATAACTCTTATAATGAACAAGCTTTTCTTCTGAGTCAAAAATGTATAAAGTATCTCTATCGTTATTCCAAATATCTTGCTTATTATTCCAAAAGACATCTGTTTCATTATTTTCTCCATTAAAGCTGTGAAGATTTATCTTTCCTATTGTGACAATAGGAAACTTATATCTTTTTCTACTCTCGTCCATAACTATCCAATTATATATGTTCATATTACCACAAATACTTTTGAGCAAGATTATTTCTTCTTCTGGGTTTATTTCTGATTCTACACAATTAAAATATTTAGACTTCCGCCAGATTCCAAGCGAATTATCGACGGCAAATTTCTCCGCGCCTGAAAATTCTTTTAATTCGTTTTTATCAACTAAAAATTTCTTTGCTAAGCCCTTCTTAACAAGCTCTAAATTGATATATTGTGGAGAATAAACTCTTACTAATGTCCGGCCATATTTCTCTATTCCTATTTCTTCTATCTCTGCTGTTGTATTCTCTAAACTAGAAAGAAATTGCAAGGCTTGTTCAAATCCTTTTTCATTCTTTTCTGGAGTGTTTATATTTGCCAAGCGAAATTTTTCCCCGTCATTTGAGACTAAAGTGTCGCCGTCGATTACTCTTGAAACTAAAATTATTCTTCTGCCATCTTCGTTTATCGTAGAAAAAATATAAACGTTGCTTGCAATTAGGAGTGTTATCAATAAAGCCAAAATAAATGCATAATTTTGTTCCATTGTTTAAGACAGAAAAAGGGTTAAATAAAAATTGTTGTTTTTTATAGCGTATATTAAATTAATTGAAAAATTTATTTGTCAAGAACCACTCATCACATGGTTCTTGAGCACTGCCAGAATTCCACGAGAGGTTATCCGACCACTCGTCAATAGACGAGTGGAATTCTGGAGTTTAAAATTTTATAGTAAGCACGAGCACCGCCCAGGACAGCACAGATAAGCCCTAAGCAACCAAACCAATTATTATTCTAAATTAAATACATTTAATCGCACAAAGGCTCCCTTCACTTTTTGTAAATAAATTAAAGTTCTATTATATATTTCTCAGTTTTAAGAGAATTATAAAATTTTTCTAAATCTTCATGGTTAATTTCTAAAGTTGCTATGTTTATATTTGGATGAAAACTAACAATATCTGCTTGCCAGATTTCTTTATCAACAATAAGTATAATGTTTTTAGCATAAATCATAGAAAAAATTGAAACACTTCCTGGAGTTACATTTAACTCGTTTTTAAGCTCGTCAGGAGAGGCAAATTGTAATTCTTTGATATTGAAATAACTTTTAATAATTTTAGTGTTTAGTCTTTTATCAGAAGATAAACAAATCAAATAAAATTGCTTATTTTCATCTTTCAAAAACAAGCATTTTGTGCTTAAGCCTGGAATCTTTTGTTTTATTTTTTTAGATTGCTCTACTGTAAAAACTGGCTTATGTTCATGGATTTTATATTTTATTTTAAGACCACCTAAATAATCTTTAAGATTTTCATCCATTTTTTCATTAAAATTTTAGGATTAATATAATTTTGTAAACACCGATAACGAATGTTTTATATATTGTTATTTTTTATTAAGAAAATGGAAAAGGTAACTATTTACACCACGCAATTTTGCATATGGTGCAAAAAAACTAAAGAGTTTTTTAAGGCGAACAATATCAAATACATAGAAAAAGATGTTGGAAGAGACAGCAAGGCAGCACAAGAAATGATTAATAAATCTGGACAAATGGGTGTTCCTGTTACAGATATTAAGGGCAAGATTATAGTTGGTTTTGATGAAAGAGGATTAAAAAAGGCTTTGAATATTAAATAGGATTTTGGATTAACTTAGTTATTTAATTGCTTGAGCATTTGACCGACATGTTTAAATATATGTTATTTCTTAATATCGTGTGCCCGATATAAAAAATAAACAGAAGTCAAAGTAAAATGGAAAATAAACTTCTCAATGAAGCAAAAAAGTTCAGAAAGGCTGATTATGATATTCATCCGATAATACTTGGAAGATGGTCTCCTAGGGCAATGTCGGGCGAAGAATTAAATGACGAAGAGCTAATGCCTCTCTTTGAAGCGGCCAGATGGGCTCCTTCCTCAATGAATAATCAGCTCTGGAGATTCATTTACGCAAAAAGAAATACCAAATATTGGAATAGTTTTTTTGATTTATTAATGGAAGGAAATAAAATGTGGTGCAAGAATGCCTCGGTTTTGGTTATTTTAGTTTCGAGAAAGGCATCTTATTATAAAGACATGCCTCAACCAACACACTCTATAGAAGCTGGAGCAGCATTTGAAAATCTGGCTATTGAAGGAACTCGCAGAGGGCTAGTTGTCCATGGAATGGCTGGATTTGACTTTGAAAAAGCAAAAAAACTATTGAATCTTTCTGATTTATGGAAAGTCGAATGTATGTTCGCTATTGGAAAATCGGGAAAAAAAGAAAATCTATCAAAAGAATTACAAGAAAGAGAAAAGCCTTCAAACAGAAAACCCTTGAATGAAATTGTTTTTGAAGGAGAATTTAAGGAATATAGTGAATAGTTTTATAAATCTTTAAGAATAATAAGAAAAATGAAACATGACGTGATTATCATAGGCGGGGGCATAGCAGCCCATACTGCTGCGCTTTATACAGCGAGAGCTAATATGAAACCAATTGTTATTTCTGGCAATGAACCAGATCAGTTGAGCTTAACAACAACTGTTGAAAATTATCCTGGTTTTCCTGAAGGAATTTTAGGACCAAAATTAATTGAAGACTGCAAAGAGCAGGCAAAAAAATTTGGTGCTGTTTACATTGAAGAAAAAGCCGATTCTTTTAAACCTAGAAATGATTATTATGAAATTGGTATTGGAAAGAAAAAATATTTAGCAAGAACAGTAATTATCTCAACAGGAGCAAGCGCAAGAACTTTAAAAGTTCCAGGAGAAGACAAATTTTTTGGAAGGGGTGTAAGCACTTGCGCAGTGTGTGACGCCGCCTTATTCAAAGACAAAGAAGCTGTTGTTATTGGTGGCGGAGATTCTGCAATGGAAGAGTCTTTGGCTTTATATAAATTTGCAAAAAAAATAACAATAATTCATAGAAAAGATAAATTCAAGGCAAGCAAGATTATGCAAGAAAGAGTGTTAAAATTAAAAGATAAGATAAGCATAATATGGAATGCTGCTGTAACAGAAATTTTAGGAGATGGAAAGTTTGTTACAGGGGTTAAAATAAAAGATGTCACGACGAATAAAGAATCTGAAGTTAGGTGCCAAGGAGTTTTTTTAGCCATTGGACATGTTCCTAATACGAAAATTTTTGAAGGCATTGTAAAATTAGACAAAGTGGGATACATAAAAACTGACAAAAGAGCAAGAACAAATTTGCAAGGTGTTTTTGCATCTGGAGATGTTCAGGATTTCATTTACAAACAAGCCGTAACTTCAGCTGGAACAGGATGCATGGCTGCAATTGAAAGCGAAAAATTTATTGAGAATTTGAAAGCGACTAGGGGGAGGGGGGCATAAGTAAGAAAATATTTTGGAGAATTAGAAGGAAAACTAAACAAAAGGACTTAATTCCTATTTTCTGTCTGAATTGAAGAGCAAAAATTTATTTCAATAGATTTTTAAATAATTATGCTTATTCAAAATAATGAAAGCAAGAAAAAAAAGAGGACTTAGCCCTGTTGTAGCAACTACCTTATTAATTGCAATGACTTTGGCTTTGGGTGTTATTGTTTATTTATGGGCCAGCAATATTAAAGGAGAAGTTATAAGTAAAAATGGAAATCCAGTTGAATCTTCATGCGAAAATGTTTTTTTTGAGGCAGAAGCTTATCCTGACAGAATAGATATTGTCAATCGGGGTACAATTCCGTTATATGGGCTAGAAGTCAGCAAAAAAAGACTTATCGGCGAGTTAACTGAAATCGGAAGATTTGAAGGAGGGGTTTCTATTGACTCCGGAGAGAGCGGAAGTATTGAGTTACAAAACATTAATGAAAATATAGAAATTAATGACTTGCTAATTGTCTACCCTATTTTACTTGGAGAAACTGAAAATGCCAAGGAACCGTATGCGTGCAAAGAAACTGGGCAAGAGGTAATTGTCAAATAGCTATATTAAAATGATTAAAAAAAGAGGCCTCAGTAATGTTGTTGCTGCTGTCATGCTAATTCTTTTGACTTTGGCAGCACTAGCTTTAATCTCTGCATTCATAATCCCAATGGTCAGGAAAAACTTAGATGAGGGATCTGCCTGCCTTAATTATAAAGATTATTTTATTTTTAATGATAACTTTAACTATAATTGTTATGTTATATCGCCCGGAGAAAGGTCGTATGCTTTGTCCGTTGAGGCTGCTTCTGTTAATGAAGAAACTGAAGAAAAAGTAAAGGGATTTAACTTGGTTTTCATAAGGGAAGGAGATTCTACAACAATTAAAATTGAAGAAAATGCTCCTGCAACCAATGAAATAAGGATGATAGATTCTAGTTTAACCAGTTTGAAAATTCCGAAAAGCGGAGAGACGAGAACATATGTTTACAAAAATGAAAACGAATTCGAGATTGTGGAAATACATCCTGTATTAAAAACAGGAAGAATTTGCGACAAGAACGATATTGCAAGAATTAAAGGCATGATATGTGAAAATGCAATTCCAACATAGAGAAAAAAAAGGGCAAGTGTGGATTGAAAGTATTTTGTATACTTTGATAGGATTGGCGTTAATTAGCGTAACTCTAGCCAGTGTAACTCCGAAAATTTCTGAGTCTAGAGACAGA
>CAYTKV010000016.1:0-15728 GCA_964438545.1 Candidatus Woesearchaeota archaeon | reverse complement strand
AATAAAAAAGTAATTGTTTATAATCTACAAATTGAAAATACTGAAACATATTTTTTTTTTTTTTTTGGAGTGAATAATATTAGAATTAAGTTGAAGTAGGAAAAGAAAGCTTTAAATACAAGATATATCTTACTTATCTTGTAGGATTTAAAATGACTAAGATAATAGAACTTGGTACAATAAGTTCAAGGGGACAGATAGCAATTCCTTCTAAGATAAGGGGGGAACTTGAACTAAAAGAAGGAGAGAAAGTATTGTTTGTTTTAGATGGAGATACACTAATTATTAAAAAAGTTGAAGCTGAAAAAACATTTGCAGAAATAACTAAACCATTAAAAGAAAATGCAAAAAGGACTGGTTTGAAAGAGTCTGATGTTGTAGATATAGTTCATAGATTCAGAAAAGAAAAAAGAAAAAAATGAAGATCACTACAGACACCAATGTTCTCGTTTCTTCTATATTTTGGCCTGGGGATTCTTTTAGGATTATCGAAAAAGTTGAGAATGGAGAAATAGAACTAGTTCTTTCAGAAGAGATAATAGAGGAACTTGTTAATGTTCTCAATTATGAAGAAATACAAAATAAAATTAAAAATAAGAATTTAGAAATAAGAAAAACAATAGAAGAAATTGTGGCTATTTCGACAATCGTTGAACCAAAGAAAAAGTTAAAAGTAATAAAAGAAGATCCCGAGGATAATAAAATATTGGAATGCGCTTTAGAGGGGAAAGTGAATTGTATAATAACTAAAGATAATCATCTGTTGAAACTTAAAGAGTATGAGAGTATTAAAATCTTAACTCCGGAAGATTTTCTTAATGAGCTTTGAAAATCACAGCTACTAATCCCATCTGGGCAGAAGGCTCTTGGACTTATCCTGGAAGTTTGCGAATTGGTGATAAGCTAATGGATTCAAATAAAAAAGACGTTATTATTAATAGCATTGAATATGTCAATAAAAAAGTAATTGTTTTTAATTTACAGATTGAAAACACTGAAACATATTTTGCTTCTGGAATTGGAGTGCATAACATTAGAGGTGTGGCGAAGTAATTATTTCAGGATATTATTAAGATAGACAGCAAAGTAAAAAATATTCCTCTTTTGCTCATTCAAATTAAAATTCATTTATCAATTTAAATATACCGTTTTCAAGGTATTGTAAACTTGCCGAGATATGACCTAAAATAATTCTTGTTTGATTTAGATTTTTCCTTTAATTATTGATTTATTTTAATGATTTATATTCGTGAAATATGATTAATGACTTAGAAGATAATATAGCAAACACATCACACGCAGGCAATTTTAAGCATCTCCTGATATCTTGGCAGTATCTTATTTCAGTAGACTTTTTATACTAGGAATGTTTTAAAAGACTTATGAAAAAAAAAGGGTTTATTGTTGGCGAGTATCTGGCATGGTGGCTTTTGGCTCTAGGGGTATTAGTGCTTTTTATTGTCATTTATGGTGTAGCTACAGGAAAAGTTCAACCCGCAATTGAATTTTTAAAAAACTTGTTTAGGTATGGAGGATGAGCAATAAAGGATTTACAGTCAGTTATGCTATTGTCGGAATAGTTATTGTAGCATTCGTCATAGTAATAGGGTTCCTCTCACTGAAAGTATTTGGAGGGAACATTATAGAAAGAATTCTAATATTTTTTCCTTGGTATAATAATAATCAGACTCAAGTAGGTGATTTAGAATTGTTTAGATACAATATTGAAGAAAATAATGTTCAGTATTGTGATGGCGTAAAATGTGATAATTTTATTAATATTGGAATTAATGAAAAGAAGATTTCTTCTAATGAATTATTAAGAGATTTTACAGAAAGATACTATTATAATCCAGAATTAAGAGAAAAAGGAAAGAGATTTGAAGTACATCCAAAAATTATTGAGAGGATATATGCGCCTTGCTCTGAAAATCTTGTTTGCGCGCAGATTCCATTTGTGGAAGCTTGCGTTACGAATTATATTTTAGTTTTCCAGGAAGGCGAAGAAGAGTCAGATGTCATAATTAGGCTAATAAAAGATAACGCAGATGTCTGCTTAAGCCAGGCAGTTGGAGGCGTGATAAAAGTTGATTGGAAAGGAAGTGTTGAAATAAGAAAAGTCAAAAGAGTTACAAATGCTAATAACGAATTTACATATGAGCTGAATCAAGAATATCAGCTTTTATTTAATCAAGAGGTTTCTAATGAAATGATTTCTATAGCCACCCAATGGCGAGACTCGGTTTTAAAAACTCCGATGGAAGTTAGATATATGATAAAAGACAAACTAGAAACGATAAAAGTTTGTGTTCAGAAAGAAGGCAATAAATATTTAATTGCTGATTTGTCTAAAAAATCAGAATCGGGAAAATGTTAATGAAAAAAGCCGCAATAGAAACCGAGTCTTTTCTTAGCACTGTTCTTTGGATTATTTTTCTTTTGGCTGTTCTTTTTGGTTTGGGTCTCATTATTAAAAGACTTCTAGGCTTCTGAACAAATTATTTGGAAGCGACATAATAAAATATTGAGGGCTTTGATTAGTCCTTCTTTTTGAGAGATTCAATTACTCGCAAAAAATTGCCTGCCTTGTCATTATCTTTATTTTTATATTTTATCTAGGTTATTGTTAATAATTTGACTTCGCTATTTTTATTAGTAATCTTTATTGACAAGCCTAAAAATTAGATTTTCTGGGTTTTTCCAAACTCTCTATTTTTTTCTTAAGACAATTTGTGAATTAACTTTCATTGGATTATTTATGCTATTTTAAGGAATTTTATGTCAGAGGTTTACTTTACAGTTACCTTGTGGCAAACTTAGCAAATTAGTAATTGTTTTAAACATAAAATCCTTTTGTTTCTAATGGAAAAAAAGGGCGAGTTAACATCTTCGGAGATTGTTTCAACAGCGTTAGCAATAGGAGTATTTATTGTGGTATTAATTTTTTTATTTGTGATTCTTGACTTGAGAAGGCAATCAGACAGAGATATTTGTGAGCTTTCTGTTATCACTAGAGCAACTTCTCCAGAAGCAACTCAAAAATATTTTCCATTAAAATGCACAACTAACAAAATTTGCTTGACTTTTAAAGAGGATTGTGAGCAATTTATTGGAGAAGAAAATGTTGAAAATATTAAACTTTCGAGTTCTGAAGCAAAAGTGGAAGCGTCTGCTAGAAAAATAGAAAAAATCGCAGCTGATGAAATGTTTTTTTGCTGGGACATGACTGGACAAGGGAAGCTGGATTTGTTTGGGAATTCAATTTCTTTCAATGTATTTGAAAATCTAGAAAACTTTCTAAACCTTCAAGAAAAGGGCGCTTCTTGCATAATTTGCTCAAGAATAGCTATTTCAGAAGAGTTTAAATCTTCTCCTGAAGGGAAAAGAATTTTAGAAAAAGTAGATGTTAATAGATACTTGCAGAAAGAGCAAGTTCCTGGCTCGAGTCTCACTTATTTGCAGACTTTTACAGACAGACAATTAAACGCTTTGCCTGGAGAAGTCATAGATGAATTTGGCAGAAGTGAAAATATAAAAAACGGAACAGATCATATTGCAATATTATTTTCGCAGATAAAATCTGATGGAGACATAGGAGATGAATTTAAGAGCGGAGCTTTAGCTGGAACAGTATTTGTTTTTGGTTCAACATATGCTGTTGGCGCGACAGGAAAAGTCATAAAAGCAGCTGCAAAAAATCCTTTAGGAGCAGTTGCCGCGCTAATAGCTGTTGTAGGAACAGCCGGATTAAAAGCGTACGGGGCTAAAAAAAGTCAAGATATTTCAGCGGCTTATTGTGGAAAATTTACTAGCACAGAGCAAAATAGATATGGATGCTCGATTGTTACTCAAGCCGATTTTAATAATGAAAAAGCGTTAAACTCGCTTTGCACTAAAATAGAGGGAAATCTATGACAAATAAAAAAGGAGATATCAAATGGGATAATTTTCTTGGAGCACTTATAGCTGTTGCTGGTTTAGTTCTATTTTATTTTTTGGCAAAAGCATATTTTGGCGGAATATTTTCAAATCAAGAAATGGATAATGCAAAGTCTTTTATAAATAAAATTAAAGCAAAGTTAGATGCGTTAAGCGAGGGGCAGCAAATTAATTTTACAATAATGGGATTTGACTCCAAGGGAATATGGTATTTAACTGGGTGGAGCAAGAATAATGTTGGCAAGCCTGACGAGTGCATTCTCTCTAGTTGTATTTGTTTGTGCAAGTCAGAAGATTATCTAAATTTAGGCAATTATGTTGAGAGATGTAAAGAAACAAGCAAATGTAGGAATATTGATGTTAATGAAATTGAAGTAAATGATCATGTTATTTTAACCATAGAAGGCGAAAATATCAAAGATACTAATCCTTATATTGAAATACCTTCAAATTTCATAGAATTAGAGCTAATCAAGGAAAAAGACTCTATAACTATAGATCATTATCAAAACGAATAGAAAAATGAACAAAAAAGCTGTAGGCGAGACTCTTTGGCACAATGTAATATACTTGTTTTTTTTAATTGTGTTTTTTTCTTCTGTGCTTTATTTTGTTTTTGATAAAATGAATGGGGCTTCGTTATGGGCTGATTATTATGCAAAAGAAATTTCAAAAACAATAAATTTTGCTAAGCCAGGTGATGTTATAACACTAGACGTGCATAAAGCAACCGAAATCGCAAAAAAGAATAAATTAGAAAGTTTTAGCGAGATATTTATTTTTGATAATGTAAATAATAATATTTGCGTTAAGTTAAGTAGCAGGGTAGAAAGTTGTTACAGTTATTTTAACAAAGTTGATGTTGTCAATCCTGAAATAAAGTTAGGCTTAGGTGATAATAAAAATACTTTGAATTTTAAAATCAGCGAGAAGCTAAAGGAAAAAGAAAATGAATAAAATTGCCCAGCTAGGAAGTCAGATGATGATATTTGCTTTTTTATTTTTATTGTTTGTAATAGGGGTTGGTATAGTAATCGGAATTTCCATTTTTTTCGGAGAGGAGTATGAATTCAGAAAGGTTGATGCGGACATTTTAAATTATAAGTTAAGAGAATGTATCTCGCAGAAAGACATTAATTGGGATTTGGCCCAGGATGAAATAGAAAAAGAGATCTTTGAGAAATGCAATCTCAATGAAGCAATATTAAAACAAGATTTTACGATTTCAATAAAATTAAACGGCGAAATAAAATATAATCTCGGAGTAGCTTCAAAATGCTCTCTTTCAGAAAAAAATAAAGAATTTCCAAAATGCACTGAAAGCAATGTTGTAAAAAATATCAATGGCGATTCTAAAACATTTTCAATTTTGGCAGGAAGCGAACAAAACATAAGGGAGAAAATTACATGAAAAACAAAAAAGCCCAACTTGGTGACATTATTGCGAATTTTTATGTATTTCTTTTTATAGTTGTTATAATGGGACTTTTTGTTTTTCTTTCAACTGGCATTGCGTTAATAAAAAAACCTAAACCAGTTGAAAGCGCGCCATTTTCTTTCCAAGAGGATGATTTACTTCTAAAAACAATCACTTTAAAATTCCCAGAAAGCAAACTTCCAGAAGAAAATGTTTTTGTCGATAAAGAATTATTAGTTTTTGATGCTTATGTTTTATTTGAAAACAGCCGAGAAAATTTTCTTAGATTTTATGCTGAGCTTGAAGACCAACTTAGAAAGCTATTAGACGAGGAAAATAAAAAAGAATGCATAATCTTAGCCAAGGGAGCAATAACACATCCAGCCGGAGACATCAGAAAAGGAGAATTTTCAGACGATTTTTACCTTTGTGTTATAAATGGCGAGTATCATTCTGCTTCAAGATTTGAGGCAAACATGTATAGGTTTAGAGATAACTTCATCAAAAATCTTGCCGAGCAATATAGGTATGATGGCATGTTAAAAAGCATATCTTTCGAAAATTCTAGAAACAAAATAAAATACGTAGAGTATGGATATGGGGCATACAATTTAGAAAAATGAGAAGCAAAAAAGCACAAATTCCAACAATTTTGTTGCCTTGGGTGGCGATAGCCTTGTCAGTTGTTGCGTTATATTCAATGGCGAGCTTTTCAGGTATTTTAGCTTCTCAGTCAGAAAGCATTTCAATAATGCTGAACGAAGTCCAGTTTAATGAACTTTATGTCAAGGAGCAGGTTAAGTTGATAGGCAAGGAAACAATATTATCTTGCCAGCTTTGTGACTCAGATGCTTTAAAGACAAAGTTTAAGGAGATTGCTTCTGGAAGAGAGGGGCTCTTCAGATACAAAGGAGCAGGCGATTTTTACTCTAAGACAAGAAATTCCAATTTTAAAATTGAAATTTTAAATAACGTTAATTATAAGATTATTTTTGAAGATTTGTTTGTGAGTTCAGAAGAAGGGGAGAACAAAATAAGAAGAAACTTTAATCTTTGTATGGAATTTGATTTAGAAGGTAATTACATTAGGGATTGCATTATTCCCTAGCGGTTAAGTAGCAAATAAAAGTGGCACACTCATTTTACGCCTAAGCGAGCGTAGCGAGCTCGTCCTGCTGCCATTATAATCTTTACTAGCACATATTTTCGATTTTAAATTTTATCGATTTAATTTTATTAAGCAACCCATTGTCAAGTTCACTGCTTATTATTAATTTTTTGGATTTTATATCTAAAGTGCAGAATACAAAAAGATTGATTAATTCTTTTGACATTTTTATTTCTTGATTAAGAATGTTAATAAAACCATATTTTTTATGCCGCTTAGACATCTCAAAAGATTTATAAATAAATATGATTTTAGTTGTATGAATAAAAGAGGAAAATGTTCAACAAAAAAGCTCAAGATTTGTCAATCGGAACTTTAATCTTAATTGTTTTAGGGATAGTTGTTTTAGTTTTATTAATTTTAGGTTTTAGCATAGGATGGGAGAATCTGATGGAAAGAATTGGCATTATCCAAGGCTCAACATTAAGTGATGTGGCTGTAGCATGCAGAACTCATGTGACAACACAAAATACCTTTGGCTATTGCCGAGATTTTAAAAAAGTAACAGTAGGCGGGAAGAAGGAATATGTTAATTGTCAAGATTCTAGAATAGAAGGAAGTTTAGAAGATACTTTAGAATGTAGTGGAAGTCCACCAATAGTGGAGATTAAAGGTGCTAGTTATACTCCTAGAGATTTGGTAGAATGGCAATGCTATCAGCTCAAGGCGAAAAACGAGCTGAAAGAAAACACTAAAGTGAATGGGCGAACCTGTCCTTCCTCGATAGTTAATTTATAAAAATGAACAAAAAAGCATTTGAATTGGCGATATCTACTTTGATATTAATAGTCCTTGGGGTTTTTTTTTTTTTATTATTTGTATATGCGTTAACAGGGGGATTTAGTTCATTTAAAAAAGCCACAAATCCTTTTATTGAATCTGAATCTGCGAAAGCTGTTATTCAAATATGCAGTGATGCTTGCTCTAATAACATAAAGTTAACTTATTGCTGTCAAGAGTTCGATATTAACAATGAAAAAATAAAATGTTTTGACGAAAGACTTGAAGTAGACTGTGATTTAAACTGCCAAGATTTTCAATGTTAACAAAAAAATAAAAATTCAAAATGAAACTTTTTCCATCAGAGAGGAGAAGAACCAAAAGAGATAAAAAGGCAAAGAGGTTGTATAAAATATATAAGAGGGGTGGTGGCCAGAGGACTTTTAAGTTCAAGGAGAAGATTAACTAGCTTTTATTTTGGTAGTTTTTTAATAAACTAGAATAAAAATCAAGTCTCTTTTGCAAAGGCTTCTATGATTTCTAGAACATAAGCTAGAATTAATGGGCCAATAATAAAACCAAAAAGTCCGAAGACACTTATTCCTCCAAAGATTCCTAGAATCATGATTAAAGGATTTATTCTAGACTTGTGGCCTAAAATTTTTGCCCTAAAGAGAAAATCAATTCCAATGCTCAATATTAAACCTAGAGCCAATATGCCGATGCCACTAGAATAGTTGTAATTGAACATGAAATATATTGCAGTTGGCAACCACACTAATGCGGGGCCTCCGCCAGGAATAAAAGCCAGAATAAAGATAAGAGTGGCAAGTAAAAGATAAAATTTTACTCCAAAAATATAAAAAACAATCGCAGAAATAACAAACTCTATTAAGGCAATAAACAAAGTGCCGTAAACCATAATGTTCGTTATTTTTGCTATTTCTTCGATTATGATGTCCTTGTTTCTTATGGGAAGGAGTTTTCTTAGGCCAAGAGCAAGTTTGTCCCAACTTAATAGCATGTAGTACGCTCCGAACAATATTATTAACAAAGATATAAGAAAAGAAGGAAGGGCAGAGAAAAGAGAAGTTAAGAATGCTACAACCGGGGAGCCAACTCCTGTAAGAGCATCAAAATTCAAGTCAAGTTTTGCAAAAAAAGGATGAGAGAAAACTACATTTACAAAATCTTCGAATCCCCCGCTTGTTAGATATATTGCAGCCTCTCTTGCGACACTACCAAAGACAAAACCCATCGGAACAACAATAATTATCACTACCAACCAAACTGAAAGAAATGCAGCAAGAAACTTTCCGATTTTTTTTTCAAGCTTCTTATAAACAGGTCTGATAAGATAGGCCAATATGAAAGCAGATATCAGAGCTATCAGATATTGTTTCAAAATCAAGAAAGAAAGAATTAGCAGAATAGCTATAATAATCCAAAATGAGTACTTTTTAAAGTCCTCTTTATCAAAAAATCGTGAATGACCCTCTTTTTCCATTTATAGATGAAAATAAGAAACTTAATAAAACTTATTAATTTATAGATTCCATGAAAGAATACTATTTCCTTTTTGCTTTAACACTTGCATGGACTTTTTTTGCTACTATTCAAGACCTAAAAAAAAGAGAAGTCGCAAATTGGTTGAATTTTTCTCTGATATTTTTTGCTCTTGCTTACAGAGCCTTTTACGCATTTTTTGTCAAGGAGTATGAATTTTTTTTGTTTGGTTTAATTGGTTTTATCTTATTTTTCTTAATCGCTAATGCATTGTATTATTCAAATGCATTTGCGGGAGGCGATGCAAAGCTTTTGATGGCCTATGGGGCTGTTTTGCCTTTCTCAAGCTATCTAAGTTTAATGTCTTTGTCCATTTCTTTTTTATTGATTTTATTTTTCTTTGGCGCCATTTACAGTATTTTTTATAGTTTTAAAATAATAGCGGAAAATAAAGAGAAGTTTAAATTAGAATTCAGAAAATATTTTAATAAGTATAAAAATGTCTCTCTGATTTCAATATTTTCATTAATATTATTTCTGATAATTAGCTTTGTGAATTTGTTTTTTCTCTCTCTCATGCTTCTTTCTCTCATTCCTTTGGCTTATGTCTATACAAAAGCCTTGGATAAGTGCATGATTAAGTTGACTGAAGCCAAGAATCTTACAGAGGGAGATTGGCTTGTTCATAACGTGAAGATAGGAAGGAAAATTATTAAAAAAACCGTCCACGGGTTGTCATTGGGAGATATAAAAATATTGAAAAAATATAAAAAGAAAGTTTTGATTAAACAAGGCATACCATTTGTTCCTGCTTTCTTGATTGCATTTTCAATCATGTCTATTTTTCTTTTATTTTTAAAGAGTACTTTGAAGATATTTTCTTTGTTTTGATTCGGAGTTTATTTTGTGGTATAATGGTGTTGGTTGATTATCTAAAAACTCTTCTATAATCTTCAATTGAAACAGAAGAAACGCCTTTAATTTTCTCCAAGGCTTTTTCTATTATGCTTGTGTCTTTTTCCTCTGGCCAGGCGAACTTTATTTTTAAGGCTTTTAATCCAAAAGCAATATTTTCTTCTTGAAAAGAAATATTTTTTGCATTCTCTTTTTCTAAATTTGTTTTAGCTTTTGAAACAATTTTCTTCAAATCTACTTGAGGCGATTCCGGCATTATTTTTACTATTACGGCGACTATTGACATGAATTAAGTATCGAGATGAAGTTTATAAATTTTTTTAGTGGATTTTGGAAAAAGTCGTAAGTAAGAGAGCTAACACCCGAAGATTATTGGCGTAATATGCCTGTCCTAATCTTCATAATTTATAAAAATTCTTCACAACAATACTTATAAACAATATATTTTTTTTATTGGATGGACAACTATGAAAAACTTTTAGAGAGGATTTCTCGTTCTTCTGGTTTAGAGAAAGAGGAAATAGAAAGAAAGGTTGAGGCCAAGAAAGCGAAGCTTTCTGGTTTGATATCAAGGGAAGGAGCCGCGCAAATAGTTGCCGCCGAGCTCGGGATTAATTTTGAGCAAGAAACACTAAAGATTTCTGAGTTGGTAGAAGGCATGAAGAGGGCAAATGTTTTTGGAAAAGTGATAAAATTGAATCCAATAAGAGCGTACAATAAAAATGGTAGAGAAGGCAAAGTGGCCAGTCTTTTGCTTGCCGACCAAAGCGCAAATATAAGAGCAGTTTTATGGGACACAAATCATATTTCCTTGTTAGAAAAAGGAGACATAAAAGAAGGCACAGTTATTGAAATTTCTAATGGAAATGTCAGAAACAATGAACTGCATTTGTCTTCTTTTTCCGATATCAAAATAAGTAAGAAAGAATTGGGTGATGTTATCGAAACTCCAATCTTCAGTGAAAAAAAATTAATAGACGCAAAAGTTGGAGACAACGTACGAATCAGAGCCGTAATAGTAAATGTTTTTGAGCCCAGATACTTTGAAATTTGCCCGCAGTGCAATAGAAGAGTTTTTGAAGGGCAGTGCGAAACACATGGAAAAGTAAGCGCATTGAGAAGAGCATTGTTGAACATAATTTTGGACGATGGCAGTGAAACAATAAGAAGCGTTGTTTTTGGCGAGCAAATAAAAAATCTTGGTCTTAAAGATGAGGAAATATTTTCTTTGGAGGAATATAACAAAGCAAAAGGGGGGCTCATAGGAGAAGAAAAAAACTTTTTCGGCCAGATGCGAAACAACATGGTATTAAATACTTTAGAATTTTCAATCCAACAGATAGAGGAAATTAATCCAAACGAGCTTATTAAAGAGCTAGAGGCCAAAGGTGTGGCAAATTAAATTATTAAAATAAGTCAATAATTAGGAAAAATCTAATTAAACAAGAATTATTTCTAGCCATGTCATAATAAGTTGACAATATCCTAATGCTTAGTATGCTATTAGATGGTTTAGTTTAGATATTGACAAAAAATTAGTGAATTCTCTGCGATAATAATCTATTTTATCGATAATAAAATAAAAATAATTCCAAGAATTTCTTAAGAATACTGCAAGAAGTTAATTATCCTCATAGAATTAAGCCATTTAGAGTGGTCATAACATTTTAAGTTAACAGAATCCACCTCATAAATATTTATAAATTGTTCTTAGTTATAAATGAAATGCCAAATAAAAAAGACAGTCCTGAGGAAAAGGAAACAGAGGAAAAAAGGTTAACAGATGTTCCCGGTATTGGTCCAGGAATAGCTACGAAGTTAGAGGCGGCAGGAGTTTATGATTTAATGGGACTAGCTGTAATGTCGCCTTCGGAATTAGGCGAAATGGCTGGAATTGGAGAGGCGGTTGCTAGGAAGGCAATTCAAGCAGCCAGACAGATGATGAATCTTGGCTTTATGGATGCCTCAGAATTTGCAAAAAAAAGAGAGGATATAAATTATATAACCACTGGCTCAAAGAATTTAGATAATTTATTAGGAGGCAGGGGAATCGAGACAAAAGCGATAACTGAGGCATATGGAATGTACGGGAGCGGAAAAAGCCAGTTAGCATTTACTCTGGCTGTTAATGCACAAATTCCAAAAGAAAAGGGAGGAGCAAACGGGAAAGTTGTTATTATTGACACAGAAGGAACTTTCAGACCCGAAAGAATAAAACAAATCGCAGATGGTCTTGGAGCAAATCCTGAAAAAGTGTTAAAAAATATTTTAGTTGCTAGAGCTTTCAATTCGGATCACCAAATTTTACTTGTTGATAAAATAAGTGAAATGATTAAAAATAACGAGCCTATAAAACTAGTTATTATAGATTCTTTAACTGCTCATTTTAGAGCAGAGTTTAGTGGGCGAGGACAACTTGCGGACAGGCAGCAAAAATTGAATCGTTATTTACATAGTTTAATGAAATTGGCAGAACAGCATAATTTAGCGATATTCGTTACAAATCAGGTAATGGCAAATCCTGCTATTATGTTCGGAGATCCAACGACAGCCATAGGGGGCCATATTTTGGGACACGCGAGTACTTTTAGATTGTATTTAAGAAGAGGAAAGGCCGGCTCTAGAGTAGCTAAGTTGATTGACTCTCCTAATTTGCCTGAAAATGAAGCACAGTTCTTTTTAACAGAAGCAGGAATAAGAGATGAGGGGTGAGAAAAATGGCTAGCCCATATTATTTTGTAACAGAAAGAACAATAATAAACCCAAAAACAAAAGAACAAAAAACAGATTATTTACTTTTGGATAAAGAAGGATTTGAAGAAAGAGGGATTTGGACAGCCTATAATTCTCTTGCAGAAATAAGCAAAGTGGTTTATAGAATGCTTGTGCTTGGACAACGTCAGGAAGTTATGCTTACAACAAGCGAAAACGCAACAGAACAATCAAAAAAACTAGAGAAAGCGCCAACCTTTCTTAATTATCCTG
The DNA here is from genome assembly GCA_964438545.1 of Candidatus Woesearchaeota archaeon. Lineage (GTDB taxonomy): Archaea > Nanobdellota > Nanobdellia > Pacearchaeales > GW2011-AR1 > UBA73. The sequence goes on along the minus strand of CAYTKV010000016.1, from coordinate 3,078 downwards.
TTTTGAAAGCTTCTCTGGATGAAATAACCATACAAGGCCCGCTTGGTCAAACTTCAGCATTAAGAGAAATTGCGAATAATTTATCAGAACTTTTAGCTCAAAGAGCAAAAGCAAATGAAAAGTTAGAAAAAATTGCATCGCATTAAATTACATTAATTTTAAATCTCTATTTTTTCTTACAACTTTATGGAATTGAGAAAATTGATTAATTGGTGTTTATTAGACGAAAAAGCTTTAAAAAAATTAAACCAAAGATTTTCAAGCGCAAAATCATTTAAACACGTCTTAATAAAAGATTTCCTAAGAGAAGAAAAGGTAAATTCTTTATTAAGAGCTCTAAAAACAGAAGAATTCATAGAAAAAGAATCTGACTTATTTAATTTCAAGCAAACTTCTGATTTATATTTTTCAAAAAATGAAATAATTAAAAATTTTCATAAAACAATTTGCTCTTGGTCTTTTTTTCATTTAATAGAAAAAATTACAGGAGTGAAATTAAAGGGTATTTTGGATATGTCTGGAACCTTATACGAAAATTGTTCTTATCTTTTATGTCACGATGATAAGTTAGAAGGAAGAAAAATTGCTTATGTTTTTTATTTATCTAAAAATTTTACGAAAAAGGATGGAGGAGATTTTGTTTTGTTTAACTCTATTAACAACAAACCTGCGGCAATTGCAAAAAAATATTCTCCCCTATGGAATTCTTTATTGCTTTTTGAAGTTTCAGGAAATTCATTTCATGAAGTTGAAGAAATCTTGAGTAATAAGAAAAGATACGCAATTGGAGGTTGGTTTTATTGAAATGGAGAATAAAAGATTCATAAATCCGACTTATTTGCAGAAGAAAGTAATAGCAAGGATAAAAAATTCTTATTTGAAATCAGCTTCAAAATCTTTAAGATTGGAATCTTTTTTTAGGAATGCAGTTTATAACAAATTAGAAAACGCAATAAAAAAATTGAAATTTAAGTATATTAAGATTCCAGATAGACATTCACATAGTGAAGTAAAATTAAACAAAGAAATAAATGAAATATTTAATTCCAAGGAATTCATTAATTTTGCTCAAGAAATAACTCATAAAAAAACAAAAAAAATTAATGTATCGACAAAAAAATTTAAACATGGAGATTATACACTGATTCATGATTCAGAATTAAAAAATAAAAGAATCGAGTTTTTCTTCTTTATTTGCCATAAATGGAAAATTGAATTTGGTGGGAATAAGGTTTACGTTAAAGGAAATAAGTCTTTTGTGTTTGCACCAACTAAAAACACTTTAGTTATAATAAAAAGAGAAAAAAGCGACAAGAATTTTGTGCAGTATATCAATCATAGATCCGGAAAAAGAGGAGTTATTTTGATAGAAGGTGTTTTAACCAGCGTCGTTTGATACTTCGTCAATCAAATTAAATTCTTCACTTCCCTCATGAAACCAATGCAATTTTTCTGGGAAAGTTAAGTCTTCATTGGAGTCTACTTCAATTTCTTCATAATTTTGTTTTAATTCTTCTACATCAACATATTCAACTTCGCCAAATTTATTCATGTCGACCATTTCTTGCAGAATTTTTTGTGCTTCTTCCTTTGTGTCCGCCTCTATTAATTTTTCATGATATTCGACAGCATAAGCCTTTACCCTGAATTTTTTCATTATAGGTTTGAAATTGTCATATATTTAAGCTTAATTATAATAAAAGTTCTAATTTGTTTTCCGGATGCTCCCACGAGAACCACAATAAAAAGGTGGGGACTCCCTAGAAAATTAGTCATAAATATTTTTTCTATGTCCAATTCTAAGAACAATAATTTTATTCAGAGAAATAATAACATCAACAATTGCCCTATAGTCTCCTATTCTCAATCTCCAAAGCTTTTCACCTTGTAATCTCTTTAGAAATCTGAACGGATTTTCTCTTATAGAATAAATCTTATTTAAAATAATTTCTGCATCTTTCTTTTGCAATTTTTTAAGAAAATCTTCAGCATTCTTTTCAATTTGAATAGAATACATATTATCTAAGAGTAATTCCTAATTCTCTTGCAACTTGTTCAATAGGTTTCACTTTTCCTCTTTTAACATTTTCAAGTGCTATCTTTATATCTTCTATTTCTTCTTCACCTAAGCTTTCTTCTTCACAATTATCTATAAGATTATTTAGCACTTCATCATAAGATTGTCTTTCTATACTTTTGAGAGCTTTTAATCTTTCAAGTGTTTCAAGATTTATTTGTATAGTTGTTTTTTCCATGTTATATAGTAGTTATAATAGGTATATAAATCTTCCGTTTGGTCATTTGTGTTGCTCTTAGCATGCTGAAAGAAAAGTACTTATAACCATGTAACATCCCAAAAAACCACAATAAAAAGGTAAAGACTCCCCAGTCAAATCATAGATAGATTAAATCTCCATCATTTTGCTCTGCAACGTGAAGAAATCAAATCGAAATGAATTGTTTTATAAGAACTAAACCAGTTTCACAAATTCTTGTTTAACTTTCTCAAAAGTTTCTTTGTCGAGTCTTCCAACTTTTTTCTTAATAATATCTTGGCTTATAGTAAAAAGTTTATCAACTTTTATCCTGCTTGGTTTTGGGATACTACCCTCAGCTAAATTTCTATTTTCAATTAAAACCGAATATTTTGAATCTTTAATATTTGAAGTTATACCACAAGTTATTACATCTTCTCCAAGAGAGTTATCTGTATTTTTTGATAATACTAAAACAGGCCTTTGTTTGACGCTACTTAAATCAGAAAAAGGAAACGGCACGACAACTATCTCCCCTTGCTTATACATTGTCCCAAACCCCGTCTTCTCTGTTGTCCCAAAGTTTTTTAGCTATTTTTTCAGAATGTTTTAATAAGTAACTAAAATCTTCTTTTTTTACTTTTTTAATTATTATAGTATCTTCGTTTTTAGTAATAATTAATTCGTCTCCGTGTTTTATATTTAACGAATCTCTTATACCAACTGGCAAGGAAATCTGTCCTTTGTCTGTTACTTTAATTATTTTAGTTTCCATGCCAAAGTAAGAATTTTCCTACTTATAAGCTTTTCTATGTATTTGCCT
>CAYTKV010000015.1:12239-17349 GCA_964438545.1 Candidatus Woesearchaeota archaeon | reverse complement strand
GGCTATTATTAATAATCTATTAAAAAGTTTGTGTAGATTTCCACTAATCACCTAATCTATATTGTTTTTCTTGTCCTTATCAGCAAACTTGATTACCGAAAAGAAGATTGCATTTCCCAGGTTTTTCCAGGCTCTTAATTATCAATATGTCAAAGTGTTTGATAACCACACCATTTATGGTGTGGGACACTTTGAGCATCCAAAAGTCCTAAACAAAAACGCAAGGACTTTTTGATTTTACCAATTGTTCAGCGGAATTTGTGTTTAATCTTCAGATTCAAGAGTTTCAGTTAAACCAGAGCCAATACCAGTTCCGCCAAATAAGGCTTCATCTATTTCTTCATTGACATTTTTCTCGGAAGTTGCTTCACGCTCATAACCAACTTTCTCTTTAACGAACTCCCCAAATTTTTTAGCATCTATAGCATATTCTTCTCTTTTTGATATTTTTTGGTCAGGAGTTAAATCAGGACAGATTCTATAAAGGTCTTTGATGTAGATTCTAAGCATGGTCAGTCTGCGATTTCTTTCTCTTCCTCTGCTGTTGCTGATATACGTGTATTCTAGTGGTGGATTTATTCTTAACTCAGCAACATCACCATTACGACTAATTAATGTCAAAGTCCTGTGAGTACTAGTTTTCCCTTCTTTTCCCTCTTCCATCAATTTTCTTTCTTCTGTCATATTTATTGATAGAATGTTTATATTTATAAACCTTTTGGTTTGTTACTACTGTAAAGATACTGATAATAAGCCAAGCCCTCGATTTTTGAATAGGTGGTGCTTCGCGGTCGATACGAGTTTTTTCTCGACTCTTTCCGCTTCGCTCCGAGCCACGTCGCACTTTCACCTATCGGCTCGGGGTGTGTAACAGTGATTTATCCTAGAGATGTTATTATGTTATTTTAATTCTATCAAAATTCAGCTGAGACTTTTAGAGAAGGTAATATTTATAAACTATGATAATTATGTTAGAATAGATATTTTACTTAAAAGGAGGTCATAATGGAACGAAAAGGTCAAGCAGCTATGGAATTTTTGATGACATATGGTTGGGCTATTTTAGCTGCAATCATTGTTATTGGTGTACTAGCTATTTACTTCAGGCCCGGAGCCATAGCTCCTGAAAGCGCGATTGTTACTGCACCTTTCTATGCAGTTGGCTCTAGTTTAAGCCCTGCTCAAATTCAGCTTGAAGTACAGAACAATGGCGGAGAGACTTTGACTGTGCAGAGTGTTAACATCACATTCAATTCACCTGCTGGCGCTGTTTGTGGAAATGACGCTGATGTTTATCCAATGGGGGCAGGTCAGACTAACATATCAACTTTCCCTTGCACTGCCGGTTTAAACTCAGGGGACACGGTAAACGCAAATGTTGCTGTCTACTACACGAGAGGCGGCGCACTAGTCTTAACTTCAACTGGTACAATAACAGGAAGAGTACCTTAAATTTTTTTATTTTTTATATTTCATAGTTTTTTTATTGAATTCTTAAATTTAATTTTTTAGAGTAAAAATATGAGACACTATAAGACTTAATTGACTTATTAATTCACAAATATGATTGTTTGGATGAAAGAAAGAAACTAATTTTTCGATTAATTAAGACCAATTAATGTACAGAAGAACTGTAGTAACGTTTACAACTCTAATCTATATTCTGATTGACAATAATAATTAAAAAACAACCTATTCACAAATGTTTATGACTTATAAGCCAGATGTTTTGTTAAGAGGCATTGTAGAGTTCGGAACAACCTTCGTTCCAAAAGAAGACACTGCAAAATTTTCTCATATGGAAATACCTTTTAGATTCCATTCTGAAGGCGGAATGAATCCTGTCCAATATTTTAATCCTGTCCTTGAGAGGCAGGAAGCAGAAGCTTTAAGAAAAAGAATTGAGAACACTCGGGCAGTTAAGCTTTCTTGTCTTCGTGAAGTCCATATTATGCGGGGAGATGTAATCGACGTTTATTGTACGTTAATTAATAGAGATGACGTTAATCAAGGATGCCAAATAGATTTTGTCGATAGAATCTCTGAAGAAGGCGTAAGCGAAAGATATTTCTCTGCTCTTTATATGCCAAAACGTGGCGAAGGTTTACTAGTTTAGTCCAATCTTTTAACTTTCATCTCCACGCGATATCAACATCGTCTGTTCTTTCTCTTGGTTTAATTTCTACTTTTTCAGGCTCTTCCTTTATTCCTGCTTTGAACATTATTTCTCCAGTAAAGGCTATCATAGCACCATTATCTAAAAGGAGAGATTTTTCAGGACAGAAATATTTTGCATTTCTTTCTTTGCACATAACACTACACATTTCTTGAAATCTTTTGTTACAAGCTACGCCGCCACCCAGAACAAGCTCATCCTTAGATGTATGTGCCATTGCCCTTTCTGCTGCCTCAACAAGCATCGAAAATGCTGTTTCTTGCAATGAATAAGCCAAATCTTCAACCTTAAAATTTTTATTATACAATTGTTGCAACTTTGTTTGCAACCCAGAAAATGAAACATCCATTCCTTTAATTGAGTAAGGTAATTCAATGTATTCGCCTTTTTTAGCTAGTTCTTCTATTTTAGGCCCTCCTGGAAAACCCATGCCAATGTAACGAGCAAATTTATCTATAAAATTTCCTACTCCTATGTCTAAAGTCTCACCGAAAACTCTATATTTGCCAGATGCATACGCAATTATTTGTGTATTTGCTCCTGAAGCATATAACAAAATAGGATCTTTTGAGCCGACACTTCTTCCAATTTCTAAATGTGCAATACAATGATTAACAGGAACAATAGGAATTTTTAATTTTGAAACTTTTGCTTTTGCAAATTCTAAGCCGGCATATAAACAAGGAGCCAAGCCAGGAGCATTTGATAACGCTATTGCTTCAATTTCATCTTCATTTATTTTTGCTTCTTTTAATGCGTTTTCGTAAACTGTTTCAGCAACTTTTCTATGATGTTTAGCGCTCTCCATTGGCACAATGCCGCCAGAATCTGTTGTATAAACATCTTTGACATTCGCCAATATCTTTCCTTTATGCACAATTCCAACGCCAAAGGTATGCGCCGTGCATTCTATTCCTAGTATCATATTATTCCCAAACTCTATTTACTTCTTCGTACATTTCCTTGCTTCCGATATCAAGCCATTTGCCCTTAAAAATATAACAAAAAATATCTCTCTTTTGATAAAGATATTCAATTAAAAAACCAGGTTTATCCTTATCATTATTTGATTTCATGTATTTCTCTATGTCCTTAATATTCTCTCTAGTAAAAATATAGAGTCCAGTAGAGGCGAGATTTGATTTTGGGCTTTTAGGCTTTTCTTCAAAACCAACTATCTTATTGTTTCTTGCCTCTATCACACCAAGTTTTTTCAGCTCTTCATGCGAAAATTCATAAGCTCCAACTAGTGTTTTTTTTACTTTATTAAAATAATCAATAAATCCAGATAGATAAAAATCAAAAAGATTATCTCCTAATATGACTAAAATATCGTCTTTTATATTTTCTTTTTTTATCGCAAAATATAAGTCCCCTATTCCGCCGAGTCTGTTTTCGTTACTTGTCGTTCTGTCATTTAAGACTCTAATTCTTCCTTTGTATTTTTCTGCATATCTTGCAAAATTATCGTAAAATTTGTCATTGGAAACAATTGTTATATCTTCAATAAGATTAGGTATTTTAGCGATTGTATAATCCAATAACGGTTTTCCTTTGATAGGAAGTAATGCCTTGGGCTTATCTAAGGTTAAAGGATAGAGTCTAGTTGCATATCCGGCACATAAAATTATTGCTTTCATAAAGATTACAAAAATAAAAACTTTAAAAATCTATTCTATAGTGGAAGACGTAAATAATTTACCAAAATTGTACGTCTTTCCCTTGATAGTCAAGGCGCAAACAGTTAAATTTCAGCGTCCTTGACTATAATCTAATAAAAAAACAAAAAAGAAAATATTTTATAGTTACCTTCTTTTTTTCTTTCTTCCGCCACGAGCCATCTTAGCTTCACATACATTGCCTTTTCCATCAACGTAGTAAAGGTGGCCAGGCTTTCTCTTCACAACGCCTCTTGCAATTATCGTACCCATACTTACCTCCTTTTTATTTCATTTTTATCTATAATAGGGAATATTTAAATCTTTCCTTTACCGACGAAAAAATTTAGGATTTTTTTGTTATTATAAGTAAAAGGAATTTCAATCAATTTCTTTGTAAATTTGCTTGATTCGACTCTGAAGGTAAATGGCTTTACTATTTTATAATTTAAAACTTTGTTATTTTCATCTAACCAAATAGCCAAGAAAGGAAAAAAAACGAACAATGAATGTATTGTTTGTGTGCCAATTTTGTTAAACTCAAATAGAAGATTAGCTGTATTGGAAGATTTGAGCATTAAACCAATAAAACTTCCAACAATTGAAACTTTTTTGACTTCTATATCTATTTTTTTGCCTTTAAAAGTGACTTCCATGCCTAATAGATAAGATTTTTATATATAATAATTGTTATTGTATTGATGGCATCAATTATTTTATCGTTTTTGACACCTGGAATTATTTTCCTCGGCACGCTTTTTATAGTAGTCGTCGCTATAATTCTCTTGGCTGCAATTGAAAGAAGACTAAACAGAAAGATAATTAAAAAAAAGATAGAGAAAGAGAATTATTTTAAATTAAGATTAGAGAATTTAGAAGAATTAAAATCGAATCCAGAAAAATTTATAATTTCTTTGAATGAATTGGCTAGAGATATCTTTGCAGAGAAATTTAAAATCGATAGAGACGCCAAATATTCTGACTTATTTGCGATATTAAAAAAGCAAAGTGGAGAAGCAGCTATATTCTGTAGAAAAATGCAAGAGGCACTTTATGCTGGAGATAAACTAGATGAAAAAAAGCTGGAAATTTTGTTTAGTTATGTTAAAGATATAGCATATTCCAAACCAGAAGAGGTTAAAAAATTAATACCCCGAGAAATGAAGCAAGAAGATAAAAAATTGGCGTTTGAAGAAATAAAAAAAGCGCATCAAAAGCAAAGTAGTACAGAAAAAGAAAGCAAAGAATCAAAGGAAGATTAGAGAAAAGAAGAATA
>CAYTKV010000015.1:6403-12229 GCA_964438545.1 Candidatus Woesearchaeota archaeon | reverse complement strand
AATATTTTGGCGAAGAATTAATTCTTAAGAAGCCAATGAAAGAAGAAAATAAGCTTAGGAATAAAGAAACAATATTAAGATATTTAACTGAAGGGTTTAAAAGGGGTTTTAGAGTGGAGCAATTAAAAAATAAATTGCTGGAAAGCGAATTTAATGAGAATGATATTAATGATGTTGTAGCTATAATAAAATCAGAACAGAGCAAAAAAGAAAAAATTAGCATTAAAATTCCTGCTTTCACTTCAATCACAAAGAATAAAACAGAAAAATATGGGAAAAATGCTCAAGCTGAAATCATAAAATACTTGAGAGACGGAACAGAAAGAGGAAATAGTTTAGATGTATTAAAACAAAAATTGTTTGCTCAAGGCTTTTCAGAAGAAGATGTTAACAAGGCAATAGGGTATCTCAATCTTGAGGGCAGAAAGGAAGAGAAAAAAGAGAAAGCGGCGCAAGAAATTAAGAAAGGGCAAGAAGCCGAGAAAGAAAAAGTGTTGGAGGATAAAAAACAAGAAGACAGCAAGGCCAAAAAAATTATAACTGTTCCTTATAAAGAAGAAAAAATAAAAATAAAAAAAATTAAATATCCGGAAAAAGAGCCAGAGCCCTATAAGCTTATCTCTAGCATAGACAATTTAGATAGGCTAAAAGAAAAAATAATAGCGGCTAGAAAAATAAGGCAAGTTGGATTGGTTTGAAGATTAAATATAAACGAGCGTCTTTCTTGCTTATTAGATATATCTTAATTGTGCTATCGCTATAATGCCTTCTTTTACATTCTTTTGTAACTGCTTTATCTATGTTAGGGATATAACTCGTAAGTTTTATATTAATTACCTGCTTAAATATGCATCTTGCAACTAACAAATAGCACAAATTTTTATAGGCATTTTTGTAAAATATGACTATTAGACTGTATTGAGCATAAAATCAGAGAATTTCGCTAAAAGTCTGTTAAATTCAATTTTTGCGTAATTGTTATTCTTTTTATGTGTAAATTAGCGCAAAAACTCTTCGGAATTTTTTGCTCATTGTTAATTAACCCCATTGAAGCCACTTAAACCCCACCGCCCTAAATTGCTCGCAAAAACCACTTGCAGTTATTCCTTGTCCTCTTTTCGTATCTGAATGGAGGAGAACTTAACAGGCAGTTAAGTGAAATTTCTTCGGGGCGCTTTAGAATTATTCTTTATAAACATCACAATCTTTCAACCATGTTTTAGCATCCCTTGGGCAATTAATTGCATCATAGGGAACTATAAAATTTGGAGAAGGACTTCCCCAAGCTAATCTATGGTCTTGCCAAAATTCTAATCCTTGTAGACCATCTCTTGTAGGAGAATGAAGTAAAGCTTCTAATGCGCTCTTACTAATTGAAATTTCTTTTGGATCAATATCTTCAAGAAAAGTTCCGAAACCATAATGGGTGAAGCGTTTTGGATTTAGAGTCTCAAGAGTAATTTCTTCTTTTTCTTTATCATAACTTATTTTAAGAGAATGTTTTTTCTTCTTTGGCATTGATTTATTATTATTTATTCCTCTTATATATCTTTCTAAGTTTCGCGCCCCTCAGAAACTAAAAAGTTTTATTGTCCACTCGCAAGCTCGGAACATAAATCTTTTGGCCCTTCACGGGCGCCCTCGGACGACTTAACAGCGATCAAGTCCAATCAGCCTCGGGGCGCACAGCGTCTATCGGGCGTAAAGCGGAAATCGATATATCAAGGCAAGATTCTGTATCGTGTGTTTACTAATACATATTCAATCACAATGAGCATTATTGCTAAGAGTAATAGGCGCCGAGATAAATCTAGCGAAACTTTTTTTAACCTTAGATTTAAGATATTATTAAAGGCATTTTCTAGCTCTTCTTTATTTTCTGCTTTGAAATATTTTCCATTTGTGTTGAAGGCAACTGCTTTTAGGGAATCTTCATCAATTTTTGATAAGCCGAAGCTAGTTAATCCTCCTTCGCTGGTGCCTATTCCGACTGTATGCACCACAACATCATTATTATTTGCATAACTAATCGCTTCATCTATTGTTCCGACATTAATCCTTCCGTCGCTGAGTATTATTACAGACCTTGCCTCTTCTCCTTCTAGCAAATTGCTTGATGTTATTACTGCTTCGTTTATATCGGTTCCTCCTATTGCACTTAGAGGAATTTCTTTTATGGCCTGCCTAATTAGAATTTTATCATCCGTTAGCCTTTGTGAAATAAAAGCATTTCCTGAGAAAGAAATAACGCCGATTTTTGTTCCTGATGGAGTAATATCAACAAAAAATGAAGCAGTTTCTTTTGCGGCTTCCAGTCTGTTAGGCGTAAAATCAGTCGCTTCCATACTTTTAGAAGAGTCTATTGCAACAACAAAAGAGAACGTACTTGAATATAAAACTCTATGGTATGTCAAGCCAGAAACAGAAAGAGTGAGCGCAATCAAAATAATAATTGTTAAAATAAGTATGAATATATTTTTTGATAACAAGTCTATGCCTTTTACTCTGGCTATCGCATCAAAATTTGCAAACTTTAAGGCATGAACTCTTTTCCTTTTTAGTGCTATGAAATGAGTCAAAACAATAAGAGGTATTAAAATTAATAAAACCAAATATATTGGCCTAGAGAAAGTGAGCATCATTTTACGACCTTTTCTTTTACCCTTCCTTTTAAGAACTCAGATAAAGAAGGAACAAAAGGCTCATTTGTCATCAACTCCAAAAGGTCTATTCTGTGCTTCAAACAAACCTTTCTTATCATTTTTTCTTGTTCTAGAGAATACTCTTCGTAATACCTCTTTGCAACTTTTGGATTTATCAGCAATTGCTGACCAGTTTTTGGGTCTTCAATCACGACTTCTATTGCAAAATCAGGTAGAGTATGGTCGAGAGGATCGCGAATCATTAACGCAACTGTTTCAAATTTATTTCCTACTAAAGACAGATCTTTTTCAAGTTCCGAATGGAAGGAGATAAAGTCTGATATTATCACAACGGATGAAATTTCTTTGGTTAAGTAGTTTATGATAAAGTCAAAAGCCTTTTTTAAATTTGAAATTTTACCATAATTGTTAGGATCAGTTAGCTTTTCTGCTAACCTCGCAAAATGTTTTTTTCCCCCACTTGGTCTTACGTACTCTTTTACATCATCACTAAAAAGAATATAGCCAACTCTATCGCCTGAAGTGATTATTAAATGAGCAAAAGCCGCGACGATTTCTGCTGCAAATTCACATTTTAGTTTTTTGGATGAGCCAAAAACCATATTTTCTCCGACATCAACTACAAACATTATTTTTAGATTTCTTTCATCTCTATATTGTTTCACTAAAAGGGTGTTTGCTCTTTTGCTTGCCTTCCAGTCTATTGAGCTCGCGTCATCATCCGGGGCATAACTTCTGTAAGCTTCAAACTCAAGTCCTTTTCCTCTTAAGAGTAATTTGTATAATCTATGCCTTAATAGAAATTCCTTCATGGCAGCCCTTAGCTCAGTTATGCTTCTTGCAATATCAACATTCATTGTTCTTTCTTTTTTCATCTTTTTTTATCCTAAACTTCCGCTACTTATCACAAAATCATCACAATTGCTAGTACAATCCTTTTTAAAAATGTAATCGAAAAATCCTGTTATATTAGCATAATTAATTTTGAATGTTCCTGTTCCAGAAACTGTTAAGTTGGCTCCGGATTGTCCACTAACATTAGATGTAATTGTGCAATTATCCGCACGATTTACATTCCAATTCCCAGAAGTATAAGTACAAGTGTTAACAGGCGGAGTTGGAATTATAGCAGTATCAAAATACCAAGTTCCGTTGAAAGAAGAAGAAGGATTGCCGACAGTAGAACCAAGAGTGCTTACATTCACACCCCAATAATATCTTGTTTGATTTTTTAATCTCGTTAAATTTAAAATCTCATTATCACTTAAACTTCTATTCCAGACTACAATCTCATCAATCAATCCATCAAAATCGTTAACTTGCTCTTCACCTATCTCTAAAGCTTCGCTATCGCCCCAAGCTGTTTGATTAATTTCGTCAAAAAGACAATTAGTTGTATTCGCTAATATTCCATTACGATATATTCTAGTTTGATTATTTCCATCATCCCAGACTCCTGCAACATGAGTCCATGTATTTACAGTTAAACCAACAGAATTATTATGAGCCACACAATGATTTGCTCCTACACCATTTTCTGTTATTGAGAATTGTATTCCTGTCAAACCAAATGAACCTCTTTTTAAAACAAAGAAATTATCATTCCCTGAATCTGTCCATCTTGAGATTATGCCAGCTGATGCAGGGGTTTGTGCATTACTTTTTACCCAAGCTGAAAAAGTGCAACCATTATTACAAACGTCTTTAAAAGCTGTGTTTGAGGAATTATCAAAAAATATTCCTTCGCCGTTTCCTGATTCGTTAAAATAATAAGCTCCTCCAAAAAATCCTAAGTCCATTTTTGCTTCTGGACTTCCTCCAAATGTTCCATTTATTTGTTGCAGATTATTTCCAAAATTATGAACTTTTTTCGTAATAGTTGAATCATCTTTTTCTCCCCATTCGCTTCTATTATCTAGATGAGCTAACAGCCAGATGCTCTTATCATTTGGGGTTATAATGGGAGCCGTCCAATTATAATTAATCACACTTGCGTTAGGTTGAGAGAAATTTTGCATAAGAATTGTTTGATTAATGTAAGCCATATTTTCAGTTCCATAGAGAACAAAATCCATAGGATTATTTTCATTGTCTATCAAAGAAAAATTAACAATTGTTTGAGTAGCATTAATTACGCTTGTATTTGGCGGATATAAGAGATTGACTTTCGGAGATTTTCCGTAATAAATCGAATAATTAAGTCTAATTTGAATATGGTCAATATCCCCTCTTCCGCCATCAAACCCGCCTGTAAAGTTTAATCTTGCTCTGAGAGAAGGATTACCGACCTCTCCGCCTGTCCATTGCTCTCTTCCCCAAAGATAAGTAAGATTTCCATAAAATTTAGTTTCGTCATTTAGTCCACATACCGTAAAACTATTCAAAACAGGAGACGTCCAATAAGGAGATTGTCCTCCACCCCAACTCAGAGAAACAGTTACATTCGCTAAGGGATTTTCTTCCTCAGTACAAGCAAAAGCCGCTCTTCCTTCAACTCTTACTTCAATTCCATGGACTTCTATATCTTCATTTGTCGAAAAGAAACTATAATTGCTTGTGTCTAAAACTTCTCCTATTGTTGTTTCAGTAGCTCTCGCATTATCACTCGCCTTAACATTAGCTCCATTAGTCCATTGATTTAAAGGATCTCCTGTTCCAGAAGGAGATTTGTAAGCTGTTATTTCAGGATCTAATTCAATAGTAAAACCATTAGGTAAAACAGAATTTCCCTTTGTTATTCCAATTCCAACTAATAATTGATCAGGATGCCCAACTATAGAGCCATCACCAATGTAAATATCAGTAATATCAAAGCTATTATTTATTAAATCTGCAAATCTAAATTCATATTCTCCAAAATCTAATTTAGGCAAGATATTATTAAAGTTTCCTTGTAGATGCCTTGCCTCAACCTCATTTAAAATAAATTCTTGTCCATCGTAGATGACTTTTGCTCCTTTTGGAAGAAGATTTACATACCATAATTTCGCATTTGAAATATCACTTCCTAAATTATTTGTGATTATATGTTTAATCTTTGTAGGCTTTGATGGTTGAAATTCCCAAATTTGAGTCCAGTTAAACTCAAGTTGATTATTATAAGCGATAAAAACATCAAATGTTGTCTCATTTTCTGTTTTTGTTGTTTTGCTCCAAGTCCAGT
>CAYTKV010000015.1:0-6393 GCA_964438545.1 Candidatus Woesearchaeota archaeon | reverse complement strand
TACGATAATAATGACATTGTCATTTGTAGAAAATGTTAACCCATCTGAATATGTATAACTATAAGAATTTTCTTGCACACCACAAGTTAAGGTTAAAACAAACCCAGTTAATAGAGCAAGAGTTATTGCTATTATTACAATCTTGCTCTTCAAATTTCCAAATTTATTTTTAAGGAATTTCATTTTGGTTTTCATATATTCTTCCTGTTGAGCATAAGTTACCATTTGTTCTGTCAATTACTATAACTTCACTGCCCGTAGAATTTTGAATAATAAACGAAGGATTTGGTGAATTGCAATTAGTTTGTTCATCGCTATTCTGACATGATGTTGTACTCTCAATGCACATATCTCCTGTTGTAGAATCTATATATGCAACAACATCTCCGCTGGCATTTTTTATTTTGAATGAATTATTAGGAGCTATGCAAATTGTTTGATTATTACAAGAACCTTTCAAAAAAATATTTCCTTTACTACCAAGCCATGCTACTCTTGTTCCAGAAGAATTTTGTATTATGAATTTTTGTGTGTCGTTTGGAATTACAATCATGGTACTTGTAATAATAAGCGGAGTATGTAATGGATTTGAACCATAATAATAACTCACGTTTTCCTCCACTCCAAAAATCTTAAGAAGACTTCCTAATGCGTCGTAACTGTAATTAAAAATAAAGTCTATATTTGTAGAGTTTTTTCTTTGAGAAGATAATAGTCTATCCAGTTTATCGTACGATATTGTTTCCATCATATTATTAGCACTATCATTTATACTTATAATATTTCCAACATTATCATATCGGTAACTAATATCTTGCTTGTTTTCTGTTACAATTCTTTCAACTCTAAACATGTCTTTATTGTAAGTAAAATTAGTATTCAAATTGTTCTCATAAACTAGTTTCTTTGGTTTCTGCAATTCGTCATATTCAGCGTTATTTAGTATATCACTGATACTGCTAATCTGATTGCTTACAGTATAATTGTAGCTTATTACTGCCCCATCAGGTAAGGTCTCTTTCTTTGTTCTGTCTAAAGAATCATAAGTCCAGCTTTTTGTAAATGTTTTACCATCAATTGTTCTAGTTTCGCTTACTTTTCTTAATTTTTTATCATAGGAATTCTCGATGGTCAAATCTTCAGTAATTGTTTTCCATAAAGTACCATTTATTCTGTCATATGCATAAGTTATAATTTCATCTGAATTATTCTTCTTTATTAGTCTATTCAGTTCATCATATTCTAATGAGACATTTAATCTTCTGTTATCAGTCTGTTTAATTAAGTTTCCTATCTTGTCATAAAAATATTGCCAAGTTCCTAAATCGGCGTTGGTTTGCCTTATTTTTCTTCCTAAACTATCATAACTATGCATAAATACGTTGTTCCCATAAGAATCATTTATTTGTATTAAATCGCCAGCAGGATTATAAGCATATTTTGTTATGAAGTAATTATCTCCAATATACTCTACAACTTCACTTATTTGATCATATGCATCCAAGTTGTAAATCTTTTTATTATCATTCTCATTATTGATTGTGATTTGCCAATGATCAAAAGTAATATTTTGCGTTGTGTTATCAGGATTTGTTAGTAATATAACTCTCGAAAGAGGGTCATATGTATAAATAGTAGAGCTGATAGATTGTGGAGTTGTATAACCTTCATTAGCGCTTGCAAAATATGGGTTGCTTTGTTTTACAATTCTTTTTTCCGAGTCATAATAAAAATCAGTAATAATTTGATTTGTACTATTTGCTTCTGTTTTAATCTGAATCAAATTTCCTAAGCCGTCATAATAGTAATAAGAATCTAATGTGTTGCTTGTTCCGTTGTCTTCTCTTTGCTTTACTTTGATTAATTCAGGTGCGTTTCCATCAAAAGTGTAATTATATTCTTTCGTTGAGTACGTTTCAGAATCGTAAGGTTGTATTTCCTTTTTGATTCTTCCAAAAACGTCGTAAGTGTAATTGGTGATATAGCCGTTAGAATCTTTTTCTGATAATAAGTTTCCTGTTCCTAATTCATAAGTAAATTTAGACTTATGGCCTTTAGCATTTATTATCTCATCAGCAAAAGTGAAAGTTGTGTCAATTGTTCCATAGTCATAAGTTGTATTAAACCCATTAGGATCTGTTTCTTTTATTAAATTTCCATGACTGTCGTAACTATACTGTCTGGTAGCGTTTGTGTTATCTGTATTTAGCCATTGCTCTTCCCAAGTTAGGTCTCCTTTTGTCGGCGTAGCTTCATAACTTAGTCCGTCATACCTAAATAATGTTTCTCTTACTCTTGTTGAATTATCAAAATCAAGTAGCTTATATCTCTTAGGTTTGTCAACTATCCAAGCAGTTGTATTATAAACATAATTCCAGTACTCATGTCTTTCATCATTCTGGGTTGAATTGTTTCCTTTGTAGATTATTCCTATTACATTGCCAAAATCATCGTAGGAATATTCCATTTCGGTCGTTTTTGGAGTGTCATAAGAGCCATCATACAATTGTTCAGCTTCTTTGGAAAGTTCTACAACATAATAATTGTTTTGTGATTCAATGCTCCAGTTAAATTCATTTATCTGATAAGGCACAGAATCTTCATCTAAGAACTCTGTTTTGAATTCTTTTCCTTTTAACGCATTATCTTGATGGAAATGATGCCTTGTTATGGAAATATTGGGCTTTATTTCATCAACAAGCCCAAACCCTCTAAATTCTTTTTCTTTGTAGTCAAAAAATCCATTTCTGTAACCATAATGAGCAGCGGATGTTATTCTCTGAACGCCAGTTATGTTATTATCCTCTACCACGTTGTTTACAATCCATAAATTAAAGCCTAAATCTGAGTGTTCGTCATCACCAGCGTTATTAAGTGATGTGGATTTTATGTAATCCATAGTATTAGAACCGCCAATATTATTAGTAATTTTTTTTAGAAGATAAGCCTTTGCAGCCTTGTTGATTTGGGTTCTAGAGGGTTCAGCATGGTTTGATAACATGACATCAACTAACCCATTCCCGTTTACATCAATCATCTTAACTCCTACATTAAATCCGACATCATAAACAAAATTTGAGCTTTCTGGTACATTCCACGCATTATCTTGCGTCCATGTCTCTCCTGTGTTTATCCAGGAGGTTTCATTGCCTCTATCTCCTTTCAGAATATCAACTAACCCATCACCATTCACGTCAGCAAATCTTACACCTAGTTCAGAACCAGAACCGTTCACAAATACTGCATTAGCAGGTATTTTCCAAGACCCATCTTCAATCCAGTTTGTTCCGTTATTAAGCCATGTTGTTCTGCTTGTTCCCTTTCCTTTGACTAAGTCTGGTAAACCATCTCCATTAATATCTTCAATTCTAACACCCTCATCTTCACCAGATGGGTAAATAATAAATCTTGCAGTTGATGGTACATTCCAAGAGGTATCTAGCGTCCAACCATTGCCATTGTGAATCCATGCTCTATTCCAATCGTCTGTAGCTGAGAGTATATCAACCAAACCATCACCATTAAAATCAACAAACTGAACTCCTCTCTCGTAAATATCAGAACTTGTTGTTACAGGATTTGCATTTGTAGGAAGATGCCAGCTAGAATTATCATTTGACCAACCTGTTTTTGTATTTAGATAACTTTTTCTTAAGCTACCGTCTCCTCTAACGATGTCAATAAATCCGTCTCCGTTCACATCAAGAAATCTCACGCCCTTTTCGCCTAGAGAGAAGGGGCCCCGCCCCACAATGTTTTCTGGAATATTCCAAGAATCATTCCTATACCATCCGCTTCCATTGTTAATCCAACTTTGATTATCTTGAGGATTAAACTCATCAGCCTTTGTAATATCCATTAGTCCATCTCTGTTAAAGTCTGTTAATCTCACTCCATAGTCTGTACTAGCTTGTCCGAAACCTAAGACTGAAGAAGGGAGTGCAAAAGTTGGATCCTCCAACCATCCCTTTGTGACATTAAAGTATTCAAAACTAACAGAAGGTAAACTTGAAGTTCCGTCATTTCCGAATAATGTTATGGAAGATAAGAAAGATCTTGCATCCGTATCAAGAATTGTATAATTTAGTATGTACCTTCTTGCTAAATTTCCCTCTGCTTTTATTTGAACCTCTTTGATTCTTCTTGATTCTCTAATTTTATTTCCTTGCTCATAAACCAGCCATTTATCAGGTCTGTCAGAACCTTCTAAAATAAATTCTATAACTCTTTTTTTATCATTATTATATTCAATCTTGGCAGGATAAACTGCTCCAGTATCATTCACATATGGACTTTCATTATATGAGTAATAGATATTATTGTTATGCGTATCTGTGATCAAGTCTAAACTCCATTTTACTGTGTAACTTAAAATGTTAGAAACAAGTTCTGAATCAGAGTTATAACCAAATCGATATGTTGTTCCGTCTTTCTTTTTTACAAGCCAGTACATTCCGTTAGTATTATTCCCGCCGGAAACATTTTGTATGTTTAAGAAAGATTCTATCTCTGTGTGGTATCTTGTGTCTGAAGAGGCGTAAGATAAATCATGTAATTGCCCATCTAAAACAAGCCTAAACTTATCATCTGACGTATTAGCAAAAGAATAATCAACATCTCGCATTATGTAGTTTCCCGTCAAAGACCACGCTGTTCCAACAATGCTAGGTCTTTGTGTTGTGGCATGATGATTATAACTAAAAGACAAAACAGGCTTTAAGTCATTCGTTCCTGGAGAAACTTCTATAGGATAAGTGTAGGTTGCTTCTCCAGGCCAGAGAGCTGTTTCAAAAGTTCCTTGAAGCAAAATATCTGGATGTTCTGGAACAATTGGATTATGAAGGTATGGTTTGTAAGGATCGACTGCAGCCGTTAAAGGTATTAGAGCAATAAACAAAGTTAGTGCTATGAAAATCCTCTCCAACCCCCTTTTTATCATCTGTTCTTTCATCTTCCAAAATACCTCCTATTTTTATAAACAAAATATATGACTAATGAGTAAAAGGCTAACAATAATATTAGAGCTATGAAAGTTAACGCAAGAAGGAAATTTGGAGGAATATAACCAGGAAGAATTTCAATAACTTTATCAATATAAAGAACTGATAAAATTATACTTAGAATAACTCCCAATATTAAAAATCCTATGAAATAAATAAAATACCTCCATGTATTTTTCTTTTTGTTTATAAATAATACAATAAAAACTACAAAAACAACTAATACTGCTGCGTTTATAATGTAATTAACATAAGCAAAAGTTGTTCCAAAAATTTCGGCATTTCGTTCTAACTTCCCAAAGCTAAACAATTTAATTATTCCTCTAATAACCATAAAGAACATCCAGATTATGATCAAGATAATTGATACTGGTGTTTTTCTTCTGTCTACGATTTTATGTTGGTTGGTCATTTTATCCTTTTCTGCCTCAAATGTCTCCTCCTAAAGCTATCCAGTTGGTAGTATCTCTGGGATTTTTGAAGATTGTATGTGTATTATCATCTTGAGAATATGCGTTGCTTAGAGTTGAGAGTAGGATTATTGCTAAAATGCAGTTCAGAGTAAGCATATTATTTATCTTTTTCATTTTTTTCCTCATAGGTACTTTTTATTTCTTCATAAAAAGAATTTATTTTTTTGATGAACTTTTGTTCTGAATTATTGCTAAAATCTAACATAATCACCAACTTAACCTTTTTTTTACCATGTGCTTTCTGCCACAATACAGCATACAACACAAAATGTATGAATAGTTCAAGGAGTTCTTTTTTTTCTTTTGAGCTTGGAACATGCGAAATAAAGATTAAAAGATTTTTCTCTCTCATCCATTCGAGGTCTTCTAAACAGTCTTGCAAAGCATCCCAATTGTGTCCAAAATATGAAGGGAAAGATAGTTTCTTTGACACAAAATTGAATATCTCTTCAGCAAAGTTAAATTTATCAAAGTCTAATTCTAAAATTTTATATCCTTGTTTCTTATAGTTCTTCTTTACAGTTTGATAATTTTCTTTTTTTATGAAATCTAGAATTTTATCTTTTCCCATATAACCCTCCAGAAAGATTTGTAGTGAGTTTGAGTATAATAAGTTTCACCTGATCTTCCTAGAATTATTCTTCGTTGACCTCTATCTGATACACCAGGTGTCTTGACATCTACCTTTTTATAATATCCAGATTCCCTTCTTGGCAAATCCTTAAATTCATTGAAAAAGCCTTTTAATTCTGACCTAGAAGACTCTGGAAGTTTCTTGATTTGAGAAAGAGTTTCTCTTGCTTCTTTCGGTAATTCAATTTCTTTAATCTTCCCTACTAATCTCTCTCCTGGTTTTAGTATAAGTTTTCCAGAAAGAATAGCCTCATCTGTTCTCTTGAAATTTTTAGATAGGTCTACTG
>CAYTKV010000014.1:6896-17682 GCA_964438545.1 Candidatus Woesearchaeota archaeon | reverse complement strand
TAATTATTATTTATAAATCTTTCCCCTTTTGATTTCTCAAAAAATAGTAATAAAAAAAGAAACCACGCACTCAATTAATATTTTATATTCAATTCCAATTTAGATTATCTCTTAACTTTATTCAAAAATCTCTTTCTGAGGAAAATAAACCATGACAAATTAATTATCACTAATAACGCAATTACTGTAATCAGAGTTATTGTTAAGCTCCTGCTCAAGCCCCCTTCTTTTGTGATGCCTTTTGAAATAATATAACCCGCTCCAATTATTTTAATTTCATTTTCATTTATTTCTAATTTCAAGTCTTTCTGCTCAGAGCTATCTCCATATCTTAAAAATACAGAAGAGTCATAGGTTCCTTTTTTCACTCCTTCTGTATCCCAGAATGCAACCATTAGTGTTTTCTCTAAAGCAGGAACATTATAAGTCTGTGACTTGAAATCAGCCATTACTTTTCCTTCTGTATTATAGACTAACATTTGCACATATGCGTTTTCTATGGACTCGCTCCACTTGTTCTCAACAAGAATTTCAAACTTTGCTATTTCTCCCAAAGAAAAGTCATTTACTTCTATTCCTTCCAAACTTAAAATTTTCTTTCCAACATTAAACTCTTTCTCTAATGTCAAAGTGCTTTCATCATAAACTAAAGTCACAACAATTCTATAAGGCCCTGGCTGAACATCGGATGCGTTCCATTCTGCAATTATTTCTTTTCTTTCTTGGCTTTTTAAAGAAACTTCATTTGTAGTTATAGTTTGTATTTTTTCATTTAATGAACTAAAAATATCAATTGTTGCTCCCACTCTGACTAAATCTAACTCACCTCTGCTTGTTACAGGCATGGCAAAAATTACTTTTCCATTATTATCAGGGCCGATAACATTTAATTCTGCCTCTGCATATTTCCCAGGAAAAGGCACATGAACATAAACCTGTGTTTTGACTCCTACCGTAGAGCCAATAAATGTATCACTGCCTTGAGCTTTTTCAGGCAATTGCAAAACAACTACTTCTCCTGTATTTAATCCAGGCTTCAATTCGGCTGGCAAACTTAATGTATAACTAAGGGTTTTACTTTCTTCACTAGCAGAAAGAGAAAGCGAAACATCTGACAAAGAAATATATTTCGCCAGCTCGCCTTCTGCAAAAACAACTAAGTCAATGTCTTTTTTATCTGAATTCACAACACTAAATGATACTGTTTTTTCTAAGCTTGGCTCAAACGCTATTGTTGTTCTTCCAGGAGTTATGCCCAAGGCTAATACATTTGGAACAAATGCAATCATCATTAACAAAATAATTAATATTTTCTTATTCATCTTGCCCTCCTATAAATTTAGTTCCTGAAACTTCCTTGCTTTCATCAACATCCAGAACAACGCTTTCTACATACTCTCCCTTTTCATATACTTCAACATTCAATAAGGTATTTCCAGCATTCACAACAAAATAACTCTCTCCCGCCTTTCTTAATTTCAAGTCTACTTCTGTTTCTATTGTAAATTCTCTTATCTCGCTAGAAACTTCTCCCTGAACTTGCCAGTAATACTTTCCTGGCTTTAAGTTTACAATTAAATTATCTTGCGCATAAATCTTTTCAGGAGAGGTAAACTCTGGATTATCGTCAATTAATATTAAGTTGCCCTCTCCAAATTCAAATAATACAGATGTGCTTGTTGTGACTAATTCATCCTGAGGAGAAAGCAATACAGGCTGTAAACTATAATTATAGTATCCAAGTAAAACTGCTATAACTAAGAAAGTTCCAACTACCAAAATCAAATCTATTGCCATGACATGTTTCCTATTCGGCATTTTCTATTTTCCTCCTTCCTTATCACAATTTAATCTCCCCAATTTCCTTCCAATATTTAACATTGTATCAATAATTAGGCTATAGTCGCGCTTTTGCATTATTTCAAGTAATCTCATAAAAGAATAATATTGGTTATCATCAATAGATAAAAATATTCGCTTATTGTTGTTCTTTTTTATGAATTCTATAACATATTTAATTTCTTTATAATGACGCAGTCTAGATGTCTTCGGTAAAATTTCTTTTATCTTATTCTCTTGAGTTACTATGTATCCCGCTAAACTTTCTGAATAATCAACATAAACATAATAATCAAATTCCCTTTCCATATTATTTATTTTCATTTTCTTTCCCATTTTCACTCCGCAAATTCTGCAGTAAAGGTAACCACAGAGCTCCTTTCTCCTGCTCCCTCGCCTTGAGGAACTGTAATGTTGATGTCTATTTCTGCGCTGTCGCTAGCATCAGTAAAATTCAATTCAGAAATTGCTAATTCTGGATTGTTTTCAGCTGGCAAATTCCTAAATGTTGTCCATGATCTTTGCCAATTAAATGAAAAGTTTTCAAGAGTGTAATTATCAATCTTATATTGATAATATTGATTAGGATTTGAAGCAGTTAACCATAGGTTTGTTGCTTTAATTGTAACATTAACAAATGCATTTCCTGTGTTCTCCAACAAGAAAGGCAAAGGCGAATCATCAGTTGTATCGTTACTCCCTTCTAGTATCTGGCCAAATTGTACAATATCTCTAGTTGCATTTATGCTTATTAGTACCTGAATGTTTATTCTCCTTATTGGCTTCGCCCATTCGCTAAATCCTTCTGAATCATTTGCTCTAACACTCCAATTATAATAATAGCCCTTGTCTGACAAGTATCTAAGCTCTTGCGAAATTGTATGAGAAATTTTTCCATCCCCTGCCACAACATTAATTCTGTTATCATCAAGACAGCTTCCTCCAAGAACGCTATAACAAGTAAGATTTAGCTCTGAGCTTATAATGTCGTTATCATCGTCTGTTGAATTCCAAACAAATGTTGGAGTTCTGTTTGTTGTGTAATTGTCATTAGGCGGGTCTAACAAAGTCACATTCGGCGGAGTATTTAAAATAGTCAAATTAGTCGAATTTGTCCAATTGTTGTAACTAAATCCGTCAAATAATCTAATTCCACAGCTCCAGTTCTGGCCTTTTGTTGTGTTGCCGTTATTGAGCGTTGTATTAAATAATGTTCCATTTGCATAACTATTATTGAAGTCAACATACAAATGCAAAACAGAATTATTATACCATTGAACGCTGGCATTTAATTTATCGCCATCTGGATCTGTAATCGTGCTAAAGCAATTCAAGTCTTGTTTTGTTCTGTTAGTGCCATCTGTTGAATTTATGTTAACTATTGGATTGTCAGGATTTCTATTTTTTTCTCCTATTTTATATTCTGTCCAGTAACTAACATTAAATATAACATTAGTTTCATTCAAAGCTGTGAAGTTATAACAAATATTTCCACAAGGTAGACCATCTCTTAATATCGCAGGTACAGTAAATCCTCTATCTCCAATATTATATAAAGTTATATTCGCGCTTCTATTTAATCCTATATTTGAAGTTGATTCAACAATAACAGAGTTATTTCCTATTCTTATATCTCTTGATAGATTAGTTCCTTTTCCTGTAACGCTCTCAATAAACACTATCTCGCCGAATTGAGAGTTTTTAATGTTAATTAAGCTATTATTCAAAGTATAATTCCTTATTTGTTGGTCTATTAAATATGTCCCATTTATTCCCGCATCATCAAATAATAAATCTTGCCCTGCCACAGAGCCCAAAGTATTATTTGTGAAGTTATTATTAAGAGGAAAATTAGTTACGGAAATCTGAAGTATTAAAGAGTGGCTATTCGTTCCATTTGTGCTTATTGTGTTTGAAGTTAGTTGGTTGTTTGAGGAGGAAGAGAAAAAATAAATTCCATAGTTAGAAGAACCTCCACTTGTGCTTATTGTATTTGAAGTTATATTATTATCGGATGAAGATGAAAGAAAAACTCCATAGTTACCGTTACTTGTTCCTCTTGTAGAAATGTTGTTTGAAGTTAGTTGGTTGTTGTTGGAAGAAGAAAGTTGTATTCCATAATTATTAGAAGTCCCGTTTGTATTTATTGTGTTTGAAGTTATACTATTATTAGATGATAATCCAAAAAGAATTCCGACGTTAGAGGAAGTTGTTCCTTTTGTAGAAATATTGTTTGAAGTTAATTGATTATCGGATGAAGAAGAAAGATATATCCCATTATTATTAGAAGTTCCATTTGTGCTTATTGTATTTGAAGTTATTTTATTATCAGAAGACGAAGTCAAGAATATTCCATAATTATTAGAAGAATTGCCGTTTGTTTTTATAGTGTTGTTAGAAATAGTTGAGTTTGAAACTCCGCTCTTTAACTCAATTCCATAATTATTTCCTCCGATTACACTGCCCTTTTCAATAATTAAATTTTTTAGAGTCGCATTTTTTACATTATTATTAACAATTACCCCAACTCCTGTTCCTTCGGTTCCGTAGTTAACTTTAAATCCCTGTCCATCCAAAGTAACATTATCTGCTACGATTGTGAAGCAGGTTGATGTTGTTGAAACATTATTCTGAAGAGTATAAACAGAATTTGGTTGATTTAGTGTTCTACATTCAGTTAAAAGAAATTCTCCTTCTCCAATGCTATAATTAGTCCAATAACTAACATTGAATATAACATTAGTTTCATTCAAAGCTGTAAAGTTATAGCAAACTCCAGAAGGACATATTAAACCGTTTCTTAATATTGTTGGTGTTATAAAGCCTCTGTTTCCAATATTATATAAAGTTATATTCGCGCTTCTATTCAAACCAACATTAAAGCCTGATTCAACTATTGCAGAATTATTTCCTATTCTTATATCATTTGATAAGTTATTTCCTGTTCCGCTTATTGCCTGCAAAAATCTTATTTCTCCGAATTGAGAATTTTTGAAGTAAACTAGGCTTCCTGCTGACGCGCCAAAACTGTAATTTCTTATGTGCGGCATGTCAATTAGGTAAGTGTTATTACTTTCCTCTATAATGCGGAGATTCAGATAATTTCCTGATAACGGTGTGTTATTAATTGTAATATTAGTCAAATTATTATTTAATGAATTTGATAATAAACTTATAGCGTTAACATGGCTTCCTCCAACTCTTCCCCCTTTAATGAGATTTCTAGAGCTTAAGGATATAATTATCCCGTCGCCCTCGATGCCTAAGATGTTGTTATCCATTATTTGATTATCGTTCGAAAAAGTTTGGAGATTTATTCTACCACCCTCTCCAGAACCATTGATTATATTGTTCCTTATCAATGATTTATTAGTTGAAACAAAATAAATTCCACTATCAAAATTTGTTATAGTTAAATTCTTGATCGTTAGATTAAATCTTCCAATCGCTTCAACACCGTGTGAATCAGACACACTCAATGGACCTCTTACTGTATACTCCCTTCCATCCAAAGTAACATTATCTGCTACGATTGTGAAGCAGGTTGATGTTGTTGAAACATCTTGTGTAAGAACATATACGGTATTTGCTATACCTAAGGGCCCGCACGAATCTACTTCTACTATATTCTCCACCCCACTCCCAATACTGTAATTAGTCCAGTAACTAACATTAAATATAACATTAGTTTCATTCAAGGCTGTAAAGTTATAGCATACTCCAGCAGGACAACTAAAACCATCGCGTAATATTGCGGGAGGATTAAAGCCTCTGTCTCCAATTCCATATAGAGTTATATTTGCGCTTCTATTCAAACCAATATTAATATTAGATTCAACTATTGCAGAATTATTTCCTATTCTTACATGATTAGTTAAATTAGTTCCTGTTCCGTTGATGCTCTGTAAGAATCTAATTTCTCCGAATTGAGAGTCTTTGAAGAAGAATACGCCTCCCAGCTGTCCAAAGCTGTAATTCCCAATGCGCGGCATGTCAATTAGGTAAGTTCTATTGGCTCTATCTGTAACTGTAAAAGAAATATCGTAATTACTAGGATTAGTATTTGTTATACTGACATTTGTAAAATTATTATTGCTTGATACTCCAGAAATAAAAGCAATAGCGTCTCCTGAATTACTTATTGAACCTCCTTCAACTAAATTAAAAGTAGCAGTTCCCAAATCAATTCCATAAATGCCTCCAGACTCTATAATATTATTTCTTAATATATTACTATCAGAACCGGTAGCTATGCTTACGCTAAAAATATCATTAAAAGAAAAAGTATTATTAATTATTTGATTTCTATCTGACCTTACTATTTCAATTCCTGTATCGGCATTATCTGATGAAGTTATATTAACTATTAAAGAATTATTAACACCATCAATCCATACCCCCGCGCCAAATTGAGTTATATTTATATCTTTTATTGTAATATTTAGCCTCCCTAAAGCATAAACTCCATAAGTGCTACTCGTTTTATTCCCCGTAATGGAAAATCCTTGACCGTCTAAAGTAATATTATTAGCCGTAATGTTAAAGCAAGTTCCTGTTGTAGAAATATTATTTTGAAGAGTATAAGCAGAATTTGGTTGATTTAGTGTTCTGCATTCTGTCAAGAGAAATTCTCCTTCTCCAATACTATAATTAGTCCAATAACTTACATTGAATATAACATTTGCTTCATTCAAAGCTGTGAAGTTATAGCAAACTCCAGAAGGACATGCAATGCCATCTCTTAATATTGTAGGTTTGGTAAATCCTCTTTCTCCAATATTATATAAAGTAATATTCGCACTTCTATTCAATCCCGGTTTATTGCTTGATTCTACAATAGCTGAATTGTTAGCTACTTTTATATCATTTGTTAAATTATTTCCTGTTCCGTTTATGGCTTGTAAGAATTTAATTTCGCCGAATCTTGTATCTTTAAAGTTAATTAAACTTCCTGTTCCTGCGATACTATAATTCCTTATTTGCTGGTCTATTAAGTAAGTTCCGTTTATTCCTGCATCATTAAAGAATAAATCTTGCCCTGCCACAGAGCCTAAAGTATTATTGGTGAAGTTATTATTAAGAGGAAAACTGCTTACGGAAATTTGAAGTATTAAAGCATGGCTGTTCGTTCCATTTGTGCTTATTGTGTTTGAAGCTAGCTGGTTCTCAGAGGAGGACGCGAAAAAATAAATTCCATAGCTAAAGGAAGCTCCATTTGTGCTTATTGTGTTTGAAGTTATTTGGTTGTTAGAGGATGAGGAAAGATAAATTCCATAGTTATTGGAAGTTCCATTTGTGCTTATTGTGTTTGAAGTTATTTTATTATCAGAAGATAAAGTCAAGAATATTCCATAATTGGCAGTAGAATTGCCGTTTGTTTTTATAGAATTGTTAAAAATAGTTGAGTTTGAAACTCCGCTCCTTAACTCAATCCCGTAATTATTTCCTCCAATTACACTGCCCTTTTCAATAATTAAATTTTTTAGAGTCGCATTTTTTACATTATTATTAACAATTACCCCAACTCCTGTTTCTGCGGTTCCGTATTTAACTGTAAATCCCCGTCCGTCTAAAGTTATATTATCTGCAGTAATATTAAAGCAAGTTAAGTTTGTATTAATATCTTGGATAACAAAATACTCTTTATTTGTTTCATTCAGCTCTTGACACGAAGTTAAACCCTCTTTTATGGTAAATTCCCTTGTTTCAGATTCGTTATTTGCTCCAATAGAATCTGTAACATTTACCTTCCAGAAATATTTGTCTGCTTTTAATTTAAACATGTCAGAAATTTCACTAGAGGTTAATGTTCTATTCCAGATTGCTACTTCGTCGATTGTTGCATTAGACCCTACCCCAGCTCCTCCTGCATCTCCTCCGATAAGCACTGGCTCGTCATCGTCCCATGCTGTTGTATTTATACCATTAAATGAACAAGTTGTGGTGTTGCTTAATACTCCGTCAATGTACGCAAATGTATTAGTTTGATTAAAAACTCCTATTATATTATACCAAGTATTTGAAGATAATGTGGAGTTCGATAAAACTTGACAAGTTGCTCCTGCTTCTATGCCTCCGTCTCTATTAATTCTGAAATCCAATGCTCCACTAGATGTAGTTCCGAATTGCATAAAACGATTATTTCCTGTGGCATCAAATCTATTTATTATGACTATCGCATTAGTAGATATATTCACCCAAGCAGAAAATGTACAGCCATTATCACAAACCTCTGCGAAATCTGTACCATTGCCTATTTGTATTTCCTCTGTTGCATTAAAGGGACCAAAGCCGCCTCCAAATCTTCCTCCGTATCTTTTTATGGTTGGACTGCCCGCGATTGTCCCATTTATTTTGGCTCTGGCAAAATCATAAACATAAGTATCATTTTCTCCAAACATGCTGTTATTGTCTAAGTGATAAAGAGCAAAGGTATCGTTGTCTGGAATTAAAGTAGAATAACTGAAGTTATAAGTTATTGTAGCTCCCGAAGAAACATTTGCTGTTCGATAGAGTAAGCCATGTTTATAAAAGTCATTTATTAAATTCTCTCTTATAATAAAAATAGAAGCTTCTAATGTATCATTATCTATATCAAAAACACTGGCATTTAGTATTATTTCAGATTCCCCTTTAAATAATACAGAACCATTATCTGGTTTATTTAATATCGCGCTAGGCTTCCTATTCTCAACAAAAAAGCTGTATACTATAGATTGATCAAAATTGCCGCTGTCATCATCTACATATACATAGTAAGAAACATTTTCTTGATTTGATAAATTACCTTTATCAAGCACATAAGAATATGTATTAGTTCCACTTTGCTTTGTAACAGGAATTGAATGATTAACCCATTGCCCAGACGCGTTTTCTGCAATAATTACTGTCCGCAAGTCATTGTCAATAACGCTAGTGCTTATATTTATGTTCATATCGTTATATACTATACTTTCATTAATCTGAACAGATAATATTTCAGGCAAATCAACTGTAAACTGCCTTGTTTCTGATTCATTGCTCGCTCCAAATGAATCTGTAACATTAACCTTCCAGAAATAATGCCCTCTCGCTACTTTGTAAAGCTGTGATATTTCTTCTGCTGATAAACTTCTATTCCAGACAGCGACTTCGTCGATTGTTGCGTTTATTCTTTCAGTGCCTGCTTCATTTGAACCAATAACAGCAAAATCATCAGGCGCCCCACTTGCCCAATTACTACTTGCCACGTTCTTTGTACCATCGAATTGTCCATTAACATATAGTGTTATATTTTTTGTCGCTGTTTCATAAGTTCCGGCAAGGAAGTACCAATTATTTGTTTGAAGGGCTGTATTAGAATTCAAAAAATTATCACCAATTCTCATATGTATTGTATTAACATCTGATACAAATAAAGTATACCAACCTGAAGTGCTTGGGAAATAATTATAAATTCCTCTATATGCTGAATCCAATTTATGAATGTAAACCCAAGCTGTTATTGAAACATTACCCCCACCAAGATTAAGAGAGCTACTTGTTCCTGTTCTTCCATCACTTGCTCCATCTAGTTGTAAAGCGCCAGCGAATTTTCCTCTTGAGATATTTATTACCGGATTTCCATTAAATGTTGTTATATTATTTCCCTTTCTTGAAAAGTCAACAACTTTATTTTCATTCTCTCCTTTTTCTGACAAATTATCAAAATGCCACAAGCCAACCAAGCCTTGTGATTTTGGATTAACAAGCGAAGAAGAAAGATTATAAATTATTGTTGTATTGTGAGCTAAATTAGTTCTTCTATAGTAAAGAAAGTCATATATGCCTGAATTATCACTAGTATTAGCATAAATTCTCGTTTCTAATGTGTCATTGTCAATATCAAAAACAGTTGCATTTAACAATATGCTTTCTCCTGCTCCAAATGGCTTCAAAGGAGACGGAGCATTTAGTATTGCACTTGGCTTTCTATTCTCAACAAAAAAGCTATTTAAAGAAGATTGGACTTTATTATTATCTGCGTCGTTCACAAAGACGTAATAAGAAACATTTTCTTGATTGCTTAAATTTCCTTTATCAAGCACATAAGAATATGTATTAGCTCCGCTAGCTATTACAGGGGTTATTGAGTGATTTACCCATTGCCCAGAAGCATTTTCTGCTATGTAAACAACCTGTAAATCTTCATCATAAATCTTTGTACTTATATTTACATTCATGTCATTGTAGACTACTGTTTCATTAATCTTTAGCTCTAATATTAAAGGCTCGCTCTTTACACTAAATTCTCTAGTTTCTGACTCGTTTGAAAGTCCGAGAGAATCGGTCGCATTAACTTTCCAATAATATTTTCCTTTTTTTAGCCTGTATAAATCTTTTATTTCTTCTGCTGATAAACTTCTATTCCAAATTGCGACTTCGTCAATTGTGCCGTTGAATAAGTTACTACTGCATCCTAATCCTCCTTTTGCTATACATATGCTAGCAGTTGATGTTGGTGCGTTAGAAGAGATTGTAGAGCTAATCACAAGTTCCCCGTCCACATAGGCTTTTCTATCGCTGGTAGTAGCAAAAACTCCAACAAGGAGATGCCATTTCCCATCTTTTAAGCTTGGTCCGCCTTCATTTATTCCTCCTCCGCTAGCCAGTATTCTAGCACTTCCACTAGCGTTTAAACCTATTTCATAAAAATTAAACGGCCCCTCATAACGTGTAACGATTGAACTAGTAAGGCCTACTCCGTCAACTTTTATCCAAGCAGAAAAAGTAAAAGGATAGGCAGTTATTCCGATATTTGTATTGTGTGAGACATAATCATCAATTCCATCAAATTTCATAGAGTATCCAAACTTACTTCCGTCTTTAGAAGTATTATAAAAAGGCCCATTTGTTGGTGTTCCGTTTCTTCCATTGGAAGAAAAATCAACAACTTTATTTTCACTCTCTCCCTTGCTTGACAAGTTAT